>JANOJB010000386.1:0-4691 GCA_031407985.1 Pseudomonadota bacterium | reverse complement strand
CCCCCAGTTTGCCCATCAGATCGGCATAGTCGCCGCCGACGTAGTCCAACACCGACTGACGGTTCCGCAGCGCGGCCATGATCTGGGCGGGCGTGCCGCCGCTGGCCGTGCCGAACAGGCGCGTGTAGACCTGGACCGGATCGTCGACCGCGGGCACCGGAATCGCCCGCTTGGACATATCCGTTGGATCCACGGGCCCGTAGGACATGCGGGTCACCATCGCCTCCAGGAACGTCGACGACGTTTCGACACCCAGCTCCAGTGACGGCAGCAGCGTGGTCGTTCCAATGGCCTTGGCGATGTGCTGGTCGATCGAAATCCCGCCCGCCGATCCGTCCAGAAAATGATTGGCGCGGCCCGCCCCCGCCGGACCTTTGACCAGTGGGATCGCGGTCAACATATGCGTCATGCCCTGGTCATGAACGTTCGCTACGGTGCCGATGCGCGCCGTTTCCATGTTCACGCCGCGAATCACGACGATGTCCTGCTGGTGCGGCGCCAAGGGCTGCAAGATCGTCGACAGCGTGAAGTTCGTCGAGATCGCGGGCACGGTCGCGGTCCCTGCCGCCGGCGTCGGGTTGTTCGCGGTCGGGACCCAGTTCTCGGGAATGGTTCCGCACGGGCTGAAGAAGATGCCGAAACGCTTGGGAGCGGCCACGGTCTGCGCCCGCAGGGTGCGCGTGCGCGGCAGCATGGCTTCCATCAGTGGCAGCGCGACGCCTCCCATCGCTCCCCTCAACAGGGTGCGGCGCGACAGACGGCGCGGAATGGCACGGATGGTGGTGGGCCGACTCATGGCGCGCTCCTGACGTTGCGGAAGCTGTTGCTTTGAACCAGTTCGGCCACCATGTCGACGATCTTGGTGTCGCGCGTGAACTTGGCCGAAAGCCAGTCCAGGAAGTTTTTGTCGCTGTCGTTGTTCAGGCGGCCCGACGCGAACCGAAACCACTGCGCGACGTAACACGTGCGCGAATCCGGCAGATCGACCAGCACGCTGGCCAGCCCCGGAATTCCGTCGAACGGGATGGACTCCGCGACTTTCCCATCGGGGCCGATGCGGTCGACCTTACCGGTGACGTCGATCGTCATGCCGCGATCGTCATCCCTCCACTGTCCCGAGGCGTCGTAGTGTTCGAACGGCAGACCCAGGGGATCCAACGTCTTGTGGCAGGCGCCGCAGGCGGGACTGATTTGATTGTGGGACTCGAACTGTTGCCGGGCCGTCTTGCTGAGATCCAGCGGTTTGAACTGCGCGACGGCCGCCGGCGGTGGCGGTATCACATTCCGGCACAGCAGCCTTTCCAGAACGAACTTGCCCCGGCGGACGGGATCGGTGCGATCTTCCTTCGCCATCGTCGCCAGCAGCGACGCCTGCGTCAGCAACCCCGAACGGCGGGTGGGATCCAGTTCGACGCGATCCCAATCCGTGGCCGGCGCGGGTACGCCGTAAAACGCCGCCAGCTGCGCGTTGGCGAACGTGTAGCCGCCGGTGAACAGGTCCGCGAACGATCCAGCCTGCGTGAACAGAACGTTCTGCAGAAAACGCCGCGTCTCCTGGCCCATGTAAAACGTCAGCTCGGGCGTGAACGTGGGGAAATCGGTTTGACTCTTGGAGAGCGCGTTGATCGATTCGATTCCCAGCCACATTTGGTGAAAGTCGACCAGGTGCGCCTGCGATCGGGGCAGGGCCAACAAGCGGTCCGCCTGTGCCCGCACCTCGGCCGGCGTCGACAAGAGCCCCGTATCCGCGGCGGCCGCCAGCTCGGCGTCGGGCAGGGATCCGTTGATCAGGAATGACAGCCGGGTGGCCAGCTCCCAGGGCGTCAGCGGCTTGACACCCGCGGTACCGGTGTCGGCGGCGGTGGAATCTCCAAACTCGGCGCGAAACAGGAATTTCGGGGACAGCAACACACCTTGAATCGCCAGGCCCAGTCGGGTGGGGTAGTCGACCGTCCCCTCGTTGCGCATCAGCAGCGCCGTCAGCGCCTGCTTCTCGGTTGCCGAAAGGGGGCGACGGTAGGCTCGTTTGCCAAGCGCATGAAGGTAGGGCTCGGCGCACGCCAGTTCGCTGGAGGTCGCGGCGTCACAGCCGGTCAGTGCCGTCGGATCGGCAGCCACCACCCGAGCGATTGCCTGGCCGGCCGATTCGTATTGTTCCATGCGCACCAGGCTGCTGGTCTGCGAGCTGGACAAATTCAGGAAGCCGAGGATCTTGTTGTCCGGCACGAAGGTCAGGTCGGGGAGGGTCGTGCCGGCAAACAGATCGGTCACCGATGCCAGATATTCGGCGTTGGTCAGACGGCGGATTGGAACCACCTGGGGCGGCGGATCATCGACCGGGACCGGCACAGGCTCCGTGGGGATTTTCGACACTCCGCAGGCGGCCGTTCCCAGGACAAGACCGGCCAGCGCAGCCGCCACCCAAGTCCGTGTTGTTGCCGTGTACATCAGGATCGTCTCCTTCGATCAGGCGGCCAGTCGTGGTGGCCATCTCCCACCCCCGTCCCAGGTTGTCAAGGTGAAGGATCGGCGGAGATTCATGGGAACGGACGATGGTCCGAAATCCGCATGGTCTGCTACTGCCGGCCTTCATTTTCCTCACAGGCGAGCCAGCCGCAGCCACTGCGGCGATGCCAGCTTGGTGTAGGCTCCGCGGGCCCGCGACGCCACAGCGGTATTTCTCTCCTGGAGAATGAAATGACGATGGTCAAGATCCCCAGCGCGGTGACAACGGCGGTCCTTCTGCTCACCGGCCCCGTGTGGGCGCGGCCACCGCTTCTGACCGTGCCGGGCGGAGCGGGGGCCGTGGAAGCACCGGCGATCCGCGTCGACACGCCGAACAACCAGCCAGCGGCGACCGGCGGCGTGCCAGCGGCGTCAGGCGCGCCAGCGGCGTCAGGCGCGCCAGCGGCGTCAGCGGCGTCAGGCGCACCAGTTGTGCCAGCGGCGTCAGCGGCGCCAGCCGCGCCAGGCGCGCCAGTCGCGCCAGATTCGGTCGGGACAGCGGTTGCCCCCGACGCGTGGACGTCACGGTTCTATGGCTTCGTCGAATTCGATGCCATGCGCGACACCACGCAAAGCTACGGGGCGGCGTCGAACAACGCGCCGATTGCCAGGCCGGGCTCCTACGCGGGCGCCCACGCGCGCACGCAGTTCACCGCGAACAATTCGTTGTTGGGTGTCCGGATCGCGTCGCCCGCGTCGTCGACGTCGACGTCGCCCACGCTTGGGGCGATGAAGACCTCCGGACAGGCCGAGGTCGATTTCTTCGGCGTTCCGCAGACCGACGCCACCGAGCAGACCGTCTTCACGGCACCGACGGTGCGCATGCGCCTGTTCTACCTGCGGATTGAAACGCCGGTGTTGGACGTTCTGGCCGGCCACTACCACGATCTGTTTGGCTGGGGCGGCGAAGGCTTCTACCAAAATAGTCTGGCGTTCCTGGGTGTGGCAGGCGAGCTGTACCACCGCAATCCACAGATTCGCCTGTCAAAGACGTTGGGTACCGAAGCAGCCCAGATCAGCGTGGCCGTCGCGGCCGTGCGTCCCGTCCAGCGCGATTCGGAAATGCCGGACGTTCAGGGCGGCATCAAGTTGGCGCTGAACGGCCGGAAGGGGATCAGCGCCCAGGGCTTCGGTCAACCGGCCGTGTTGCCGCTGGCCATCGGTGTGTCGGGCGTGGGGCGTCGTTTCGCGGTCGCCGAGTTCCTGACCATGCCCGGCGACGCGAAGGTGACGTTCGGATGGGGAGTTGCCGCGAACGTCTTCCTACCCGTGGTTCGGGCATCAAGCGTCACCGACAGGGGCAACGCGCTGTCGCTGACCGGCGAGGTTTCGATGGGAACCGGTATCTCGGATCTGTACACCGGCCTCACCGGTGGCGCGCTTTTTCCGTTGCTTCCGGATCCCACCGGGAACATCACGCCACCACCGATCTATCGCCAGAATATCGACAGCGGCATTGTCACGTACGACAGCAACGGAAACCTGAAGACGATCGACTGGCGCGCGTTCGTCGTGGGCTTGCAGTACTACCTGCCGATTCAGTCTGGCCGCTTGTGGATCTCGGCGACGTTGTCGCACCTGAAATCCGGGAACATCGTTGCCTTGACACCCGAGGCTGCGCGCGGCGGAGTTTTTTTTCGTCAGGATTACCTGGACGGCAACGTCTTTCTGACCCTGACCCCCGCCACGCAGGTCGGCTTCTCCTATCAAATCGCGCAGCAGACCTTCGGCGATCTGCCGTTCAGCGGCGCGCATCCCAAGGGCCGCAACCAACGGGGCCAGCTGGGATTCAGGCTGTTCTTCTAGACCGGTCGCGTCTCGGCACGGCCCGGATCACGGGATCTTCAGACAGGACGCACTGCACGTCGCCGCGTTCGGGGGCTCGCAGTCCTCGCCGCGCTCCACGAATCCGTTGCCGCACGCGATGCGACGAAACTGTAGGGTCCGAACGCCCGGAATATCGATGATGCTGGTCCGCCCGCGGCCCCACATGGTCAGTTGATCGCCTTCCTGACAGAAGTCGACCTGGGACGGCAACAGCTGACTGCCGGCAAAGTGAGTCAGAACGGAACCAATCGTATTCCACGTTCCCGTCAGGTTCGTCCCGGCGGCGTCGGATTCGGAGGTGTACGCGCACCGGCAGCCGTTGGCGCTGTCCACGCAACTGGTGTTCTTGATTCCTCCCA
>JANOJB010000378.1:0-11489 GCA_031407985.1 Pseudomonadota bacterium | reverse complement strand
CGCGGTCGCCCCGGAACGTGTGGAACGTGCCGATCTGCTCGGTCACCGATGGGTGAACCACCCCAAACGTCTCGGTCAGGCGATCCGCCCCGGGTGCGTCGCCCCACGGCGCCAGCAACGTCTGGAACGCTGGGTTGTCGGGGCCAACGTTGAAATCGCCCAGCAGCAGAACCGGATCCGTCATTGCGGCGCGCGCCTTGATCCGGTCCATCAACAAACCGGCGCCGCGCTCACGGGCCGGCTGCGATTCGTGATCCCAGTGCGTGTTGAAGGCATAGAACGCCCCCGCGCCTCCCGACACCCGATCCGCGAAACGCGCCCACGTGACGATGCGCGGATAACGATTGCCCCAGGTCATCGATCCAGGCACGTCAGGCGTATCGGACAACCAGAACCAACCCTGATCAAGCACCGTCAGACGACGACGGTCGTAAAAAATCGCCGCGTACTCTCCCGCGCGAAGACCGTCGTCCCTACCCACGCCGACCTCACCATACTGCGGCAGCGCTTGCGCGATCTCGTCCAACTGAAAGCGCAACGCCTCTTGAAGTCCCAGCACGTCAGCGCCGAAGTCACGCATCACACGCAACGCCAGATCGCGCCGCAACGGCCACGCATCCGCGCCGTCGGGCGCGCTGCCGTATCGGATGTTGAACGTCATCACACGAAGGGCGGCGGCGTTCGCCGCGCCAGCCGCCGGGACGGCCCCCGATGTCGTGGCACACCCCGTACCCATCGCCGAAATCACCACCATGCCCACCGCGCGCATCACCAGTCTGCGCGCGAACAGGGGCGGACAATCGGACGGCACGATGTCGATTATGCGGCAGATCTTACAACTCCGTCCGGGATTCCCGGCCACCTCAAGGTACGGGTTTTGCCCGCGCTGAACCGTGGATGCCCCCACCGGACACCGAAGAACACCCTCGGACCGGGTGGACCCGAAAGGGTCGTGACCAAGGGCAAGCGCAAACAGGCCAGTGGAGGACAAGTGGAGGAAATGATGGAAAGAAATCCTCGGGTGTCGATTTGGCTCTGTTGTTGCGCGGCTTTCGGGCTGCTGGGCGCCTGCGCCAAGGTGAACACCTCAACGGTTCCCGTCGGCCCAGGCGGCGGCGACAGCGGAATCGACGTCCCGGCGGGCGCCGATATCGCGCCGGCCATCGACACCAGTCGTCCCATCGGACCGGACGCGCCTGCTCCCACAACGGGTGATGGCTCGGTCTGCGTGCCCGCGTCGTGTACACCGACGGGCGGGCGCTACTGCGGCATGATCGGCGACGGTTGCGGTTCATCCAGGGATTGCGGCACGTGCCCGGGCGCCGGGCAGATGTGCACCGATCGCGTGTGCGTCGAAGGCGCGACCTGCGTCCGGTTGACCTGCGACGGCCCGGGCGGCGTCAGGTATTGCGGCCGGGTCGGCTCCGGCTGCGGCGAGGCGCTGGACTGCGGCGCCTGCGCGGGCGGCAACACCTGCAGCGCCGAAGGAGTGTGCGTGCCGGCGAACTGCGTGCCGACGGGCTGCGACGTTGCAGGCGGCGGAAAGTACTGCGGCAAGATCGGCGACGGCTGCGGCAAGGCTATCGACTGCACCTGCACCGCGCCGCAGACCTGCGGGGGAACAGGCATCACGGGCGTGTGCGGCGATCCCAACTGCGTTCCGATAACGTGCAACCCGATGGGTGGGGGACAGTACTGCGGGCAGATCGGCAACGGTTGCGGCAAGGCGCTGGACTGTCCGGCCACCTGCCCGGGCGCCGTTGCCTGCCCCGCGAACCACGCGTGCCCAGGCATGGGCGGCACGTGCAGCGGCCTTCAGTGCCAAATCATGAAGGACGCCTGCGCGACGACGTCGCCGACGACGCTGACCGGCGTCGTCTACGATCCCGCCGGCAAGAACCCGCTGTACAACATCCTGGTCTACGTTCCGAACACGACGCTGTCCGCGATACCATCGGGGGCCGCGTGCGATCGCTGCGATTCCGCCATCTCGGGGCAACCGATCGCGGCGGCGCTGACCGACGCGCAGGGGCGCTTCACGATGAAGAACGTCCCCTCGGGCGCGAACATCCCGGTGGTGATCCAGATCGGCAAATGGCGGCGACAGATCACGGTACCCAATGTTCCGGCGTGTGTGTCGACGGCGCTGACCGACAAGGACCAAACCCGGCTGCCGCGCAACAAAACCGAGGGGAACATTCCTTTGATTGCGATCGCGACGGGAAGGTCCGACGCTGTCGAATGCTTGCTGCGAAGGGTCGGCGTGGAAGATGCCGAGTTCACCAACGACACGGGCGCTGGGCGGATCCACCTGTTTCAGGGCCAGGGGGCGTCACCCACGATCACGACCAATGGCGCCAGTTCGCCCCTTCGGGGCTACAACGAGCTTTGGGCGAGCGTCGCCAGTATGAAGCGCTACGATATCGTCCTGATGGCCTGCGAGGGGGATTCGAAGCCCTCCGAGGGGCGAACGGCCCCGCAGTATCAGGCGGTGCGCGGCTACGCCGATATGGGCGGCCGGATCTTCGGATCGCACTACCACAACAAATGGGTTCGCTCCGAGGACGGTACCGCAAGCGCCGGGTATCCACAGGTGGTGAGGTACGCCTCGGGCGCGACCCAGTTGACACCGCCCACCACCCTATTCATCGACACGACCTTCCCGAAAGGGCTCGCTTTACGAGAATGGCTGGTCAACGTCGGTGCATCGATGACGCCGGGACAGCTGGACGACGTCAAGGACGCCGAGCATACCGTCGACTCCGTCATTGCGGGCGTCGCGCAACAATGGCTCTACACCACCAACCCGAAACGCAATCCATCGACCGTGGTCGAGTATTTCTCGTTCACGGCCCCCGTCGGGCAGAAGGAATGCGGGCGCATGGTCTTCAGCGACGTCCACGTTTCGTTGGGTGGCGGGGATCTGGGTATCGTTCCGTTCCCCACGCGTTGCGGAACATCGACCGACCTGTCGCCGCAGGAAAAGGCGCTGGAGTTCATGCTGTTCGATCTGTCGTCGTGCGTGCAGATCGAAACCGGAACGCCCGTCCCGCCGCCGATCCCACCGCCGGGCCAGACGCCGCCACCACCCGGAACGACGCCGCTACCGCCGGCACCACCGCCGCCCCCGCCGCCGCCCCCGCCACCGCCGATTCCGTAAGCACCGCGACGCCCGATCTCCAGATCCCCTACCGTCGCCCCCTGTGCCGCAAGAGGAACAGGTCCGTACGAAGGCCCCACGACTCCAATCTGACGTAAACATATCAGACGTGATATGTTTAATGCCATGAAGCGGGTTGTCCGCGAATTTCTCACGGACGAGGGGACAAGCCCCTACCGCAGTTGGTTGGAGACCCTGGATATTTCGATCAGGGCACGTGTTCAAGCCAGGGTTCTGCGATTCGAGGTTTCAAATCTGGGTGACCACAAATCGCTTGGGGACGGCGTGTGGGAGGCGCGGCTGATGTTTGGATCCGGATACCGGCTCTACTTCGGCCAAGTCGGTCAAGAGATCGTCCTCTTACTCTTGGGCGGAGACAAGCGCTCGCAAACGGCAGATATCCGGGTCGCAAAGAGATACTGGGCCCAATTTTTGGAGGCGTTAAAACATGGCAAAGCGCAGTAAAGACTGGAGTGAAGGCCTTGCCCGGGACCTACGGGATCCGGGCTTTGCGCGAGCGTTTTTGGTGGCTTCGCTGGACGAAGGGATCTCCCTTCAGGAGGCCCTTGGGAAGGTGATTCGGACGATGGGGGTTAAAGAGTTTGCTTCGCGCGTGGATGTGGCCAGTTCAAACGTTCTGCGCGCGATCCACCCGCGGCACAATCCAACCCAAGAAACGCTCAATCGTCTGCTGAGGCCATTCGGCCTAAGATTGAGCCTGGCCCTCATCAAGGAATCGGCGGGAAAACGCGCTGCTTAGCTTGGGGCGCGAACGACCCAGGAAAAACGCAAGGCATGTCGGCATATTTCCGGCATAATTGCCGGTGATGTTTCGACGTTTCTTGCCCCGCCCCGCTGAGACGACCCTGCTTCTGGGGCCACGCGCCACGGGCAAGTCCACCTGGATCGAGCAGAATTTCCCACGGGCTCCGTCGTACGATCTGCTGAGATCATCCGAGGCCCTTCGTCTGGCCCGGGATCCCTCCGTACTCACCCACGAGCTTTCATCCCTGGCGCCAGGCAGCTGGGTTGTGATCGACGAGGTTCAGAAGGTGCCCGCCCTGCTTGACGAGGTTCATCACCTGATCGAGCGGCGCAAGCTCCGGTTTCTGTTGTCGGGATCAAGTGCGCGCAAGCTGCGCCGCGGGGGTACGAACCTGCTGGCGGGCCGTGCCCTGCGCGCTGACTTCTTTCCCCTGGTATCACACGAATGCGGCACGATCCCGCCCTTGGAACGCGTGGCGTTCGGGATGCTGCCGCGAACGGCGACCCTGGAACGTCCCCAGCCGTACCTTCGGGCTTACTGCGAGACGTACCTCCGCGAAGAGGTTCAGTCGGAGGCCCTGACGCGCAACATTGGCGGGTTCGCCCGTTTCCTGGAGGTGGCTGCCCGTCAGAACGGCATGGTGACCAACGCCAGCAATATTGCCAGCGACGCGCAGGTCGCCCGGCAGACTGTGCAGGGATACTTCGAGGTTCTGATCGACACCCTGTTGGGATTCTGGTTGCCCGCCTGGCGCCCGCGACGCAAGACAAAGGTCGTCACGCACCCGAAGTTCTATTTTTTCGACGCGGGCGTCGCACGCACACTCGGCGGCCGGCTGGCGTATCCCCCGACGCCCGACGAGCTGGGTATCCTCTTCGAGACGTACCTGCTGCACGAGATCCGTGCTTGGCTCTCGTACACGGAGCGCGCGTACCCGTTGGCGTACTTTCGTACCCACGACGCCGTCGAGGTTGATCTGCTGTTCGAGTCGAACAAAGGCCACGTGGCGATCGAGATCAAATCCACGACCAGGTGGCACAAGGACCACCTCAAAGGTTTTCGTCGCGTCAGCGAAGAGATCCCCGGCGTGCGCTGCCTGGGCGTCTACGCGGGCGAGCGCCCCCTCAAGGTCGAGGGCGTCGATATCCTGCCCTACGGCACGTTCCTGAAGCGCCTGTGGGCCGGCGACCTGATCACGTGAACCGGGTAGTGCCGCCACGCCCACGCCGCCGCTTATCCGGACGACGCTGTCCGTTCGCAGCAGGAAAAGGCGCCGGAGTTCATGCAGATCGACCTGTCGTCGTACGAGCGGATCTAAGTGCGTCGCGACAAATTCCGGCATTCTGACGTTCGAACACCATACATCTTGCCAGTATTGTATGGCGTCTTTACACTACCTTGATGGCCGACAAGATGAAGAAGGTCACGGTGAACCTTCCGGAGGACACGCTGTCGCGGGCAATGTCCGTCACGGGCTGGGGTATCACTCCGACGATCGTCGAAGCGTTGGAGGAATTGGATCGACGCGCACATAGGTCGGCGTTGCGCGCTCTGCGGGGCAAGATCCACTTCAAGCTGGATCTCGGCCAGACGCGACGGTGATCCCAGGTGGTCCTGATCGACACTTCGGCCTGGATCGACTTCTTCAGGGGCAAAGGTCCGTGCGCCGACGACGTCGACCGTGCCCTTGAAGACGGGGACGCGGCAATCTGCGGTCCCGTACAGACGGAGCTACACAGAGGGCTGCGCTCCCGTGCGGAGCGCGCGCAGGTCCTGCTTCACCTCGGCGGTTGCAGGTTTTTGGCGCAGCCCTCCAACCTATGGGCGGAAGCGGGGGAGCTCGGCTTCGCCCTCCAACCAAAGGGCATTACCGTCAAGACGCTCGATCTTCTGATCGCCTGCTACGCCCTGGCCCACCGGGTGCCGATCCTGACGTCGGATGGGGATTTCAAGTTGATCCGCGCAGCCGGCGTTCCGCTGCTGCTGGCGTAGAACCTTCGCCCCTGGGCGGATCCACCGCACGCCGGACCTTGACGGTCGCTTCACTTTGACCAGTTCCCCGCCCACCGGGTCACGCCACCGCGCGCGCCCTGCGCCGTCCGCCGGCCAGGGCCATGCAGGCCAGAAACAGCACGCGCGGGATTCGCCGCTTTCCGCTCGTGTAATAAGCCACCGCGCGCCGCGAGAGCCCCAGCACCTCCGCCGCCGCGGAAAGCGACAGGCCCTGGTTCTGAAGCCAGCGCTTGAAGTCCGCCGCGGTCATGACCTCGTCGGCAAAAGGCATCTGGCGTGGATGTGCCTGGTACCAGAGCGCATCCGCCGCAAAGTCGACGGCGGTCCCGGGCCAGCCAATCGCGTATCCATCGTCGAGGACCCGCACCCGCCGGAACACGCGCGGGTCCGAGAGGGCACCGAACATCGCGCGTCGGTCGATGTCCTTCCGCATGTCCTTCACCGTGATGGTTCCGTTCATCCAGCGCAGGGTCAGACGAAACGTCTTGGGGTCCGGTTCAACAAGCGCGATCCGATGCGACATGATGGTCCTCAGTTCCGTTTCGACCACGCGGCCGCCAGGAAGTCTTGGTTGTCAGCGGCCCAGTCGAGTACGCGACGAAGGGCACCCGGGGGCAGCGCCCCGGCGAGCACCGTCAGATCGGAGATCTTGATTTGCACGGCCTCCTGCGCAAGGAGGGCATGAAAGTGAGGCGGGTTGTGATCGTCCATGTACACACAGATCCGAATCGCCCCGAGGCGATGGATCGTCGGCACACCGACAGGGTAGTGCACACTGTGCATCGGCGCAAGATGACCGGCACACCGCGAAAAACGCAACGAGGTTCATCACCTGATCGAGCGACGCAAGCTCCGGTTTCTGTTGTCGGGATCAAGTGCGAACTCTCCGAAATCAGGTAGCAGATGGGGCCAGCGCCCCTACTTCGAAGAGTTCGCGCAATCGAAGCGTCTGCAAGTTCCCGACATAGCCTTCGGCGTGCCTTCGGTTTATCAACTAGCGAGAGCCGGAGCGCGCGACGCGGTGTGGTGGGACCACATCGGTGGTATAGTCCTGGTATAGATCATGGCAACGGCAAAGCTCTTCATGAACGGTCGTAGTCAGGCCGTGCGGTTGCCGAAGGAATTCCGATTCCCCGGCAAGGAAGTGCGAATCCGGCGGGAGGGGGACGCGGTCATCATCGAACCGCTTACGCGATCGAGGTGGCCGCGCGGCTTCTGGGAGACGCTCCCCGTCCTGGATCCCGATTTTGAACTGCCGGCGGATCCCGTGCCGCCTCCGCTGACGCCTCGTCGAAGCGCGCGGTGAGATACCTCCTCGACACCGACATCTGCAGCTTCGCCCTGAAGCGTCGGCACGGGGTGGCCGAGCGGCTGAACGCTCTCGGCCCCGACGATTTCCGGGTGAGTGCCGTGACCGTGGCCGAGGCGTGGACGGGTGCGGCGAAATCCCACGATCCGCTGGGGGTACGTCGGGCTTGGGATCGCTTCCTGAAGCCATTCCGGATCCTCCCCTTTGACGAGAAGGCCGCGGAGCCCTACTCGACGCTGCGCGCCCACCTCGAGACGACGGGACGCATGATCGGTGGGAACGACGCCCTGATCGCCGCGACGGCCCTTGCCCACGACCTGATCGTCGTCACCAACAACGACGCCGAGTTTTCGCGCGTGCCGGGCCTGCTGGTCGAGAACTGGACCAAGCCGCCCCTCGTCTAGCCGTAGCCGCAATCCCGCCCGTAATCGACGCGAAAACGCACTGCTTGCGGGCCGATCTGGCTGGAGGTGGTCTCTCATCTAACGTGCGCCCATTTTTTCCTCGACGCGTTGTGGACGGTCGGTTCTGGATGCCGGCGGCTTTGATCGCCGGTTCGGTCTTGTGGTCGTGCGTGCCGTCGTCGGACGTGGGTATTGACGGCATGGACGCGGGCGCCGATGCGCGGATCGATGCCGCCGGATCGGGCGGGCAAGGCGTCGCGACCGGGGGAACGTTGGGATCAGGTGGTGTCCCTGTGGGAACGGGAGGCGGGATCGGCAGTGGTGGTTCGACCGCAAGCGGGGGCGTGGTCGGCACGGACGGAGGTTCAGCGACGGGAGGTTCAGCGACGGGAGGTTCCCCGGGTTCGGGTGGCTCGGGTGGTTCGGGCATCGCGGGCATATCCGGCACCGGAGGCGGCACGAGCGCGGGCACGGGCGGAGGCGGAGGCCGCGCGACGGGAGGCGCCACCGGCGGCGGCGCCGGACGAGGCGGCGGACCAGGGTCGGCAGGGGCGGCCGGCGGAGCGACCGCAACCGGTGGCGGGGGGGGAACGCCGGCGCCGGGTGCCGTCGCATGGAGCCCGAACGTTCGTCTGAACGACGATACCGGGAGCGGCCGTCAAACCGAGGTGGCGATGGCCGCCGGACCGAACGGAACCGTGCTGGCCGGCTGGATGGACGAGCGCGCGACGCGGGTCTGCGCGTTTTCGTTTTCCACCGACGGCGGCGCGACCTGGAGCAGGAACGTATCGATTCCCAACGCGACCGGCATGTTCGTCGGCGATCCGGCGGTAGCCATCGACGGTGGCGGCACGTTCTACGCCATCTGTCAGGAATATGTGAACGTCGGAACCACGGGCAACATCCGGTTGATGACATCGACCGACAAAGGCGTCACCTGGTCCGCGATTCGAAGCATTCAGAACGCGCCCGACAAACCCTACGCCGCCGGCGGCGTGACCGAGGGTACCGTGTTCGTTTCCTGGTTGGGCAACCCCGGCGGCATCAAACGCTCGGTGGATCGCGGTCTCACCTGGGGTCCGACGCAGTCGCTGGGCAACATCATCCACGGAACCGCGATCACCACGTCGACCACGGGCGTGGTTCACGTTCCTTACAACCTTGACTCGCAACAGAATCAGCTGCGTTACCTGCGCAGCCGGAACAACGGCGACACCTGGGACGCCACCCGGGATCTGGTCGCCAACATGGGTTCGTTCTGTTTCAGCTGCAGCCCACGGCAGCATCCCATCGTCGGCGCCGGCGCTGATCCCACCGGTCGCTTCGCCGCCTTCACCTGGACCAGCCGCATGACCGGCGGACAGGCCGACGACGACGTCTGGGTGGTGTACACCAGGAACAGCGGCGACACCTGGACGGCCCCGATCCGCGTCAACGACAACACCAACGCCTCGCGACAGTTCGAGTCTTGGGTGGGCGTCGACAGCCATGGCCGCGTCCACGTGGCCTGGACGGATCTGCGCAACGGCCAGAATGAAACCTGGTACGCGCGGGCGACCGATCCCACGACGGGGTTCGAGAAGAACATGCAGATCACGGACGGGCGCGGCACCGCCAACACCGACTTCCTGGGCGACTACAAGGGGCTGGTCGTGCAGGGCGGGAACGTCTTGGTCGTGTGGCAGGACACCCGTCGCGACGGCGGCGACATCTACTTTTCGCGCGCGGTCGGCGCCGCGGGGCCGTAGCCGTGCAGCGCCAGGCGTGTGTTTCCGCGCGACCTGGGTTGGCCACGTCGTTCTGATCCCATGATCATCCTGCGCCCGATGTCCCGCGCGGTCCGTGTCCTGACCGTTGCCGTGGTCTTCGCGTCAATGGTCCGTCGCGCCGAATCCGCTGCACGGGCGCCCGCCACCCCGCCGTCGGGAACCGGTGGAACGACAGGTGCCGGACGTGGGCTGGTGCCGTCACGTCTCCCGGAAGATCCCGTGGCCGGCAAGAAGTCGGAAGCGCAATGGCGCGAACATTTGGCGCACGAGGAGCACGAGCGTCAGGTGCGTTACGACAAGCGTAGGCTCCCTCAACACCGAGAGGTGGTCAAGTTGCTGCGGCAGGCACGTGCGCGGTTCGACAGGGCGAAGACCCCAGCGGTGATCGCCGCGGCGCGGGCACGGGTGGCGATCACCATCAACGATGTTCAAAGACGGATCGCTGTGATCGACCGCTGGGGCGATAGCTCGAATCTATTGAAGAACTACGAGGCCGTTCTGGCCATCCTGACCGACCCCTACCCTGCCGCGCAGATCGTAGCGATGACCGGCGACGCGCAAACATTGGCGGCTCTGCGCGCGGATCTGGATCAGCACATGAAGGAGATCGCTGACTGGCTGGAGAAGGTCGAGCACGAGAAAGAGTCGTACTAGGGTGCCCGCCCCTTTCACGAGAACGTGTCGCAAGAACGGCCGGGGTCAGAAGGACGAAAAGAAGCGCCACATACCCGGCCCCGAGATGCTGGACTGCACGTTGTGGCCGGCCCCCGAGGTTTGACACCAGACGACCGGGTAACCCTCGCGGCAACCCTGATAGCGCACACAGGGCGACGGCATGTCCGGGGCGGTCGTGGTGGTGCACGCGTTGGCCGTGATGATGCGGTCACGGGCGGTGATGTTGCCCATGATGACGTTGTCGGTGTCGTTCGCGTCGTGCAAGAACCACGCGGCCATGTTCGAACCGGCCGTGCAGGTCGGGTTGCCCACGATCCCGCCGGCGACGACGCCGTAGGCGCGCAGCTTGTTGCGCCGCACGCATCCCAGCATGTTCGACAGCCATGCACCGCTGGAGAACCCCGCGCTGAAGACGCGGGACTGATCGACGCAGTACGCGCCGCTGGCTTGCGTCAACAGGGCGTCGAAGAAGGCGACGTCGGGACTGTTGGCGTTGCTGAACTGCCACTGCGTGCGGTTCTCGGTGGCGCTGACCAGCGCGGTGGGGGAGATGATGATCGCGTTGGCGCCCGACGACATCTGGATGGGAACCTGGCCGCCGTTGGTGGTGGCGCCCGTGCTGCCGGCGCCGTGCCACAGGAAGATCAGCGGGTAGGCGCGGTTCGCGTCGTACATCGCGGGAAGGCGAACGTAGTATTCGCGGCTGGTTCCCCCGACGTCGATGTTGCGGCGGACCAGCATGTTCAGCGCATCGGTCGGCGTCATGCCGCAACCGGCGCTTGGCACGGGGGCGCCTCCGACACCCGACACGCCACCAGCGGCTCCACCGACGGGCGGCGCTGAACCGCCCGTGCCCGTGCCTGCCGATCCGCTCGCGCCTCGGCCCGCCATGCCCGCTCCGCCGGTTCCCCTTCCCCCCGTGCCGGTTCCCCCGGTCGCGGATCCACCCGTCGCCGATCCGCCGGTCCCCACCCCTCCGGTTGCCGATCCACCCGTCGCGGATCCACCTGTCCCAGAGGCGGTGCCGCCGGTGCCGCTACCGGCGCCGCCCGTACCAACGCTGGTGGCGCCGCCCGAGCCCGCGCCGCTGACGCCGCCGGACGAAACGGACGCATCGGTCGCTGAACCACCAACCCCCGATCCGGGAGCGCACGCCAGCAACCCCGTGACAACCAGCAGCGAACCAGGGAGCGCGATACGCGCGGCCAACCGTTCGACGCACGTCCGGATGATGCGCGTCCTTGATTCTTCCTCGTTCGTTCGCGGGAACATCAGTTGACCGGATACCCGCGCCACAGCCAGACCAGGGTATCCGCCAGTGTGGCGTCCTGGACCTTGCCGTCGCAGTGGCCCGCGCCCTGACCGTACACGTAGCGATAGTGATAGCCCTTGG
>JANOJB010000357.1:0-10621 GCA_031407985.1 Pseudomonadota bacterium | reverse complement strand
CCGCGAGTCCGCTTGGGCTCCATCTTCGCGAGTCACTCTAGAGATTCTTACGCACAATATCGCGGCCAAGGCGTTCTGGCAGGCCGTTGGCTTTCGCGACTACGCTATCGGGATGGAGTTGGTGCCCGAGCCAGATGCTGGATAACATGGTGTTGCAGCGGCCGATCATTCTTCCTCGCTTCGCTCGGGCGGATGCTCGCCGCTGAACACCACGACGTTCGGCGGACGGCCAATGTTAGTTTTCATAGTGGGTGATGTGGCATGAGACTAAGTGTCCCGTTTCTCAGGGCGCACAAGATCGTCTTGGTGACCGTCGTCGGAGCTATGTCCGGCCCCGCCGTCGCAAGGCAGGTATACAAGGCGGAGTCCAAGGTGGAGATCAGCGGAGACGGATCAGCTGGTCGCATCAGAAACCGAACGCTTGAGGTCATTAGCCATCATCCTGAACCGCGCCGCCGATTGCTTCTCCAGAAGGAGATCCAGCAGACGTTTCAGGACGACGAGCCAGGACACGGAGAGGTTCGAATAGACGCGTGGCAGTTGCCGCGCTTGCCGAACAGCAAACCTCTGTACTCGATCGTCGAACCAGGCGACGAAATTGGGTGGTTCATCTATCCGCTACTCCTGAAGATCAGGATCGAGGCATGTTGCGACTCAAGCGGCTCTTACACAATCTTCAACGCTGCGACCGGCAAGATGTTGGTCTACGCAAACGGAGGCGACGAGCGAGTCGGCAGCTTGGCGACCGTATCCAAGACCGGGGGAAGCATCCTCATGATCGGAACAATCGACGAGCACGGGGGAAGGCGGCCGGCAATATTCCCGAAGCACGGTCACGGCATCCCGCTGCTGATCACCACCGCCGATGAGTCGATGTGCCGGGGGCAACTGCTCTTCAACTTTCCGGTCCCATCCAATAGGATGGCCACATACTTAAGGTCGGTGACCTGGGAAGGACAGAAGGTGGGAAGGAGGTCAGATCTGCAAATCGACCTCGGAATCAACGACAAACTCGACGCGACCCTCAAGGTCGTTCTTTCTGATGGTCGAGCACTCCTCCTCCCTGTTCGGGATGAAGGAATCGAGTCTGGGAAGGTGGTTCTTCCGAACGGGGTCACGATGACCGCGGTGTCGCCGTGCAAGTTGTAGGAGGGAGGTCGATGCTTCTGAAGAGGGCGCGTTCGTGCCGCCGAACCGGCCGTTGCAGTCGGCCAGGGCCACCGCGCGCACGCCCGGGTGGAATTGGAAGGCCAACTCGGCGGCGTCCCTGCCGCTGAACGGCAGATCGTTCGGCAGACGAGGTGTCATGCAAGACGCGAGGTTGACCGAGATTGAACTCTTGACCGCGATCGACGCGGCTTCCTTTGAAGGCTCCTATTTCAACTACGCGCGTCCAAATCCGAATGGACGCGAACAGCGCCTCAGAGAAGATGCCATCTATCACTTGATTCTCGATGGGGCGATCGTGAACCAACATGGCTATCGCGGGTGGGGTCATTCGCCTACACAACCGCTCGACACCGCGATCATGATGACCCAGTCGGACCTTGAGAAGGGAAGCGTGTCGCTGCGCATTACTCATCGGGGTCGTCTTCGGCTGTTTAGGCTTCGTGCCGAAATATTGAATCGGGATCGCGTTCGCGAACCGTTCGAGATCCTTTGGGACATGAGGCACTGGGAAAGCGATCTCGATGTCCACCTTCAATTTCGTAAGAACGACGATCCATGCTCAATCGTCCTCTTGGATGTGGACCGACTCAAGGCGGTGAATACGGCCTTAACCCACGTTGGTGCTGATGACGTGCTTCGGGGCATTTTTCGAATTCTGCAAGCAGGCGTTGTCCCTGGAGAAGCCTACCGTTTGGGGGGAGATGAGGCGGGGGCGATCCTTCCGAACATTGACATGGATGCCGCGACTGCGATGTCTGAGCGCATACGAGAAACGGTCGAGACCGAGTTTCGTGACAAGAAGATCGATGATCAACGGAACACCCCAACGGTAACCATTGCGGTCGGGACAACGACCAAGCCGATCGAGCCCGCCAAGTTTCGAGCGGAAATTGACAAGTTGCTGGTCGAGACCAAGGACCAAAGAGGAAAGCGAAATATCGTGGTAACCAAAGCGATCGAATGAACAACAGACATCGTCGTCCGAGGAGTCGCGTTGGACAGAAAGTGGGGCACCACGAATGAAGCCGAGGTCCTACGTTGAGACAAGTATGATCAGCTACCTGACAGCACGTGCCAGTGAGGACTTGGTTCTTGCGGCTCATCAGCACGTCACGAGGGAATGGTGGGCCGGTCGGGAAGCTTTCGATCTGTTTGTCTCGCAATTCGTCCTTGATGAGGCGTCAAAAGGCGATTCCGAAGCCGCGGCGCGGCGGTTGGCCACCTTGGAAGCGATTCCCCTTCTGGACGTGACAGAAGACGCCACGGTCCTCGCGGCAGAACTCATCGCCCGAGGTGGCCTCCCGCAACAGGCACGGGTGGACGCACTCCATGTTGCGGTCGCGACCGTTCACGGTATGGACTACCTCTTGACTTGGAACTGCAAACACATCGCCAATGCGACTTTGCGGAGTAGAATCGAGGCCATCATCCGATCCGCAGGTTTTGAGCCACCCGTTATTTGCACCCCGCTGGAGCTGGTGGAGGAGTAGAACGATGCCGTTTTCCGACCACATCGTCGACGAGATTCACGCGATTCGCGAGGCCATCGCCAAGGCGTCCGACAACGATCTCCAGAAGATCGCCGAGGCTGCGCGGGCCCGGCAAATGGCATCGGGGCGCCAGGCTCTGAAGTTGCCACCGAGACGTACGGCCGCCGCGAAGAAGGCGTCTTGATCTCGGTGCGTGGCGGCTGCCGAACAAGGCGTTGAACCCGACGGGCCTGCGGCCCGCGGGTTAACGCCACGACGCTGGGCGGCCGTGAGCGCATTCAATGTGGTCGGTGTCGATGGCTTTGGAACTAGCACCACCATCGAATCACGGCTTGACAGAATGCGCCAGCCGTTTTCAATAGGGCAATGTCAACGACCCTGAGCGCCGTTCTCGACGACTTGTTGCCCCTCATCGCGGAGCAGGAGCGAAACCATCCCGAGGCCTATCCAGAAAAGAGCATCCGGGCGCTGTTCGATGCGGGGATCATCACCGGCCCGTTTGCCAAGGATTTTGGAGGGCAGGGGATGAAGCTGGTCGAGGCCGTAAGCGTCCTCGAAACGATCGCGTCCGTATCGCCATCGGTGGCGCTGATTGCGAGCATGCCCCTGGGACTCGCGGGCATCTACGGGCTCGACAACGAGATCGCGCCCGAGCCACACCGAGCCGCTTTCGCCGAGCAGACGGCTCGGGTGGCGGCGGACTACCGCGCGGGGCGCATCTACGCCGCTTGCAACAGCGAGAAGGGAGCCGGAGGGTCGCTCGCGGCTACCAAGACAATGGCAGCGCGGCAGGCCGACGGCGTATTCGTGCTCTCGGGCGAGAAGATCCTGGCGTCCGCAGGGCGGAACGCGGCGACCTTTTTTTCCACCGCGAAAGTGACCGCCGACGACCTGCCCGGTGCCGGCGTTGTGGAGTTTTTCCTCGTCGACGTCGCCTCTGAAGGCGTGGAGATCCTGAACGACTGGGATGGATTCGGGATGCGGCCGACAGAGAGCCATACGGTGCGCTACAACAAGGCGCGCGCAAGGGAGATAGTAGGGTTTCCCGACTTCGTGAATGTGGTCCAGCCACTCGAGTACTTTTTCTGCCTCTTCGCTGCGATCCCGCTCGGGTGTGGGAAGGCGATTCTGCGCGCGATGGGGTCACCGGCGCCGCAATCTCCGGCACTGAGGCTTCGGCTCGCAGAGGCGACGATGCGATACGAGGCGATGCGCGCCTACCTGCTGCAGACGGCGGAAGGATTTCGGGCCGGCGCGGGCGCAGCCTACGCGGCGCGCGTGCTGCGGACCAAGACCTACGTGACCCAGGAGGCCACCAAGCTGTGCGCTGAGCTGTTCTCGCTCGGTGGCGGAAGGAACTATCGACGAACGAGCCTCGTAGCGCGCATGCTGGCCGATTCGTTCGCCGGGACCTCCTTACGGCCGCCGCTCGCCCTCGCACTCGACAGGCTGATCGAGAACTTCTCGCTCGGCGACGCGCAGTAGCGGCTGACGCTCATGGGTTCTTCGCGAGGGCCAACATCGTGATCAGGAAGCCGATGGCGGCCAGTAGTCAGGGCGCCGCCCAACCCGGCGTTGCAGCGCTTGTGCGGAGTTCAAGAGAAAAGATCAGAAAGTGATCGAGGGACTGTGGGCACACGAATCCGACGGCGTGAACCACGCAAATGAAATCGGGTCGTGCGGGAAACGGGGTCGATTGGTGACGGTTGCCGGAGGGGTCAACGATGGCAGCCGACGCACTTACGTAGAATGTCCGCCGGGCGGCATCGAAACGGCTGCAATGGGCATTGTCGCCAGCGCTGAATTCCTCAGGGTGCCTCTGGACAGACGGATGGTTTCACTGTGGTGAACCTGCGCTGCAACTGAAGGTCACCCGTCGGAAACCGCTACACCAAAGAA
This sequence comes from Pseudomonadota bacterium, assembly GCA_031407985.1. Taxonomy (GTDB): domain Bacteria; phylum Myxococcota_A; class Polyangia; order Fen-1088; family Fen-1088; genus FEN-1088. Next base: position 6,062 of record JANOJB010000357.1, on the reverse strand, counting down.
TGATTCGAATTGCTCTGCGTTCACCTCCGATCCGTGGTCTGGAAACAGTTTTGTTCGTCGGCCATCAGGTCTGGAGACCCAGTGCCTTCAGGTCGAACAACTTGGTTCCGTCATACGGCTGGCCCCGGCCGATGTGAAATAGGGCGCGAGCAAGCTTGCGCATCATGGCCACGACGGCCTTGGCCTTCTTCCCCGCGTCACGCGCGACCTTCTTCTGGTACCAGGCCTTCGCGATCGGGTCCTTGTGAATCCACCGGAAGACCGCCAGCCATAGATACTGGCGGGCGCGCCCGGAACCGCGTTTGGTCACCCGCAGGTATCCGTGCTGCGTGCCGCTGCTCTTCTCCTTCAGGTTCAGGCCAAACGCCTTCAAGTAGGCCGACGCCGAGGGGAACAGTGACGGGTCACCGACCTCGCTGATGAACAACGCCGCCGTTGCCTTGCCGACGGTGGTGGCCATGTGGCGGGCCGGCGTTTCGAGAGCCAGCAGTTCCACCTTTGCCCTGGCTCCCTTGAACGCCCGGAGGGCGGTGTGCGCCTCCTGGGCGATGGCGGCCAGGGCTTGGCGTTCAAGGTCCAACATCGGAACCCCGCAGCTGTGTCCCGCGCCCGCAATCACCGCATCGATTTTCTTCGGATCCATCAATCCGTGGCTCATCCCGCGCAGCAGGCGACGGGATTTGTCCGGCGCGGCGGCGACGTCGCTGGGGCCGCCTATGCGCGCCAACAACGCCTTGACCCAGGTCGGCCGCGTTGCCAGATCAGCAGATCTCGTGGATGCCTAGCGCACCGTCAGTACCGCCGCCTCGCTCGTCGCGCTGCCGGACCTGTTCATCGTCTTCACCGTGTAGCGACCGGCGTCCGCCGCGCGTAGGTTGGTCAGCTTCAAGGTCGCCTGGGTCGCGCCGCTAATCGGCGCGCCCTTTTTGAACCATTGATAGGTCGCCGGCGGAAGCGCCGCCACCTTCACCTCGAACGTCTGGCAGCGCCAGGGCCGAAGGTTTGGCGTGACGCTGGAAGAACGCCCAGGCGTGATCGGCGAAGTCGATGTCTTGATTCGTCTTGCCGAACCTCTCCCAAAGGCCGCTCCATGATGGCGTCGGATTGGGCCACCAGTGCCCCATCCCCTCCGCCTTGTAGTACCAGAGCTCCGTACCGTCCGGCGCCCCTCGATAGCGCTGTCGTTCGATCGTGCTGCTCGCGCGGCCGGTTTGAGGCTGGTGGGAGTCTCCGGTAACGGTATCGGGAAACCTGTCGAGCTCGGGCGGCCCCGACAGCCCCAGCGCGGCCAGCCAAGCGTCCCGCGTTGCCTCCATGCCGGGGTAGTGCGCGGCAGGGTATTCGCGCGAGCCGCCCGGCCCGTACGAGATGAACGGATCGTCGGTGGCGGCAAGCATCGCGATCGAAATCCGTTCATAGCCCGGCCGCGGATGGCAGGCGTGAAGCCACAGCCCCCGCGGTTGAAACGGGAGCGCCGCAACCGGCGCGATGGCGGCCACCAAGTCCGGCGCCTCGAGAGCGAGCTGGAACGACATGCCCCCGCCCGCTGAGAGCCCCGTCGCGTAGACGCGCGCGCGATCGATGACAAGCTCTGTCCCGAGCTGCGCAAGAATCTGGCGGACGTACTGCACGTCGATCCCCTCACCGGCGTGATCGGCCAGGCAGCCCTGGAGAAAACCGCCCTTGGGCATCGATGGTTTCTCGCGCGCGTTGGGTGGGTTCGGCAGCCCGTTGCCGTACACGACGATGAATCCATCCCGATCGGCCAGGCTCTCGAAGCGGGTGTGCGTGTAGTGGAACGCGGCCGTTTCGGCACTGGCGGAGTACCCGGGGAACACCAGCACGACCGGCATGGGTCCCGACGGTAAATGGGCCGGGGCGTAGACCAGGTAGCGTCGCTCCACCTTGTCGGCCCCCAGCAAGCGAATCGTCGCAGGATCGGACAGCGCCTGCGTGAACGTCACGACGCAACCGCGGGACTGTTGCGCGCCGGGAGGCCCCGGCAGGCGAATCGGGGCCTCGTTGCAGAGGCGGAGGCGGAACCGCGCTGGTGTCGGAGCCGCGGGCGGTGGCCCGGCCGCTCCGCCAGCGCCACAGGCCGCGAGCAAGAGCCCCAGGGAGACGACCGCCACGAGCAGTTGGCGAGCGGATGGTGCGGCGTGAGGGAGAGAGTCCGTCATGCGTCCATCAAGATCACTGGGCGGGCGCCCTACCGGGCTCTCGGTCCTGATGCCCGAACGTTTCGCCTAGGCATGTCATTGTGTTGCGGTCTCCTGCGCGGGCAAGAAGACGAAGGGGTACGTGATCGTCGAACTGGCCGTGACGCTCGGAAACGTCCAGGCGCGAACGTCCTTCAGGACACAGGACTCGACGGTGGGGTTGCCCAGCGTATCCTCGACGACCTTGGCGTTCATGACCCGCCCAGGAGCCCCGACAGTCATGTTGACCGTCAATTTGCCTGAGAGGAGGGGCGTAATCTTCAGCTGCGCTTCGTAACACGCGCGGATCTGCCTCACGTGCGCGCGCGCGATCCGCTGCACAACCGAGGGTTCCAGCTGACCCTTGGCCTGAGGCGTGGACTTCCAGGAGATCACACCTCTTGGAGGAGGAGTCTTGGCCGCCTTCACCGGCGACACCTTGCCGCCAACGGAAGGTTGCGTTTGTCCGACGGGGCGCGGCGCTGTTCTCCCTGCGTCGGGTGACCGGTTGCCGAAGGCCGTTTGGCGCAGCGTTTCGTCGGCCAAGATGGTTCTTGCAGCGGCGATCATGGTCTTGGTTGCCGACGTCGCGCTTTTGGTATTGTCGACGACTTCGCTCGCCGTATCTGCTGCGGAACGGGCGCGGTCAATCTCGCCTTCGTCCTGAAACTCGCCGCGTTCGACCGACGACGCCAATCGGTCGATTAGAATGGCAATCAACTTGTTCCACTGTGGCGCCTTGGCGTTCTGGGATCGCCCGTCATTAGGAAAGTCTCCGTCGGGGATCGGTTCGGCGAGGACGCTCAGGATCTCAAGTGCTCGCGTCTTCTCGTCTGGCAGCTTGGCGTCCGACGCCATCTTGATCGCAAAGGCCTCACGTTCCGCGTAGTGACGGCTCAACTGCAACGCTCGTTCGAACGCCTGTTGTTTGTCCTCGATGTCCCGAAGGCTGCGGTTGTTGAGTGCCTGGTACGCCAGCGCGGTCGCGGGAACAAGGATGCCCAACATCCCGACCAGAAGGCGGTCCTTCCACCACGTCGACGACGCCTTCGAGACGGCCTCAACCTTGCGCTCCAGCGACGCGATTCGGTCGTCTTCACTGATCCTTCCTTCCATCGACCCACCTCCTTGAAGGCGGGATTGTGGCAATCAGGTCCTTGGAGTCAACTTCGGCGCTGCCTGAATTGGCCTTCCTGGGCGAGCGCGCCGGACAATACCCTGCTTCCATAGGCCATGTACGTGGGTCGGTCGGTCGCCGGCCCTCGCGTCGGGGAGCGCCCTGCGCGCGCGCCCCGCGGCCGATCCTCCCCCCGGTCCTCCCGCGGCCTCGGCGGCCTCGATGCGAGCCACGGCGCGGCGAAGCTCCCCCATCTGCAACCAGGAAAAACGGCGCCAGTCGCCGGTCACCCGCCCTGCGACCCGCGGGTTTTCACCGACACGTTTGGCGAAGGATGCCCGAGGATCAGCCTCGCGGGATCTTCCTTTGGAGGTACTCCCCTTGCCAGGTCCGCCACCGGTCGAGGCCCTCCTTGGTTCGCGCCACCACTCCCGGGACAAGGGCCACCACGGGGACCGTATCGGTGGGCAGTTCGCTTAACGCCTCAAGGAAGCCGGCGGCGACCGCCAGACGATCCATGATCTCGGCGGGCGCGAGAGCCACGACCGCCAGCTCAAGGGCAGTCCTGGTCTCGCGCCGCAAGTGACGAAGGTCCGGCGGCGCCTCTCCCTGCTGACCGCCCGGTGCTCGCTTCCGCTTCGCCATTTCAGATGCCCCCACTCAGTCGGTCCGGACCGTGACCTGCCTCGGGCGTGCCCGTTCCAGTTTGGGCAACTCCAGCCTCAGGACTCCGTCGGCCAGCTTGGCGTCGATCTTCGCCTGCTCGATGGTTTCGCCCAGCGTGAACTGCCTGAAGAACGTGCCCGACTCGTACTCCCGCAGGATGTTCGCCTCACCGGATTTCCCGGAGGGCGTGACCAGGCCGGTCAGTGTCAGGACGCTCTCGCGCAGATCGATCTTCAGATCCTTTGCCTTCACGCCAGGCATGTCGGCCAGGACGGTAATCGCGCTGTCGTTCTCAAAAATATCGACGGCCGGCGTGTAGACCGGACCTGGACGCGTCTGCTCCAGAACAGGCGATGGGTTGTTCATCTCCAAATTCTGCATTTCGGTTCTGCCTTCCTTCAACATGGCGGTTTCCTCCTTGGTCCTTCCTGTTCCTTCCCTGGTCCTTCCCTGGTCCTTCCCTGGGGTCATGCCTTTACGACGATTTGCCGTGGCTTCGTCTCCGCCGCCTTGGGCAGAGTCACCGTCAAAATGCCGTCGGTGTAACGGGCTTCGACCCGCTCGGCGTCCAGATCGCTCGGCAGGGTTACGGTTCGATCGAACGAACCCTCCGCCCGCTCCCTGCGGTGGTAGCTGACGCGCTCTTGCTCGCGCGGGATCTCGCGCTTCCCGGCGATCGAAACGCGGTTCTTCACGGCGGAGATCGACAGCTCATTCGCCTTGATTCCCGGAACCTCGGCGCGCAAATGGAAACTGTCCTGATCCTGGGTGACGTTGATCGGTGGGAAGACGCCGGTCCCCCCTTCAGGGAAGGGGCCACCCTCCGCCTGACTACCAAGCAAACGCATCACCTCGCGCCGCAGTTGGTCGACGTCGCCGAATGGATTCTCGAACGCTGGCCTGAAAGGCCAAACCCGTCTCACGAGCATGATCATCCTCCTTGGCTAGGTGCCTTCAGCGGCACTGTGTTGGACTGGGACGGCCAGACAAGTAATCACGGCCAAAACGGTGTCAAGCGAGCCCGACGCCTGATCCAGCAGCTGCTTGGACAAAAGGCGGGAACAGCAAGACAGGTGAGATCACTCACCCGCGCGCTCACCCGCGCGCTCACCCGCGCGCGAGCCGCTCTTGCTTCCGCATCCAGCCGTCGAGCATGAACGGGCCACCCGGAACCAGGGCGGCCAGGAAGACCACCAGCGTGCGCGCCGCCGACCAGTCCACGGATGAATACGCAACCGTCAACGCCGCCGTGTACAGCACGAAGAGCAAGCCGTGCAACCATCCGACGACCTTCACCGCCAGGGGCATGCCCGCCGCGTATTTCAGCGGCATCGCGATGCAGACCAAAACCAGGAACGACGTCCCCTCAAGCAGGCCGATCGCGCGCAGCCGTCCAACCGCCGTGTTCAACATGGTGGGGTCATACTACCAGCGAAGAAACGTGGTCGCCGTCGCGGCGAGCCCGGACAGCAGACCGATCAACACGGCATCGCGCACGATCGCGGCCGCCGCGCGCCGGCTGTTCGCGACCTCGGTGTCGGGAAGCTTGGTTGTCGAGAAGTCCTCGTGCTCGAACGTCCCCTCCGCCGCCCGCGACACGCAGGTTCCCCGCCGCGCCTGCAGAAAACTGATCGCTGACAAAGCGACGGGAATACAAAGCAACGCACGCCAATACCAGGGCCAACGCAGCGCCACCGCCGCGCCAAGCACCACGACCACGATGGCGATCCCCAGAAGACCGAAACGCCGCCGCATGCGCCTGCCAGCGAAGGAAATGTTGGGCTTGCAGGCAGCGCCCCCGCCGATCATCGCTGTCGCGTCCGAAATCGTCACGATTTCAAACCTAGCGCCGAAGGAACGAAACGCCAGGCTGCCGTGGGCGTTACGTCGAAGATCGTCCGCGACGGGAACTACCGCAGACCGGGGGCTTCGTGGCCGCTGCGCGCGACGTATTCCAGATAACCGCCGCCATAAACCGTGGGACCGTCGGGGCCCAGTTCCAAAACACGGTTCGACAGCTGCGCCAGGAACTGCCGATCGTGTGAGACGAACAACATCGTCCCGTCGAATTCACCCAACGA
>JANOJB010000095.1:0-9404 GCA_031407985.1 Pseudomonadota bacterium | reverse complement strand
GCGGTCGTGGACCGGGTACAGAAGCGCTACGACAGTGCCCTGGACTTCCGCGCCCGCTTCAACCAGACGCTGACCAACGCCGCGTTCAAGCGCAAGACGTCGTTGACGGGCGAGGTGTTGTTGAAAAAGCCTGGTCGGATGCGCTGGAACTACCAGACACCCGATCCGAAGATGTATCTGGCCGATGGCGATCTGTTGTGGCTGTACGAGCCTGAGGACAAACAAGCGTTCAAGCAAGACCTGAAGTCGTCGCAGCTTCCCGCCGCGCTGGCGTTTCTAACCGGCAAGGGCAAGCTGGCCACCGAGTTCGAAATCGCGTTCGCGAAGGATCCACGAATCGGTACGACCGCTGACTACGTGCTTACCCTCAGTCCGAGGCAGCCGCAGGCGCACGTGAAGGCGATCCTATTCGTGGTCGATGCCCAGACGTTTCACGTCCGCGAATCGATCATCACGGACGCACAGGGAAACACGAACGATCTGTTGTTCTCAGACATCAAGATCAATACCCGGATCGCGGACGCAACCTTCAAGTGGACGCCGCCCGCCGGGATCCGGGTGATCGACGCCGGAAAACTTGGTCGCTGAAATCAGAAGCGGTAGACCATCCCGCCGTTGAAGCTGCCGACCGTTCGCCCAGGACCGAACATGAACGATACTGGCGGCGGGGCCGAGTCGGACATTTCAGAGCGACCTCCACCCTTGCGCGCCTTGTAGGCGGGATAACCGATGACCCCCGCGGCGACCAGACCCACCGCAGCGCCGACGAAGCAGATGTTCGCGGCCAGCGCCAGGGTATCGCCTTTGTGCGACAGGTCGTCCAGTACTTCCATCGAAGCGCCCGCGGTGTGCTTCTTGTTGTAGTCCTGCTGAACGGTGTACTCCCAGATCCCCAAGCCGCCACCGACCACCGCCAAGCCGATGGCCCCGATGCCGATCATCTTGGCCAGGCTCAGTCGTTTTTCGATTTGCTCGGGAGCCATGGGCTTTTCGATCGGTGCCGGCGCGTCGCCCGCCCCGCCCAGATCAATCACGGACTCCTCGTCCCCGGCCACCGAAACCGGCTTCGTGACACTGCGGCCGTTGGGATAGGTCACCTCGACGATGTAGTCGCCCGGCGGAATCTTGTTGATGGTCCGCGGCGCGATTCCGAAGTACCGGCCTTCCAGGTAGATCTTGGCCTTCTCCTTCTTGGCGCCTCTGATGACGATCTTGCCCTTGCCGACCTTGGCGCCGACGAAGGCAACGTTTCCCTCGGCGTCGGCCTCGGGGCCCGATGACTCTTCCAGGATCGGTTTCGGCCGCTCGTTATCGCCTGCCTGTGCGGCTCCTTCCGCGGCCTTGCCCGAGGTGGGCAGCCCCCCCTCGCCGGAAGCTTCAGCGGCTTCGGCGGCTTTTTTCTTCTTGGCCAGGGCAGGTGTGCCGATGGTCATCAAAACCGCGGCCACGAGTCCTGCGAACAGGTCAGAACGGGAGACAGAATGCGCCATTTCTCGGTCCTTTCTACGTCACGTCCTGGTGTGCGTCCCGGTATGCTTTGGCCCCGTTTGGGGGGACGACTGGGGCAGACCATACTGACGATCAGATGACAGCGTCAACCGAGATCGCGTGGGTCTATGGCGACGGCCACCGTCCCTCTCAACAGCCTCTGCCGCGGCGTCCCACAAACGGATTTTCGTCGCGTTCGTGGGCGATCGTCGTTGGTGGGCCATGGCCTGCAATCACTTCGGTCTGGTCGGGGAGGGTGAACAGACGTTCCCGTATCGAACGCGCCAACTCGTCGAATGACGTTCCCCAGAGGTCGGTGCGCCCCACCGATTCCCGAAACAACGTGTCCCCCGACAGCAACAAGGGCGGCAGACCTCTCGGGTCGTCCGCCCGCCCCAACAGGAAGCAGACCGAGCCGGGCGTGTGCCCGGGCGTGTGCAGGACCTCGGCCTCGCGTCGGCCGAAACCGACCGCTTGACCGTCCGTCAGCACACCCGTTGGGGGCGCAAGGGGTGTCACGGACCAGCCGAACATCGACGCTTGCGTGGGGACGTGCTCCCACAGCCAGGTGTCTCCCGCGTGCAGCAGAACCTCCGCTTCGGTGGGCTGCGCGATGTCTTGCGAGGCCAACACGTGGTCCAGATGGGCGTGGGTGTGCACCACCTTGGTCACGCGGGCTCCCAGGCGGTCCAGCACGGCGCGGATGCGATCCGCGTCATCACCGGGATCCACCACCAGTGCTTCTCCTGTTTCGCTGCAGACCGCGACCGTGCAATTACAGCCAAGTCGGCCGACCGGGAATGTCTCGCGCAGCAACGGCATTCGGGTTGCCGTCAGCGCAGTCGCTGCGCCACGCCGCTGACCATGAACACGACTGCTTGTGCGCGTTCGGCCAGGATCTGGTTCGCGATGCCGACCACGTTGACCAATCGACGGTCCGGAACATGCGCCGGCAAGAAGCCAAGGCCCACTTCGGTGGTCACCAGCACCGCCGGGATGGGGCAGTGGTACAGGAGATCGGCCAGCCGTTCGACCTCGGTCAAGAGCCCGCGATCATCGATCGATGCGGGCACCGCTATCCGGCCGGACAACCACACACTGAACCGATCCAGCACAATCGCCCCGTGCCCGGCGATGACGTCGGCAGCTAGGGCTTCTTCCAGATTCGCGGAGGCGTCCTTTATCCGCCAGATCGCGTCCTGGTCGCGGCGGTGTTTGGACAGCCGACCCGTTAGGTCATCGTCCCCCTCGACCTCGGGAGCGACGTAAAGCCAAGGCGGAGGCCCCAGCTCGGATGCCCGCCGAAGCGCATAGTTCGACTTGCCCGACCGCAAGCCTCCCGTGACGAATGTGAACATCGGTCAAACGTATCACCTGGCGCCTCAACACCAAACCAACGGACACCCGCACAGCGCCTGCCGCCAGCGAGCCGCAAACAACGCAACGGCGCGATGGTTGATCGATGATCAACCGTCGCGCCGAGCGCGGGTGGCTTTCGCTCGCCTAACTACAGCCCGACGTGGTGCCGCAGTTCACGCACTTGTGGCAGCTGCCATTCGGGATCATGATCGATCCACACTCCGGACACGTCGGCGCGTCGCTGCGGGCAATGAAACTGAAGTTGCCGTTTCCGTTGATGTGCCCCGTGGCGTCAATGACCTCGACCTTCGCCGCCGACGCCGACAGGGGCGTCGCCGCCGCGGCCGCCACGATCTGCGAAACCCGTTTCAGTTCGCCGCTGGCGTCGATGGATGATTCCATTTCCGTGCGCTCCTCCTTGACGAACTTCGCACCCAACCACCGGAAGATGTAATCCATGATCGAGCTGGCGCGTGGGATCTCGGGGTTCCCGGTGAATCCCGACGGATCGAACTTGGTTCGCGTGAACTTGTCGGCCAGCAGCCGCAACGGTACCCCGTGCTGGAACGCCAGCGAGATGGCGGTACCGAAGCTGTCCATCAGGCCCGAAATGGTCGAGCCCTCCTTGGCCATGCGAATGAAGATCTCGCCTGGATCACCTGTCTCATAGAGGCCAACGTGGATGTAACCCTCGTGACCCGCCACCGAGAACTTGTGCGTGATCGATCGCCGCTCGTCGGGCAACTTGCGCCGGACTGCCGCAGGTGGTCCCTTCGTGTCGGCAAGGGCAGGCAAAGGCAGGCCGGCGGCGGACATCTTCACCATCCCCGGATCACTCTTGCTGGTCGACAGGGGTTGTGTCCGTTTGCAGCCGTCGCGGTAGATGGCGATGGCTTTCAGGCCATCCTTCCAGGCCTCCATGTACGCGTCCTGCACGTCCTCGATGGTCGCTTCGGGGGGCAGATTGACCGTCTTGGAAATCGCTCCCGACACGAACGGCTGCACGGCCGACATCATGCGGATGTGTCCCAGGTACTGGATGGAACGCGTGCCGTTTGCCGCGCGGAAGGCACAGTCGAACACCGTCAGGTGTTCGTCCTTCAATCCGGGCGCACCCTCAATCGTCTCTTCCTGATCGACGTAGTCGACGATCGCCTTCTTCTGCTGTTCGTCATAACCCAGCTTGGCCAACGCCTCGCTGAGGGTGTTGTTGACGATCTTGATCATGCCGCCGCCCACCAGGCGTTTGTATTTGATCAGCGCGATGTCGGGCTCGATGCCGGTGGTGTCGCAGTCCATCATGAAACCGATGGTGCCGGTGGGGGCGATGACCGTCGCCTGGCCATTGCGGAATCCGTGCTCCTTGCCGATGGAGATGGCGGTATCCCACGTGTCGCGTGCCGCCGCCATCATGTCCGCCGGGACCAGCGTCGAGTCGATCTTGTCGGCCTTCTGCCGGTGTTTCTTCATGACGCGCAGGAACGGCTCCTCGTTTTCCGGGTAACCGTCGAAAGGTCCCGTCACGTCGCGCGCTATGACGGCGCTGGTGCGGTACGCCCAGCCGGTCATGATCGATGAAATCGCCCCCGCGTACGCCCGCGACGGCATCGAGTCATACGCCAATCCGCGCGACATCAAGAGCGCTCCCAGGTTGGCGAAGCCCAGACCCAGCGGCCTAAAGCGCAGGGAGTTCTCCTCAATCCGCTTGGTCGGGTACGTCGCGTTTCCGACGATGATCTCCTGAGCCAGGATCGTGAGTTCGATGGCCTTTTTGAAGGAATCGATGTCGAATTCACCATCCGGGCGTTGATATTTGCGCAGATTCAGCGACGCCAGATTGCACGCCGAATCGTCCAGGTACATGTACTCCGAGCAAGGGTTAGAGGCGTTGATGCGCGCGGTGTTCGAGGAGGTGTGCCAGTCGTTGATGGTGGTGTCGAATTGCAGGCCCGGATCGCCGCATTGCCAGGCTGCCTCAGCGATCTGCCGCCACAGATCCCGCGCCTTCTTGGTTTCCACGGGCTGTCCGTCGCGAATCGCGCGCGTCGACCAATCGCGATCCTTCTGCACGGCCTCCATGAAATCGTCGGTGAGACGCACGGAATTGTTCGAGTTCTGGAAGAACACCGACTTGTATGCCTCGCCGTCGAACGATCCGTCATAACCGACGTCGATCAGTTTCCAGGCCTTTTTTTCCTCGGTGGCCTTGCACCAGACGAACTCCTCGATATCCGGGTGATCGATGTTCAGGATCACCATCTTGGCCGCGCGTCGGGTCTTGCCGCCCGACTTGATCACGCCCGCGAAGGCATCGAAGCCGCGCATGAAGCTGACCGGGCCCGATGCCGTGCCGCCACCTTGCAGCAGTTCGCGCGAGCTGCGGATCGGCGAGAGATTGGTTCCCGTGCCGCTGCCGTACTTGAACAACATCCCCTCGGTCTTCGCCAGGGTCAGAATGGAATCCATGGTGTCTTGGACGCTGTTGATGAAACAGGCCGAGCACTGCGGGTGCAGTTCGGATCCGACGTTGAACCAAACCGGCGAGTTGAACGACATCTTCTGCTCGACCAGCAGGTGGCGCAGTTCGGCGCGGTAGATCTCGGCGTCCTCGGGCGAGGTGAAGTAGCCGTCCTTCAGTCCCCAGGCCGTGATGGTGTCGGCCACGCGGCTGATCAGTTGGCGGACCGATCGTTCGCGTTCCGGCGTCCCGACGGTGCCACGAAAGTACTTCTGAACCACAACGTTCGTGGCGGTCTGGCTCCACCCACGGGGAACCTCGACGTCCTTCTGCTCGAAGACCACCTTGCCGTTTTCGCCGGTGATGTTAGCGGTACGCAATTCCCAGTCGACATTCGTGAAACCGTCGTCACCCGGCTTCGTGAAGAATCGCGCGATCGGCAGTCCCGGCCGCCGCGGTTTAGGCGCCAGCTTGTCGGCCTTGTCGGCCTTCGAGGCTACCTTGGCTGGGTCTTTTCCTAGTTCCCTTGCTTCCTTTGCGTCCTTTGCGATTTCCCTGGCAGCCGAGCTGCCTGCGTCGTGGCGGCCGTTCTTCCTCCGAACATCGTTCTTCTCAAGCATTAGGAATCCTCCCCGCAAACGGTCATGGAAAAAGGGTAGTTGCGAGCACACATCGAGCGGTCAAATACCCCACGGACTTAGACCACATATTTTCTTCGAACGCAATATATAGTGGTATGTAGTCAAACACCACCCAACATGCAGTGTGTTGGCTGTTGAAAAGAGGTGGATAGCCTGTGGAAGTTTTATTCACTTCTGTTGTTATTTCAAACTGTTCCACTAGGTATTAACTTTCCACCGGCCTGTGGAGTAAATGCGGGTGCCTTGCGTGGCCTGACATGTCACATATGGTCACGTGACGGAAAAAGCGTAAAGAGGTGCCCGGGAGTGCCGGGAAAAGCGATGAGAAGGTTTCGGAAAATCGACCGGATCTGAGATGCTGGAACCCGTGAATCGCGCCGCCCCACCGCATGACCGATCCCTGCTGGTCGCGCTTGGTCTTGCGGTCACGGCGTCCTTGTTGGCCGGGTGTGTCGATCCCCCTCCAGAGGTGCGTGTCGCCGCCGCGATCGTTGACGTCTGCAGTGGTGTTGCCGACGGTGCATTATGCAATGACCAAAACACGTGCACCACCGCGGATCGCTGTGAAGGCGGGCTGTGTGTCGGAATCCCGGCGGTCGATGGCATGGCCTGCACGGATGGAAATCAGTGCACCCGAAACGATGCCTGCAACATGGGCTTATGTCAGGGGATGCCCGTCGTGGAGGGAACGCAGTGCACCGATGGCGAGCCGTGTACAGACCTCGATGCCTGCCGCATGGGTCGTTGCATGGCAGGGTTACCCAAGATCTGTGACGACGGGATCGCCTGTACGACGGACCAATGCGTGACCGGTACGGGGTGTCGATCCGTCGTGACGGCGGCCTGCCCAGATGGTGATGCGGGGGCGGCTACGGATGGCGGTCCTGGCGTAGACGTCTTGCCGCCGTCCGATGCTTCCGATTCAGGCGGCCCGGACCGTCAGGACGTGGACGCGGGGGGGATGCCGGACGTCGGCGCCGGGCCGGACGCCTCGGACGCTCGGGACGGAACCGGTGGTGGCGATGTCACCGATGCCGGCGATGCCGACGATACGGACGCGGCCGACGCTGCCGGCGATACGGACGCTGCCGACGCTGCCGGCGATGCCAGCGATACGGACGCCGCCGGTGATGCTTCGCTTCCCGATGCGAGCGCCCAACTCTTCGAGGCGCGAGGCGGAGCCTGTGTGTGTGAGATCGCCTCGGCGCGTTCACCAAGCACGACGTTGTTTGGTCTGGGGTTGGCGGCGCTGGTTCTGACCTTCCGCCGCCGTCGCTCCTGATCGCTGGCCCCGCAACGGTCGCGACAACCGATCACGCAGGGTCAGCGAAAACGTCTGAAAACTGGCCGTATTGCCGCCCCCGCGTACCATCGGAGCGTGATTCGCCTGATCGCCGTGAGCCTGCGCCTCGATGGCGAGGTCGTTCTTCGGGCCGTGTCGGGCGAGGCGCGCGCCGGGGATCTGCTGGTCATCGACGGGCCAAGAGCCTCGGGAAAGAGCAAGCTGCTCGAGATCGCCGGCGCCCGCAGGCGTCCCGATAGCGGCGAGGTCTGGATAGCGGGGCACGACGTGACGACTCTGCAGCGAGGTTCTCTTCCGTTCGTTCGTCGCAACATCGGATTCGCGTCGGCTACACCCAGGTTCCTGCCCGGGCTCAACGTGCTGGAGAACGTCATGCTGCCGCTGGGCGCGCGTGCCGAGTCGCCGGAATGGGCACGCGAAGCGGCTTTGCGCGCCCTGGGAAAGGTGGGAGTCGCTGGACTTGCGACACGGGATCCGGCGGCGCTTTCGGTCGGGGCGCGGCGGCTGATTGGAATCGCACGGGCGCTGGCCGGATCTCCCCCGCTTATCCTGATCGACGAGCCCAGCGGGCTGTTGGCGCCCTCGGACACGGGGGCGGTTTTAGCCGCGTTGCTGGGAGCCACCGGCAGCGGTGCCGCCGTCGTGTGTGCCACGGCCGACGGGGCTTTCGCCACCGCCGCCGTACACGCGGGGGCGCGTCGGCTTCGTCTCGACGGGGGACGGGTGATGCCCGGGACTGGTCCCATCGCCGTCGTCAACGGCGGGCGCGCGGGCGCGCGCGTGGCTCGCAGGGAAGCAGCGCCGTGACAGCAACGTCTTCAAGGGCCACGAAACGTCTGCGCCTGATCTGGCTGATGCGCCTGCTGGGATTCGAATTTCGGGGGCATCGTGGCGCGAAGATCATTGGAGTTGGAGCGTTCGCGATCATGACCTTGGCGATCGTTGTCAGCGCGGCCAGCTTCTCGGCGTGGCGTGCCAGCGCCGCAACGGGAACTGAAAAGGGGGCATTCGCCGGCGGAGCCGAATTGGTGGCATTTCTGCGCGAGGATCTACCAGGGGCTTTCCGGGACGATCTGGCGCTGGTCCTCGGGCGCCTGCCGGGTGTTGCTGGCGTTCGCCTGATGGCCAGCGATGAGGCGTTGGACCGGCTGCGCGCTGAATTGGGCGACCGTGGGTCGGTCCTGGATGGTGTCGAGGAGGGTTTCCTGCCCGCTACGATGGAGGTGGCGTTGCAACCGGGCCCACAGGGGGTCGGCCGTGCGGATGCCATCGCCTGGCGCCTTCGTCGCATGGACGGCATCACGGAGGTTGACGTGTTGCGTACCACAACCGACCAGCGACTGGCACAGGCGGAGGGTATCGGTCGGCGCTTCGGCGGCATCGGACTGGCCTTCGGCTTGGCGACGGTTCTGTTGGCGATCGGGCTGGTGGTGGCGGTGACGCGACGGCGTCGGGCCGACGCCCGCCTGCTGTCGGGGCTGGGGTTCACGGCAGGTTCAATTGTCCTTCCCTCGATAGTCGCCGGCGCCTCGTGCGCGGGGGCGGGGACGCTGCTGGGGGGATTGCTGGTTGTTGCTGTGCGCTCCTTCGGTGTCGAAACCGGCCTGGACATCTTCACCCTGGGGTCGGGCGCCGGGGCCTACTGGTGGTCTCGCGCTCTCGGCGGACTGACGGTGGCGGTAGCCCTGGGCGCGGCGATAGGTTGGTGGGGCGCCCGTCTACCCCGGTCGGCGATCGAGGATCTGGACCTTGCATCCGCCGACTGACCCGCGCGACCGATTCGGAATCGCCGCGCGGGTTGCCGGCTGGGTTGGGCGGTGCTGTCGTTGTTGGCCTTGCCTGCGACGGATCCAGATCCTGGTGGCGATGTCCGTGGCGCTGGGAATCCCGTTCGCGGGGACCACGGTCTGGGCGTCGCCGGGCGACGGAGCGTTCGTACCGAATGGTCGGGGTTCGCAGCTGCTGGGCAGTCGCGAGGCGGTACTTGCGACCCAATCGGAGCGTGCCCGACGGGCCGCCCGCGCGCGCGGTCTGGCGCTCTATCGGATGTTGCGGTTCGCGGTCACCGAACGTCGCGCCGGAAACTTGGCGCCTGGCGACGGACGGGATCCGCTGGGTGGACGGGCCGTGGTGCTGGCCACCGCCGTGCTGGAGC
>JANOJB010000312.1:0-17286 GCA_031407985.1 Pseudomonadota bacterium | reverse complement strand
TATCTCGTGGGCACCGCGATCGTCGATCTTGATCCCGCCGATGTGGCGGCCACGCAGATTTCAGTTCTCGGCGAGCTTTCTAATGTTTCGGATTGGAACGGCAGCGACCCGACGTGAGACGGGGAGAGGTCTGGTGGGCCGCCAGGCGGTCCTCCAGGATCTGACGCTGCCACTCATGCAGAGGGCCCAGGGAAGGTCAACCGTCACCAGATCGCGACCCCAGGTGTGTACGAACAAACGCAGCCAGCGCTGCCGCGGCGAGAAAGATAAGAGAGTAGCCGAGCAAGAACGCAGCCCCGAGAACAGACAAGGGGCCGGGGGGCAACAAGAGCGCCAATGAGCCCAGTTGGCCGACAAGAGCACCGAGGTAGTGCGCCCAGAGCGGCCGCGGAACAAGGAAACCCGCGACGGATCCGGCGACAACCAAAGCAAGAACATAGAAGAGGCCATCCGTGTCCCAGGGCTCCCGGTGACCAACGAGCAGCGGTGATAGCGCCCACACCGACGCGACGGCCACTGCGGAAACAACGACCGTCAACCAAGCGCGCCTTTTCATGGGGCCAACGCCACCCAAAGCAAAGCTCACGAGAGCCGGAGGAGGGCTGCGTCCGAGGGGGCCTCGGTGCTCGCGATGAAGTCTCCTTGCATTTATCGCGCCCAGTTCTCGACGGATAGGCCGGGGACCCTCGAGAATTGTCGGACGTTGTTTGTCACGAGGGTGCAGTCGAAGGCAACGGCGTGCGCGGCGATCAGCACGTCGAAATCTCCAATGGGCGTCCCGCGTCCGGCAGGGATGCTGCCAATTCGTCCGAACTCGGCAGCGGCGGCTTCGTCGAACGAAACGACCTCCACAGACGACGCAAATGTATCAATCAGCCCGTGCAACTTCCGCGACCCCTTACGATCCGCAGCGTACCGAAGGTCGGCGAGCGTGATCGTGCTGATGCAAACGTCTGACGGACGCTGCGCTTGCAGCCGCGCGCCGACCTGGCCTTGACCGCGGAGCGCGAAGCTCACGCTATCGGTGTCGAGCAAGTACCTCACGCGCCCCCGAGGGGATCCTTCCGCGATCCCATAGTGCGGGCCGGCGGTCTCGGAATGTCTTCCTTCCACCCACCCACCCAAACACGCAAGAAATTCAGCGGGCCACTCGTTCGCTGGTTCAAGGATGACCTGCCTGCCACGTCGCCGGACGATCACCTCATCCAGGTCGTCACTGAACCGGCACGACTTCGGAAGGCGCACCGCCTGACTTCCACCGTTCTGGAAGATTTGGCCTTCTCGGCCATGCCAAAAGTATAGACGTGAATATATACTCGTCAAACACCGAATGTCACCCGTCACTCCGTGCCCGCCCGTCAACGTCTTGGTGTTCATCGGCGAGCATGCGCCCGACCGAAGCGAGGAAGGATGATCGACCGCTGCAACACCATGGTTAGCCGGCAGCTTCCCATGCAGACGGGGCATCGGGCAACAAAGAGAACGTTTGTACCTTCAACACAGGCGTTACAGAAAGCTCGTCTTGCTCCGACAGAATCCTCCATTTCGTCTCGACGTCGAGGAACCGAATCCAATCGAAGCGGACCTTGCGAGTTTGGATCGAAGACTGGTCGAGACGAGCGAGTCCTCTGAGTTGAACCAAAGGGACATGATCAAAGAATACCGTTCTGTTGAGTCGGGCTGACGCCGTCACCACCACCTCGCGCCGTCCGGTGTGCGTGCCGACAAACGTCCTCGCGACCGTGAGCCCCAAGTTTTCGTAGGTAGATCGTTCAGGCGAAAAGGGTTGGCCGTCGTTCCATACTGCGGCGAAAAGGGAGAGCGGCGTGCCCAGGGCATGACCCTGCTCGTCGGAGAGTTCCACTGTTGGGTGAGCATCAGCCAGAACGATCGGCCCCGGACCACCACCCGGGAACGCGAAGCTGAACGCTACCAGCGGTGAATACCGTTCAATCATCACCGGTGCGGCGACCTTCGACGGCCAATCAACACTCTCCACGTCGATATAGGTAAGCGGGTCAACCCCGGCGCGTACGGCGCGTTTGATCGCCGCCTCAGAAAAACCAAGAGCAGAGACTATGGCCCCGCGATTTGCGCCGACGTCTTCAAGCAGGCCAAGAAAGGCCTCCATATCTTTGACGTCCACGGGCGACCTGTGGTCCTTGCAGTCGACCACCAACATCACCTCACCTGCGTCGCTCGGAATCCGGACGAGAATGTCAATCTGTCGGGGCACACTAGTGATCTGGCCGATGAGGCGCTGATCTTGACGGACCTCGGCGCCAAGCGGGCTAAGGTCACGGGTGATCTCGGCGACCACGTTTTCGAACCGACGCCACTTTGGAAGGTCTTGCATGCGCGTCTGTCCGGCCAACGTTATCGCGTTCAGCGGCCGGGCGCAGCCCGCGCTGCAACGCGTGGTTCGACGGCACCGCCGCTCTCAGGAAGGCGTAGCTAGGCGCGCGTGAGAACGCCGCCTCTGACCCGCGAAGCAGTCAACGTGGTCGCCGTTCCCCGTGGATGGATCGAGATGGCGAAGCCCACGAACGTCGGCGATTCCGCGGAAAACTCCTGAAGCCATTGTTCGTCGTAGGTCGAGATCGACTCGGTACGAGCCTTCCACTCAAGGACGGCGATCGGCTTGCGCGTTGTCTTGCCGGCTTCGTCCCAGCAGTTGCCGGCGGGCTCGGGCCATATGACGAGGTCCTTGCAGACGAGAGCCTTCCGGGCGGGCCCCGGAAGTTGCGGCACCGCGACGTCGAGACCAATCTGAGTGGGCTCGCGCAGAACGCCGTCAGGACGGCAGCGCGGAACTAGAAACCCGAATGCGTACAAACTGACCGCTTCCCGCTCGCGACCGCGCCAGCCCGTTCGGATGATGAAGGCGGTGAACTCGCGAAGGCTTTCGGCGATCAACTCTTCGAGGGCGTCCATGTCTGTCTGTCGAACGATCAGGTTTCAGCTGCGCCGGTCGAGCGACAGCGAGGGCGGCGTCCGCTGCAAACCGGAGTTGGGCAGCGCCGTGCCTAGCAGACGATGCAGTCGTCACCTGCGGAGATCAGCCTCGGCTTTCGGTGGGAACAACGATTTGTAGCGCCCAGCACGCCGTAGTGCGAGCGCGCGAGAGTGAACATAGAGGAGCAGAACTCCGACGCTCACAGCGAAGGCGGACAAGAACAGCACCTTCTGGAGGCCGGTCCGTGCGGCAAGGAACCACAGCGGGGCGATGATCGAAACTACGGTGATGGCGCCCAGGCACCGAACAAGCCACGCCATCATCGGATCCGCGGTCACAGCGCGCAGGCCAACCAAGGCTGAAGCGGCGTCGTTGGCGCAGGTCGCGACCCGAAGCAGGCGGTCGGGCAGACCTTCCGCGGCCGGGTGGGCGGCTGCTGCTGCCTCGATTTCGTCAGCGAGCGAAGTCAGTTCATGTCCTTCGCAAGCGAGTACCAGTCGGTCGATCGAAGGCAAGACAGCACGAACCAATGCCAGACGAGCGGTCTCAACGTCCAAGTTGTGCTGATGAGTCTCGACGTGTACTCCTGACTTTCCGGTATCAAAGGGACTGAACCAAGTATCCGCGGTAAAGGGTCCCGAGTTGAGTCGTCCCTGAAGCAGGGCGAGTTGGTTCGGGGAGTGGTCGATGTAGGCGCGGTACGGCTCGAGAACGAGCTGAACTTGCTTGTCGAGCGCGCGCAAGGTGGTGGCGACGTGATCTTGCCGGGCCGATGCTCGCTCGAGTTCGCTCTGAATGCGCGTCGCAAGGATACCCCCGAAGAGGCCGACAAGGCCCGCCGCAGCTTGCGCCAGCGACGAATAGAACCAGTTAGGATCCTCACTCATTGGTTACGGTTGGACACCGGGCAGCCGGCTACGTGGTCTGGAGAGATTCTTTTCAGTCTGTCCAACTCCGTTTCTGCGACTCTAGCCGACCCACTCCCGCCAGCCTAGCGCCCTAACCCCCGCTTCCAGGTCCCCCGTGGATTCGCTGACGTATGCCCGGCGCAGCTTGTTTCACCGGGAATAAACAGCAAGGCCCTGCAGCATATCGTGCGGCCGCTTGCGGCCATTTCCTCCCGCCGCTATCGTCTGGCCGTCGGAGGGTGGTTCCGCCGCCGTGATCACGCAGACAAGCATGACGGACAGTGTTGAGGGGGAGTCCCTGCTGGCGAACTACCTGCGGGATGCGCGGCAACTGGTCATCGGCGACATCCGGTCGATGCTGCCCGATCGTTACCGGTCGGTGCTGTACGACATCATGCTCGACTACCCGTTGCGCACCGCGAAGGCCCTGCGCCCCGCGTTGTGCATCGCCATCTGCCGCGCGTTCGGCGGCAGCCTCCAGGACGCGCTCCGGCCCGCGGCCGTGATCGAGCTGTTTCACAACGCCTTCCTGATTCACGACGACATCGAAGACGGTTCCAAATTGCGGCGCGGCGAGCCCGCGCTGCACAGGAAGTACGGCATCCCGATCGCCATCAACGTCGGCGACGGCATGTTGGCGCTGGCCACCCGATCCTTGCGCGCCGGAACCACCGGACTTGCCCCCGCGATCCGCGAACGCGTGCTGGATATCGTCGACGAAATGGGCATTGAATCCGCCGAGGGGCAGGCCCTGGAACTCGCGTTCACCCGCTGGGGGCATTTCAAGCTGACCGATCGTGACTACATCCGGTTGGTCTACAAGAAGACCTGCTGGTACTCGTTCGTGGCGCCGTTGCTAATCGGCGCGACCATTGCCGGTGCCGATCCCGCCGTCTACGTTCCCCTGCGCAAGCTGGGCGCCTACCTGGGCGTCGCGTTCCAGATTCACGACGACATCCTGAACCTGACCGGCGCTGCCGAGCCCTACGGCAAGGATCTGTCGGGCGATCTGAAGGAAGGTAAGTGCACCCTGATTCTGATGCACGCCCTGCGATCCGCGAACGCCACCGACCGGCTGCGCTGCGAATGGATTCTGCGCAAACCCGCGGATGGACGCGGCGAGGCCGACCTGCGAACCCTGGAGGCGGTGATCCACAAACACGGAAGCATCGACTACGCCCGGGCGGCAGCCGACCGTGCCACCGGACTGGCCGCCCGAACCATGGATCGCAGCCGCGATTGGCTGCTGCCCTCCACACACCGCGACTTCCTGGAGGCCGTACTCGGCTACGTCACCGGCCGGGATCGCTAACACGACCCCGACGCTGACACCGACGCCGACGCCGACGCAAACTCCGCAGCCGCCCCCCGCGGCGATCAGCGCAGCCGACGCCACTGACCCCGACACCAGCCAGAAAGAAGACCACCATGGCCGACCCCGTGAACGCACAAGCATCGCGTCCCCAGACCGTGATCGTCGTTGGCGGGGGCGTTGCCGGGCTGACCGCGGCCCAGGAATTGGCCGAACGCGGGTACAACGTCACCGTCTACGAAACCAGGGACATCCTGGGAGGCAAGGCGCGCAGCGTACAGGTGCCAGACACCGCCCCCCCGGGGGGCCACGCGCTGCCCGGCGAGCATGGCTTTCGGTTTCTGCCCGCCTGTTACTTCCACCTGCCCGATACGATGAGCCGCATCCCCCGCCGGGACGGCAAAACGGTTGCCCAGCACCTGGTGCCCGCCGAAGAGATCCTGTTCGCCACCTACGACAACGAACCCTTCTGCCTGCCGCTGGGGTTCTCGTTCGAGAAACTGAGCGCCCCCGGGGGCGTCCGCGATCAGGCGAAGCAGTTGTGGAAGTTGGTCACATTTCTTCCCGGCCTGCTGCGCCTGGAAGAAAAGGGCACGTTCCTGACCGCGGCTGATCTGGCGTTCTACACGAGCAAGCTGTGGGAAATTTTGACCACCTGCCGCGACCGCCGCATCAAGCGCTTCGAACATTTGCCCTGGTGGAAATTCCTGGACGCGGACGCGCGATCCCACGCGTATCAGAAGTATCTCGCGATTGGATTGACGCGCAATCTGGTGGCGTGCAAGGCCGAGAAGGCGAATACGCTGACCATCGGTCAAATCGCCGTCCAGATGGTGTTGAGCATATTCAATCCACAGGTCGTCGATCGCGTGCTGGACGGACCGACCAACGACGTGTGGATCAATCCGTGGCGCGAATACCTGGAGAACCCGAACGCCTTCCCACACCCCGCCGCGTTCAAACATCCCGTGAAGTTCGTGACAAAAAGGGAACTGGCCAAGATCGAATTTGACCCAGCCACCAACACCGTCGCGGGAATCAAGGTTCGGGCACCGTCGCGTCGGATCGAACGGGTCCGGGGCAAGGTTCGTGAAGCGATAGCCGAGGCCGAGAAGGATCCGGATATCGCCGCGATCGCCGACATCTGGAAGCGCACCTCGGCGATACAAAAACGCGCGACCGTCGCCCGGCTGGCGGCCGAGGCCTGGGAGAACGCCCACCCCGAACCGCCGGCGCCCCTAGAAGAAGCCACGGCCGACGTTTACGTCTTCGCGTTGCCGGTCGAGCAGATCTCCAGCTTCGTGACGCCCGAAATCGAGCGCGCAGATCCCCAATTGAAAGGCCTGCGGACGCTGCGCGAACAGGTCGACTGGATGTCCGGTATTCAGTTCTACCTGACGGACAGACCAGATCTGCCGGCCGGTCACGTCGACTTCCTGGACACCGAATGGGCGCTGACGTCGATCATGCAGGACGAAAGGCTGTGGCCCAACGGACTGGGACACTACGGTGACGGTACGGTCAAACACATCCTGTCGGTCGACATATCTGACTGGGCGGCGAAGGATCCCCAGGGACGCGAGGCCTGGGATCTGCCTCCGTTGGATGTGGCCCGCGAAGTCTGGCGACAACTTCAACAGTCGCTGAATCGCGAAGGCATCAAGCCGGTGTTGCGCGACGATATGATGCACAAGAAGTACCGCTGGTATCTGGACGACGACATCGACGAGCGCATCGAACCCCACCGGCATGAGGCCACCCTGGCCAACGGCAAGCCCGACCTGCTGGTGAACGCCGAGCCGCTGCTGGTCAACTACGCGGGTAGCCGCGCGCTGCGGCCCCAGGCCACCACCAAGATCAAGAACCTGTTTCTGGCGTCGGACTACGTGCTGACCAACACCGAACTGGCGACGATGGAAGCCGCCAACGAAGCGGCCCGCGAAGCGGTCAACGGCATCCTGAAGCTGACGCCGCCCGCCTTCCCCCCCTGCGTGACCAAACCCTTCTATGAACCCCTTCAGTTCTTGCGAGACTGGGACAAGCGACGTCTGGACCGGCACAAGAACTGGAGCCTCGGATGTGTCAATCCGCTGTTCACCGTCGGGACGTTCATAGCTGTGACCGGCTGTCAAACCCTGGTCGCAGCCAGGAACCTATTGTTCCCCCCGCGCGCGTTGTCGAAAAAACTGTCGACTTCAAGTCCGCTTCACGCGCCCGGGCCGGCATCGCGAAGTTGATCGCGACGACCAGCGCGCCCGGCCCCGTCAACTCACTTTCCCGAGCGCAACGCCCCCGATCGCGGCTTCCGCTAGGCCGGCGTCGTGGAGCAATCCATGTTCGGAGGCAACCCCTTGCGCGCGCTGCCAACTGCGCAGCGCCTGTTTTGTCCGCCCGGATCGGGCCTCGATTTGTCCGCGCCAGTACCATGCGGACGGCCGACCCGCCGGAAACACCCGGCCGCACCTGTGCAGTTGCTTTTGCGCCTGCCGCAGACGCTCCCCCATCTCGATTTTCTCGGCGCCCTCCGCGCGTGTCCACAGTGCCAGATACGTCTCGACGACGGCCGCGTAACTGTGAATGTTGTAGAAGGACACCGGCGATCCCTTGCCGATCCAGTCGGCCGCGCGGTCGGCGGTGGCACGAGCCCGCGGAAAATCACCCACGGCGATGTAAGCCAACGCCAGAGTACCGTAGGTGTAGATCCGTTCGGGGCGACCAAGATCCTTCCGCAACAGGCGCTCGCCCTCCTCGGCCAACCGACGTCCGCCCTCCGCGTCGCCTTCGCGCACAGCGACGTGCGCCAGTCCAACCAGAGCCCACGTCAACGTCTGCGGATCACCCCGCTCCGCGGACGCCCGGGTTTTCTCGTAGGCAAGCTTCGCCTCCGTTAATTGTCCCCGCAACAGGCACGTTGTTCCGCGCAGCGCCCAGCCCTCTTCCAGCCGCCGGGGGAACCGAATCTCGCTGGCGATGGCGACGATACGATCCGAATACGCCAGCGCCTCATCGAACCGACCGATGCCCGTGCAATAGGCGCCGTTCATGACGTACACCCACGACTCGACCAGCCTGTCGTCCAGCCCTTCCAGTGTCTTGCGCGCCAGCGCGCCATACGCCTGCGCCAGCGAAAATGCGGGGATAAGGGCCGTGGTCGCGTGGGCATTGGAATACGCCAGCGCCAACTCGGGGCAGGGACCGGCCAGTTCGGCCACATTCAGGTTCCGCACGGTCGCGTACAGAATCTGCGCCAGATCGCCAGTGACGTAATACGAGATCGGCATCAACAGGTCGTACGCG
Organism: Pseudomonadota bacterium; assembly: GCA_031407985.1. GTDB lineage: Bacteria > Myxococcota_A > Polyangia > Fen-1088 > Fen-1088 > FEN-1088. The sequence continues at coordinate 8,813 of JANOJB010000312.1, read as the reverse complement.
CGCGCGGCTTCGCGATAGCGATCGCCCTGATCCTTGCCGCTGCCCACGATCAGGTGCGCCAACAACCGATGCACCGTCTGACGAATCACCTGCCCAAGCAGACTGATGATCAAACGCGACCGAGATCGCGGCATCGGCCATCCCAACACCCGCACCGCGGCCTGCAGATGCCCCATGCTGTCTGCCAGCAACCCCAACCCCGAACACGCGCTGCCCAGATACCGCTCCCACCGCGCGCGGCGCAACGGCTCGATCGGCATGCGGGCCTGGTCCGACAGCAGGATGGCCTGCTTGAAAAAGCCCAGCGCCTCCCGATTGGCGAAGTTCTTGTGCGCCTGCTCGCCGGCCTTCTCCAGGTACTCGACCGCCTGGGACACCTCGCCGGCCTCGGTGTAATGGTGCGCAAGCGTGGCGTAGGTCAGGGCGAAATTGGCCGCACCGGTGGCGCGCGCCTCGATGGCGATCGCCGCGGCCCGGTGGCATGCCCGCCGTGCCTCGGGCGGAATCGCCGCATACGCGGCTTCGCGCAATTTGTCGTGCGTGAACCGCAACCGCCCATCGGGCATGGTCTCGAAGATCTGTCGCGCCAACAATTCCTTGGTCGCATCGGCGTTCTCCATGTCACCCGGATCGGGCAACAGCGCGGCCAGCAGATCGGCCTCGACCTCGCGGCCCAGCACCGCGCCCATTTCGACCACCCGTCGCGCGGACGCCGCCAGACCTTCCAGACGGCGTTCCAGCAATTCGCTCAACGATCGTGGCAACGGCAGGCCGCTGATCGGTGACTGCCCCGGGGTGAATTTCCAGCGACCCGCCGGATCGCGCGCCAACAAATCCATCGTCACCGCCGCCCGCAGATACTCGGCGACAAAGAACGGATTCCCCGTCGATTCGGTGGTTAGAAAGTCGACCAGCTCCTGGGGGGCCTCGGGCAACGCCAGCATGTCGCCAATCAAACAGGCCAACGCCGGGGTCGCCAACCGTCCCAGTTCCAGGTGGGCGGCAAACGGGCGGGCCCGAATTTTTTCCGCGGCCGACAGATCCTCCGAACGACAGGTCGCGACGATCAGCAGGCCGCGCCCGAAGAAAAATTCCTCGGGCAGGGATTCGAAAAACCGCAACGACACCTCGTCCGCCCATTGCAGATCGTCGATCACCAACAGAAGCGGCCTGTCCGCGACGAACAACGAAATGGTCTCCGCCAGCGCGTCCAGCAGCCGCTTCTGCGCCGCCTGGCCTGGCAGGCGCGGCGGGTCGGGATGTTCGACCGCCACGGGAACCGCCCCCACCGCCGGCTCGCAGCCGACCAACACTTTCAAACGTGGGCCCAGTAGACGCTCCGTCTCCTCTACCCCGCGCGCCGTGCAACGGTCTGCGATGGTTTGCAGCAATGTCGCGAAGGGGTGCAACGGCGCCCCGCCCTGGGCTCCGAATTCGGAATGCGAATCCGGTTGCGTGACGTTAACCGCCACGCACGCCCCCGAGACCACGCGAAATCCCTTGTTGGCGGCAGCCTTCATGAGTTCGGCTGCCACAGCCGTCTTGCCGATTCCGCTTTCCCCGGTCAGCAAGACCATGCCGCCCTCGCCCGCCTTGGTGCGATCCAGCGCTTCGGTCAGTCTTCCCAGAATCGCTTCCCGCCCTGACACCGTCGGGCGGTACAGGTAGGCCCGCGCCGGTGCCTCCTCGGGAAACGGCCAGCCCTTCGCCCCCAGGTTGGCCAGCGCCTCGGCAACATCGTTGGCGTGACCCAGGCGATCGCCCGGTCGCTTCGCCAACAAGCGCAAGATCAGTTCGTCCACCGCGGCTGGAACGTTGGGGGCGATGGTCCTGGGCGGTGCCGGGGGCAGGTACAGATGTTTGTCCAGGATCTCCTGCGTCGATCCGATGAACGGCAACCGGCCCGTCACAGCCTCGTACAACATGCAGCCGAGGGCATAGAGATCCGAGCGGGCATCAACCATGTCCCCGTTGATCTGTTCGGGGGACATGTAGCCCGCCGTGCCCGAGCGTCCAGCGACGATCTCCAGCACCTCGCGACCACCCGCCCCGTGCGCACGCCATGCAAGGCCGAAGTCCATCAGCACCGGAGTGCCGTCGGGTCGGATGAAAATGTTCGTGGGTTTCAGGTCGCGGTGAACCATCCCCTCGCCGTGAAGAAAGCCAAGGGGCGTACACAACCGCCGGACCGCGGTCAGGACATCCGATATCTCCTCGGACGACGGCAAGCGGACGGTGGGGTCGACGTGGCGCGCCGCCCGCGAATCGTCCGACGCGGGCATTGCCGGATACGAATCACCACTGGGAAGCTGGTCGACCGTCGAGGCATCCATGTGCTGGCGACCCGACACTGACGACGACGACACTGACGACGACGACACTGACGAAGGCTGGTTCGACTGTTGCGAAAATTCGTGCGTGACCCCAGGAACCCAGGACAGGAAAGTCCGGCCTTCCAACAGCTCCATCGCGTACCACGGCCGACCCTCGAATACGCCCCCGTCAAAGATGCGCACGATGCCCCGGTGCCGGACCTGTTTCAGCATCTGAATCTCGCGCCGGACGCTGGCCAGATGGGCCTCGCGGGCAGCAGCCACCGTCTTCAGGGCGACGATCTCCCCCGTCCCTTCGTGCCGGGCTCGATAGACAACGCCAACCCCACCAGAGCCGATCAGTTGTTCAACGCGGTAAGGCCCGATTGCGGCGGGTAGCGAACCAGCGAAGGCCGGGATCATCGGGAAAAATAGAGTAGCCGACACCGTCGGGGGTGTCCAAGGCCGGTAACTCGCCATCCCGTTGGACTGTGGGGACTACTGTGGCCTGGTGCGGAAGAAAAAACTGAGACTATCGGCGATGTCGACGGTGTCGTTTGCGACCCTCAACCGCTTGAACTGCCCGGTTTCGAGGCGGGCGATGCCCTGTCGAGGTAGCGGCGCAGCTGGTGCCACGCCATCTCTTGCTCCCCCCCGCCCCCACCGCTATCGTCTGACGCTCTGGAGAGGCGCCCGGCATTGATCACGCAAACCACCATAATGGACGATGTGGACGATTCCGGGCCGACCGGGTCGGGGGTCATGCATGTCTTGGTGATGTCGCCGGACGCGTTCCTCAGCCTTCCGCTTCCCGCCACCGGAACCGTCGATGTGGGCCGCTCGTCCAAATGTCCGATCCGCCTTGAAGATCCCCTGGCTTCGCGCGAACACGCGCGGCTGCACGTCAGTTCGACCGGCGAAGGATCCGCGTTGCACATCGAGGACCTGGGCAGCGCGAACGGCACACGGGTGCGCGACACGCCGGTCAGTCCGGGCGACTTCGCGTCGTTCCTTCCAGGCGAGGCCATCACCATCGGAAGCACGGTGCTGATGGTGCAACACAACCGGCCCGCCGTCGGGCTGCGGCGGTTGTGGTCGCACGGCTATTTCGAAAGCCGCCTGGAAGACGAATGCGCGCGGGCCGCCAGCACCGGGGCCGCGTTCGCGCTGGCGCGGGTGCGCCTGCTGGCGAATACCCCGTGGACCAACGTGGTTCCCGTCCTGGTCAGGACGATTCCCCTGCCCCATCTGTTCGCCTCGTACGGGCCACGCGACTACGAAATCCTGTTCGTCGAGACCACTCCCGAAGACGTGATGAAATTGATGGAGGAGCTGGCCGAAGACCTACGCAAATCGGGAATCGAGGCGCGCCACGGCGTCGCCTGGTACCCGCGCGATGGACGGTCCGCCGACGCTTTGCTGTCGCGGGCGAACAACCTGGTCAAGCACCCTTCGGGCACGGGCAGACCGCGCACGCCTGCGGGTGGCTCCCCCACCGACGCCGAATCAGGTAACGGCGCCGGGATGGAACGCATCCGGGAGCTGGCGAAACGCGCTGCCGGCGCGAACATCAACGTGCTGATTTTGGGCGAAACCGGCGTCGGCAAGGACGTCCTGGCCAAGACGGTTCACCGGCTGTCGGCCCGCAAGGGCGCTTTCGTGGCGCTAAACTGCGCGGGGCTGTCGGCGTCGTTGATCGAAAGCGAGTTGTTCGGCCACGAAAGGGGAGCGTTCACGGGCGCGATCGGTACCCGGGTCGGCCTGCTGGAAGCGGCGAACGGCGGCACCGTGTTCCTGGACGAGATCGGGGAGATGCCGCCCGAGATGCAAGCGAAGCTGCTGCGGACCATCGAAACGCGCGAGATTCTGCCCGTCGGTGCCGTCAAAACCCGATCGCTGGACGTGCGTTTCGTGGCGGCCACCAACCGGGACCTGGAGGCGGAGGTGCTGCGTTCCGCGTTCCGCCAGGATCTCTTCTTCCGTCTGAACGGCATCAGCCTGGCGATTCCCCCGCTGCGCGAGCGCATCAACGAGATTCCGACGCTGGTGGACACCTTCGTCAAGGAGGCGTCGCAAGAGTCCGGCCGCGAACCGCCGCCCTCCGTCACGCCTGATGCCATGGACTACTTGCTTGCGTACGCGTGGCCGGGAAACATCCGCGAGCTGAAGAACGTGATTGAACGTGCCCTGGTGTTGTGCGATGGACCGGAGATCACGCCGGAATACCTGCCGCTGGACAAGATGAGGACATTGTCGCCGGCTTTCAACGTCGACGATCTGGACACCGATACAAAGCGCGTCGTCGCGTCGCCGGGTACCACCGACAACGCCGCATCCAAGCTGGGACCCGATTTGGATCACTTGCCGCCTCTGCGCGATCCACGAAAGGCCGCCGAGCGTCAGCGCATGCTGGACGCGCTAGCGGCGTCGGCCTGGAACCAGACGCGTGCGGCCCTGTCGCTGGGTATGCCGCGCCGGACGTTTGTGTCCAAGTTGGAGCTGTACGGGATCCCGCGCCCCCAGAAGTAGCGACGGGCGCCGGATCCCTTTGCCCGGATCCCCAGCACCGCGATCCGGTCGCAAAAGCGCGAGTCGATCAACTCGCGCTGCACAAATCGTGCAATTGCCCTTCGCTTGACGGCAGTCAGGCCGCCCCCGGCCGGCTTTTGAAGCCCCGCTGATCCCAATAGGGCGCGATTTGCCGCGCAATCCTGCGGCTTTTGTCATCGGCCGAGCGCGGGGCACATGTGGCCCGGACCTTGCTGGTGACTGGCCTCGGGAGCGATGGGGAGGGGGAGCGGGGACGGCGGGAAACGGGACGTGCCAGGCGGCCAAAGGCCGACCAGGACCAACATGTCTCGGGGCTTTCCCGCCGTCCCCCAAACGGGTTTTTTCGGTAAGGAGGAGATCCCATGAGCGCGGCAGAAGGAAAGCGACTGCGAGAAGGACTGGTTGTGGCTGGAATCCTGGACGTTGACAGGCACGCCACGGTCGCGGCGAAGGAGCCCGTTGTCCAGGGCCCGGACAGGCGGGCACTGTCGCTGTGGGAAGACATGCTGGAAGCGCTGGATAGGGAACTGGACCAGGCGTTTGCCGGGGACGGCATCGCGACGGACGACGGTGCCAAATTGCTCCCGCCTCCGCGCACCAAGCACGGAAAGGCCAGGGGGGACGAGCACGGTCGTCATGGGCGCTAACGGGCCGACCAGGCCCGCGCGTGGACGGGCGGCCGAACTTCCCGCGCCAGCCACCGTGCGATTGCCCCGCGCGCATCTAGAGGAGGCGTTCGCCAGGTTGAGCGAGGAAAACGTCCGCCTGCGCAAGGAAGTGCTGGCATCGCGATCGTTGTGGCAGATCGCGCACCAGGATCCGCTAACGGCGCTCTGGAATCGACGCTACGCCGACGAACGCCTGGCCGAGGAAATGTCGCGGGCCAAGCGCGAGGTTGGTTACAGGTTTGCACTGGTCGCGATCGACGTCGACAACCTGAAGCGCATCAACGATCAGATGGGCCACGCGTCGGGTGACGAAGCGTTGCGATGGGTCGCGCGTTTTCTGAAACAGGGGCTACGCGGCCACGATCTGTGTTGCCGATTGGGCGGGGACGAATTCCTTCTGGTGCTTCCCGGCAGCGGCGAACAAGAGTGTCGCGATCTGGTGGAGCGCCTCCATCGGCGCTGGTGGTCGGCGGCCCAGACCGACAAGGGGGCCGTGGCGATCAGTATCGGTGGCGCGTCTTTTCCGGCTCACGGATCCACGGTAGACGCCCTGCTTGGTGTCGCCGACAACGCGATGTACGAAAACAAATGTCGCCAAGATCCGGCACGACCATCGCGACCATCACGACCCGCGCGACCTGCGCGACCCTCATCGCAACCAGCTGACGAGGGTGACGAGCCCATGACCCCGCCACCGCTCGGTCCCAACACCCGCCTGGTTTCGTACTAGAAACATGACGGCGGCGAAACGCCGTTCAAGTTACGCCCATTTGACCGGTCCTTGACCGAACGGAAACACGCGGACCGTTATGGTTGGTGGGCGATGTCGGAATCAAACAAAACCCGCGTGGTTGTCGTCGGAAACGGCATGGTTGGGCATCGCTTCCTCAGCCTGCTGTCCGATCGGGGGCGCGCGCGGGATTTCGACGTCACCGTGTTTGGGGAGGAACCTCGGGCCGCGTACGATCGCGTCAACCTGTCGGCGTTCTTCGACGGCAAAAGCGCCGACGATCTCTCGTTGCCCCGCCCCGGCGAATATGAGGCAGCCGGTTTTCGGTTGCTGCTGGGCGAACGCGTCGTCGCCATCGACCGAACGACGAAAACTGTCCTGGCCGCATCAGGCCTGGCCGTCCCGTATGACACGCTGATCCTGGCGACCGGTTCATATCCGTTCGTCCCACCCATCGCGGGATCCGACACGCCGGGTTGTTTCGTCTACCGGACCATTGACGATCTCGAGGCGATCGCGGCCTGGTCGTCCGCGCGCGCGCGCACCGGTGTCGTCGTCGGCGGTGGATTGTTGGGGCTGGAGGCCGCGAACGCGCTGCGCAACCTGGGCCTCGCCGTCCACATCGTCGAATTCGCGCCGCGCCTGATGGCGCTGCAGGTCGACGAAGCGGGGGGCAGCATTCTGCGCCGGCGCATCGAGGCATTGGGCGTCTCGGTGCACACGTCAAAAAGCACGACCGCGATTGGGTCCCGCATCGATCTGGGCGGCCAGGAGGCGGTCGCGCGTTTGTCGTTCGCCGACGGAAGCACTTTGCCCACCGACATCGTGGTCTTCTCGGCCGGCATTCGGGCGCGCGATGAGCTGGGACGTGCCGCCGGGTTGTCGGTGGCGCCGCGTGGAGGCGTCGTCGTCGATGAACGCTGCCGCACGTCGGATCCCGACATTCTGGCGATCGGAGAATGCGCCAGCTACGAAGGACAAACGTTCGGTCTGGTCGCACCCGGATACCACATGGCCAAGGTCGCGCTGGGAACGCTGATCGGCGGTGACGACGTCTTCACCGGTTTCGACATGAGCACCAAGCTGAAGTTGATGGGTGTCGATGTCGCCAGCTTCGGAGACGCCTTCACGACCACCCCGGGCGCTCACGTGATCAGCGCGTTCGACACCACCGCGGCTGTCTACAAGAAGCTGGTTCTAAGCGCCGACCGCAAGCAGTTGCTGGGTGGAATTCTGGTAGGCGACGCGGCCCAGTACGGGCAGCTTCTGCAGCTGGTTCAGAACCAGGTGACGCTGCCGGCATCCCCCGAAGCGCTGATTTTCCCATCGGGCGGAGAAAAACCCGCCGGCCTGGGTGTCGACGCTTTGCCCGGGACCGCGGTCATTTGTTCGTGCAACAACGTAGACAAGGCGGCAATCTGCGAGGCCATCGCCGGCGGTGTCCAGGCGGTGCCCGCGCTGAAGACCTGCACCAAGGCCGGAACGGGCTGCGGATCTTGCGTGACCTTGCTGGGCGATTTGCTGAAGGTCCAGCTGAAGAAAGCCGGCGTCGCGGTCAGCAATCACCTGTGCGAACATTTTCCGCACTCGCGTCAGGAACTGTATCAACTGGTCCGCCTGCATCAAATCAAGACATTCGATGAACTGCTGGGGCGCCATGGCCGCGGCAAGGGCTGCGAAATCTGCAAACCGGCGGTCGGGTCAATCCTGGCGTCGGCGTGGAACGAACACGTGCTTGGTCGCAAACACATTCCACTTCAGGACACGAACGATCGATTTCTGGCGAACATCCAACGCGACGGAACCTATTCCGTCGTCCCACGGGTACCGGCCGGCGAAATCACACCCGATCAGCTGATTGCGATCGGACAGGTCGCCAAGAAGTACGGTCTTTACAGCAAGATCACGGGCGGCCAACGCATCGACCTGTTCGGCGCGCGCCTGGAACAACTGCCGCCGATCTGGGACGAATTGATCGCCGCTGGATTCGAATCGGGGCACGCGTACGGCAAGTCCTTGCGTACGGTCAAATCCTGCGTCGGCGACACGTGGTGCCGCTACGGCGTGCAGGATTCCGTCGGATTGGCCAGCCGGATCGAACACCGCTACAAGGGCCTGCGCAGCCCGCACAAGCTGAAGTCAGCCGTGTCCGGGTGCGCACGCGAATGCGCCGAGGCCCAGGGCAAGGACTTCGGCATCATCGCGACCGAGAAGGGCTGGAACCTGTACCTGTGCGGCAACGGCGGGATGAAGCCGCAGCACGCGCAGTTGTTCGCAATCGATCTGGACGAAGAAACCCTGGTCAAATATCTGGACCGCTTCCTGATGTTCTACATCCGGACGGCCGATCGCCTGCAGCGCACCGCGACCTGGTTCAACAACCTGGAAGGCGGCATGGACTACCTGCGTGACGTGATCATCGCCGACAAGTTGGGGATCGCCGCCGAACTGGAGGCCGAGATGGCGCATGTGGTCGGCACCTACCAGTGTGAATGGAAGGCCACGTTGGAGGATCCCGAAAAGCTGGCGCGCTTCCGGCCGTTCGTGAACAGC
>JANOJB010000275.1:0-10302 GCA_031407985.1 Pseudomonadota bacterium | reverse complement strand
CAAAATCTAGCGATTCCCGGACAACGCCTCGCGGCTCGCCTTGAATGATTCCAACTTCTTGCAACCTCCGGACACGCTCTGGGACGGTTTCTTCGGAACTTCCCAAGCTGAATGTCGCCGGTTCGACCCCGGTATCCCGCTCCATCGTAAGTGCTTTTTATTATTTGGCTTTGAAGCCAGTCCGATCACGGTAGTTGTCGTTTCGCAGCCACGACGGGTAGCAACCGGGTAACAAACGACGACGGTTCTTGTCGCGCTGGGCTTGTGTCCGGTCTCGCCGTGGAGACGATCATCGGAAAGCGCCGTCCCGTTCGTTTCCACCACGTGCTGGCAGACGTGTTTCCCCGACACCGACGGTGGGATTCGAACCCGAGGGGTAGAGGCAACGAACGGAGATCCCGCTAAGGCGACTGGTCGATCCGCTCACGCGCGGCGGTCCCACGTCGCCGTTGCGGTGGACCCGCAAGAGCAGAGCGAAGCTCGCGGCAACTTTGTCGGACAGAAAGTTCCTGGACGCCACCGGCACGGGGCGCTTGAGGCGCATTCATCGAGCCGAGGCGGCAAGACTCGCGTCGGCTGCGATCGATCCCCAGACGAGGACGGCGCAATCCACGAAAGACAAAGCGAAAATAATGAATGGACGATTACGTCCGCATCGTTAGACGCCTCGTTCCCCATGATGGAAGACAATCGCCTAGCCTGTGTCGGCGACCCGGCGGCCCGGCGCCCAGCCGCTTCGCGTCGCGATCTCACCCATCCGGGCCGCTCATGCTGAGGGAAAACAACAATCTGCCCTAGACTGATTTGTCTTAGCAACTCTTGGGAAGCAGGGAGGCGACCATGCTGGGCAGACGTAGTTGGCGGATCCTGAGAAGGATGGCGCTCGGATTGGCGTCCGGATTGGTAGTTGGGCACGGCATTTCGTGCCAGCCCAACGAAGGTGGCGATGGAACCGCAGAGTCCACGAAGAAGGCACTGCAGGTGGGACCGTCGCCGGACGGGGGCGCCTTCGAGCAGTTTGAGGGCACCGGCACGCAGCGCTTGGAGGGGTATGTGTATCGCCGCTTCTTCCCCAGCACGGAGCCTTCGCGGGCGGGCCGAGTCGCTGCGCTTGATCAGCTTTATGCGCTGCGAACGGCGCAGGGCTACTACAACTATGATCCGGCAAGCGACTCTTGCGGCGGAATGTGCTCCGACCTCCAAGCCTGTTTCTCTGGATCGTGCGCGGAACCGTGTTTGCCGTTTGGTGATCCCAACTTCCCCTGCGTCAACGGGACGGCGACTATCACCGCGGCAGGGTGTTATTGCACTCCAAGCGGCGGCGGCTCGGGCGGCCCCGGGCTTCCAGCCTCGGGTTGCGGCTGGACGCCCATCGGACCGACCAACGTATCCGGCAGGGTGAACAGTCTGGTGTTTGATCCGGACGATCCGAACCGACTGGTCGCCGGCACGGTAGGAGGGGTCTGGGTCTCGCCGAATAAGGGACGCAGTTGGCAGCGTATCGTTCTGCCGGGTGTCGCCGGAACTCAGATTTCCCACCTCGCCTTCAACACCTTTACCCGCGAACTATTCGCTGGTGTCACCGAGCCCTCGCGGGGCGTCGTAGGTGACGGAGTATGGATGTCCACCAGCAAGGGCGATGCGGGAACGTGGGCGAAGATCTCGAATGCGGAGATAGACAGCGCCAAGATCCTCCGGATCCGCGTTCAACCTGTGGCGAACGGCAACGTCTATGTCGCGACCAGCAAGGGACTCTTCGTTGGATCGCACCCGGCGGGGGCGGCGTCCTGGTCGTGGGGACTGTTGGCCGGAATGGACGCGAACCTCGATGACGTCGTCGTTGACTTCACGGTGTCGCCGCCGATCTTCTACGTGGCGGCCCGAGCCGGCGGGCCGAAGCCGGGCGTTTGGCGCCACAATGGGACCGGGTGGTCCCTGATCCACGGCGGGATCGCCCAGGTGGCCGGGATCTCGACCGCGGAGTCCATCTTGAGGGCGGGCCTCGCGCTGGGACCGCCGGGAAACACGGCTTACTTGCGCATCACCTCGTCCTCCAGCACCGTGATGGGTCTTTACAAGATCACCAACAGCACCAACGTCTGGACGGCGATATCCACGACCGGTGTCGTCGTCACAGTCGTTGACAGCATGGGTGTTCCCACGATGGTTCCCGACAACGGAGGAACCCTCTACACGCTCCTGGCCGTGGATCCGAACCCCGCCAACGCCGCGGACCCCATCATCTACATGGGTACCCAGTACCTGTGGGCGCGATCCCCGAATGGAACCTGGAACATCATCAACACGCCGCCCGCTCAGGCACCGGCTCCCAATCCGCCGCCGCCTCCCCCGGTAACGGTCCACGTGGACCAGCACGCCTTGGCTTTCGATCCGTCGAACTCGCGGATCCTCTACTCGGGCAATGACGGTGGGGTATATCGCAGCACTGATACAGGACTACCTGGGTGGCAGTGGCGAGAATCAAGCCACGGGATGCAGAACGCGCAGTTTTATCGCATTTCCTCGCAACAGGGCGCGGCGGCCCTGGTCGGGGGCGGTTTTCAGGACCAAGGGTTCGGTGCCACCTTCGGAAATCGCACCTGGTACAACTTTCCGTGGTGTGACGGGTTTGAGATCGGAGCCGACGCCGAAAATTCATCTCTTCTGCACGCCGGCTGTCAGGGCGGTGTTTTCGCCTTCACCAATCCTGTCTACTATTCTCCGGGTGGGGGCTCGACAGTTGCTTCCACGGTGTCGCCGACGGACGTAGTCTTTGCGACGATCAGTATCGGCATTCCCACCAAGCTGGTGGTCGATCCCACTGTTCCCAAGTCTGCGCTTGCCAGTGGCGCATTGAAGCCGCCTCTAGGACAGCTGGCGACACAACAATTCATTCTCAAGACTACGAACGCCGTGAACTGGCAGGCGTTGTCACCTGCTTTGGCGGTCGGAACAAGGATTACCGCCATCGGGATATCTTCGACGCCAGCGCCGGCGGCGAAGTACTATTACGTCGGTGTGCAGCCGTCTGGATCCGGACAGGGGGCGCTGGTGTACGCGTCGCCGGACGCGGGGGCGACATGGTCGTCGCCTGTCCAGGCAGGCACAACCTGGATCAATGCCTTCGCCGTGAGCCCGACTGATCCGAAGACGGCTTGGATGGCAAGCCGAGATGGCAGCGTTCGGCAGACGAAGGACGGGGGGACGACGTGGACCGAGCTCCTTCCGAATGACGCCTCCGGCACATTACCCCCTGCGTCGGCGGTGACTGGTATCATTGCGACCGTGGGTCTTGTGACCAATTCCTCGACCACCCTGTTCGCAGCCACCAACGTGGGCGTCTTCCAGGGTTCGTTTCTTCCAAACGGAAAGGTGAATTGGTTCCCATTCGACTTCGGGCTTCCCGACGGGATCGATGTGAACGATATTCAGGCGAACCTGCAGTCGAGGACGCTTGTCATCGGGACTTGGGGGCATGGCGCGTACCGATACGTGTTTCCTCCCGTGGGGTCGGAGGAGACGTGTCGGGGCGTGCAGCTCCTGATTCGAGACAACGTCTTTGATCAGGGTCGATCGCCCAGCCTGAACGGGGTTCCGGATCCGGAATGGCCTCAACCCATCGATCGCAACGTAACGCCCATCTTCTACAAACCTAACGAGACGGACCGGGTGTACTTCTGGGAATCGACGGACATTCGGACCGAGGTGCCCACGAAACACGATACGATGGCTTACAACTGCCCATGGGCTCCGGGGATCGGATGCCCGGTGGACAGCGTCGAGTTCGACGGCTGTCCTATCCAGGTGGGAGCCTGCCCGCTCTGGGCGCTTAGAGACACCGATCCGGTCCGCAGCCCGCTGCCGCCGCAGCCGCCCGTGACGACAAACTTCTACGTTCAGGTCACCAACAATGGCCTGGCGACCGCCAACAAGGTGCGGGTGGTCACCCTGATAGCCGACGCGTCGGCCGGGGTGCCGCCGCTGCCGACTAACTTCTGGAGTCAGACCGTCAACCCCGGCGTTGTCCCGGAACCCCCAGGGTCCGCGTGTGGGACCTTGGCTGCGGGGCCCTGGGCGATGGTGGGGTGCAAGGTCCTCGATAAGCAAGTTGGTCCAGCAACCCCGGAGGTCGTGCAGTTTCCGTTCGCGGTCCCGGTGACCACGACCTCGCATTCATGCATGGTGGCGATAGTCGATTCTGCGGCGGATCCAGTGGTTCCGGGGTCGAATCCCGCGAACGTCGAAGTGCTGGCGCAAACCGAACGCCACGTCGCAATGCGAAATCTGCACGTCATCGACGGCCCCAGCGCCGCCGCTGCGAGCACCAACGAGGGTGCCGGCACCTCGACCGCCCCGGGAATTCCGTTCTCCGGTCTGGCGACCTTGAAGGTTCCAAATCGCTGGAACACCGCTGGCTCGCATCAAGTGCTGTTCTCCCGAAGCGGCATGGAACAAACCGGACGCCTCGCTTTCCTGCTTCCGGCGGGAAAGTCCGCCCCGGGCCTACCACCGAAGTGTGGTGTAACGGCCAACTCGTCCACCGCAATCGCGATTTCCGTTCCCAAGGGTCTGGTGGCCGGAAAGGTCGCTCTGTCCGCGAACGGGGCACTCGACATCGCGGATCGCGCGGTGGTTTCCGGTGCCGGGGGCGTGATCGCCAACGCCGGTTCCGGACAGCTCACGGTCGGCGCGGATGCTAGGGTCGGCACGGTCTGGAGCATCGGGAACGTCTTCTTGCGAGAACGGGCCACGGTGGCGGGCGACGTAAACCTGGGTGGGACGTTGACGCAGCAGAACCCAATCACCATTCAGGGCGGCGTCCATCAAATGACGCTGGGCCCGGCTGACATTTTCAGTTGGACGATCACCTGGCCGACGGTATCCAGAGGCAACCGAGACATTCAACCCGGTCAACAGGTGACCGAATTACCTGGGCGACTTGGAAATGTCTCCGTCAAGAGCAACGCCACGCTCAAGCTCACTTCCGGCGTCTACTATATGGACGCGCTCACATTCGAACCACAGTCAACGCTTCTGCTCGATCAGACTGCTGGACCGACGACGATTTACGCACGTCAGGGCTTCACCTTCCGGGGGGCCGATCGCACCGTGTCCAATGCCCCGCCGGATCTGCTGTTGGTCGCCGTCGGCTCGAACGATGCCGTCGTGGAGACGTCGTTCACTGGGACGATCGTCGCGCCGACCGCGCGACTGACGCTGGGGAGCAACGGAGGAACATTCGTTGGTTCATATTTCGCCCGAGATCTGGTGCTACGACCGGACGTCAAGATCCTGGAAGGGATCTCCACGGCAATTGTCACCCTGCCGGCGTGTCGGGCCCTGACGACGTCGGAAAAGTCGGCCGCGACCGCTGCCGGTCTTTCGACCGTTCTCTACCCCGTCATGGGAACCGAGCTGAATCAGGAGTTGCCGATCCCATTCGACCAAACATGGACGATCGGGCTGCGCTATGACTCGGGAACAGGGCGAACGGGCACCGCCTCGCGTTTTCGCGTGATCAGCCTGTACCAGAATCAGGTCATGGGCGGAAACACCTTTCTCCTGAGGCAATGACATGTCGAGAGTGCGCCTTTCCGGATCTCTGTTTCAATCGGGGCTGCCCACCACCATGATCATTCTGCCTCTCGTCCTAGTCGGCTGTGGGACGCAAAAGGCGATTGGCCCAGGGGACAGCTCGTCCGGAGGGATGTATGGGAGCACAGGAGGAATGTCGGGGAACGAAGGCGGCATTGATGGCGGCGCGGGTGCTGGAGGTGGTGCGGCTGCCAGGGACGGGGGCGGGATCGGCGGTCGAGACAATTGCGAAGACGCATTGCCAATTGGCCTGGCACCGGGAACGCTCGTCTGGACGAGGCAGCTCAGTAGCTCCGGTGCCGACTATGTCGGCCGTTTGACAAAGAGCAGTTGCGGTGGGGTCGAGGTTTCCGGCCGCGCAGGACAGATGACATCGTTCGGGGAAGGGTCGCTGGTTTCCGGAGCCTTCGTGGCCAGCGTGACATCGGCGGACCGGACGAGATGGTTGCGATCCTTTTCTGGTGACGTCGAAGTTAGCGGGATAGGCTCGCTGCCGTCGGGAATTGCCTTGAGCGGGGCGTTCTCGCGAGGCGTCGATTTCGGCAACGGCACTCGTGGTGGCCTGGGCGGGGACGGGTTCCTGGCCCGTTACGACACCGGTGGTGTCTTGGTTGGGTTCGCGCAATACGGAGATCGCTTTTCGGACTCCATTGAGGCTCTCTCCACAAGTCTTGACGGCGGAATCCTCTTTTCCGTGGTCGGGGCAGGAAACGTGGATGTCGGGCAGGGTCCGACCACGCTGCCGAAGTTGGTTCAGATTGCGCCCGATGGTCGGGTGCGTTGGATTGCTGGTAAGGCAAACGACTTCACAATGATCGCCCTGGGCGGAGACGGGGCGGCATCAGTGGTCGGGAACCGGCGGGTAGCGGTTCCGACGCCCCGCATGTCGGAACCGGCAGCCTTTATCGTGTCGCACGACCCGTTGGGCGCCGAGCGTTGGAACAAGACGTTCATCGGATCGCGCGTGTCGGGCATCGTCATGCAACCGAACGGAGAGACGATCATCGTGGGCGCGGCCTACGACGCTGGCGATCCGTTCGCCCCCGAGGCGAACTTCGGGTGCGGAATGACTCCAGCGGAGGCGACCACTTTCGTGGTCGGGCTCGCTGTCGATGGCGCTTGTCAGTGGATGCGAACGTTTGCCGGAACCCACGGCGACACGACCCATGTGGCAGTTGATGACGCCGGCAACCTTGTCATCGCGGCGCAAACGAGCTCTGCGGAGGTGACGGACATCGCTTCGGGTAGCGCCGTCGGAGCGGGCGGGGACTTGTTCGTCGCCCGCTTGAACTCCGCGGGAACGATCCTATGGGGCCGCGCGCTGGGTCGTGCAGACCAACCTTTCGCGGTCGAACTCTTCGGCCTCGCGCTCGCCTCGACTGGCGTCTGGATGAGCGGCAGCTACACGTCGGCGATCGATTTCGGCGGTGGCCTGCTGACGCCCGAGGGTCCGACCGACGGTTTTCTATTGAAACTGGCACCGTGATTGGATCTCGTCGTGCCGGCGCGGTATGGGACGAACGGGCACCGGGTCGACAGCTGGCCCATACCGCTGTGGTGTAACGGCCAACTCGTCCACCGCAGTCGCGATTTCCGTTCCCAAGGGTTTGGTGGCCGGAAAGGTCGCGCTGTCCGCGAACGGAGCACTCGACATCGCGGATCGCGCGGTGGTTTCCGCTGCTGGGGGCGTGATCGCCAACGCCGGTTCGGGACAGCTCACGGTCGGCGCGGATGCTAGGGTCGGCACGGTCTGGAGCATCGGGAACGTCTTCTTGCGAGAACGGGCCACGGTGGCGGGCGACGTAAACCTGGGTGGGACGTTGACGCAGCAGAACGGAATCACCATTCAGGGCGGCGTCCATCAAATGACGCTGGGCCCGGCTGACATTTTCAGCTGGACGATCGCATGGCCGACCGTGTCCGGGGGCAACCGGGACATTCAGCCCGGCCAGCAGGCGACCGAGTCGCCCGGCCGGCTCGGCAATGTCTCCGTCAAGAGCAACGCAACGCTCAGGCTCACGTCCGGCGTCTACTATATGGACGCACTTACCTTCGAGCCGCAGTCGACGCTGCTGCTGGATCAGACGGCTGGACCGACGACGATCTACACGCGTCAGGGCTTCACCTTCCGCGGCACCGATCGCACCGTCTCCAATGCTCCACCCGACCTGTTGCTGATCGCCGTCGGCCCAAACGATGTCGTCGTGGAGACCTCGTTCACGGGGACGATCGTCGCGCCCACGGCGCAGCTGATCCTGGGCAGTAACGGCGGGACGTTCGCCGGCTCTTACTACGCCCGTGATCTGGTACTGCGGCCGGACGTCAAGGTTCTGAGCGGGCTCGCGACGGCGCTGTCTGCCTTGCCGGCGTGTCGGGCCCTGACTGCGTCGGAAAAATCGGCCGCGACCGCAGCGGGCCTTTCGACCGTTCTGTATCCTGTCACGGGAACCGAGCTGAATCAGCAAATCCCGATCCCGTTCGGTCAGACGTGGACGATCGGCCTGCGCTACGACTCGGGGACGGGACGAACCGGCACCGGATCGCGCTTCCGAGTGATCAGCCTCTACCAGAATCAGGTCATGGCCGGAAACACGTTCCTCCTCAGACAGTAGCTGCCATGCCAATCTCGCCAACCGCCGATCCAGATCTTGGAGCACAATCCCTTCGACAGGGGATGATCGCGACGACGATTGCGACCCTCGCCGCTCTGCTTGTACCCGCCGCATGCGGGCTGCAGAAACCGGCCGGCTCACGGGACGGGGCATCGTCGGGTGGTGACGTGGGGAGAACTGGCGGCACCACGGCGACCGGCGGAGACGCGGGTCACGCCGGACGCGGGGGAAATGCCGCGACTGGGGGTGGCGGAGGTGGGACCGGTGGGGTCGGTGGATCGGAAGATTGCCGGCAAACGCCTGCTCCTGGCAGCGCGCGAGGAAGCCTCCTTTGGGCCCGTCTTCTCCGCGGTGCCGGAATGGATTCGACAGGATGGATCGCCTCTGGTGACTGCGACACAGTCTATGCACTTGGCCGAACACAGGAGGCTGCAACGTTCGGGGAACGGGCCATTCCGGCGGGCGTTTTCCTGGCCCGTTTTGGTGACGACCGGGCGCTTGAGTGGGTTCGCAGTTTTCCCGTCGCGCCTGGGGTCTTCGGAGTCGCTTCGCGAGGAAGCAAGGGGGTTGTGATCGCCGGACAGATTTCCGATCCGATTGACTTTGGAAACGGCCCTCGAACCGCCAGGGGTGGATTCGCCGACTCCTTTCTTGCGACCTACAGCGGCTCGGGCGGTCTGATGGCAGTCTCGCAGTTTGGCCTCGGAGACGGTTCAAACTGGATCGACGGTCTGGCGACAAACGATGACGGCAACATCCTGTTCACCATAAGAGGTTCTGGAACCGTCGACGTTGGCAGCGGACCGACAAAGCTGTTCTCAAAGCTCGTTCAATTTGATCCCGAGGACCGTTTTCGATGGATGGTTGACATCCCAAACAGTCAAACGAACATTGCCATCGGCGCGGATGGGTCCGCCGTGGTCGTTGGTAGCAGGGGTGTGATGATTCCAGGTACTGGCAACGCTGGAACGGAAACGTTTGTGCAGTCCCATGACGCGTCCGGGGCGCTTCGTTGGAACAAGACATTTCTGGGGCCCCGGGCCTCGGGCGTGGCGATTCAGACGAACGGAGACGTGATTGTGGTAGGAGCCAACGTGCCAGACGGTCAGGTAGCAAACTTTGGTTGCGGGGCGCTTTCCAGGGACGCCGCTACGTTCGTGGTCGCCTTCGCCGTCGACGGGGACTGCCGGTGGATGCGATCGCTGAGCGGGACGATGGGCGCCGCCCGGGTCGCGACCGACAACGCTGGCGGGCTTATCGTAGGCGGTGAGACCTTCCCCGGTCCCGTGGACCTTACGTCTGGCACGACGTTGGGAGGCGGATCGTTCTATCTGGAGCGGCTTGACCTGGCCGGAGATATCGTTTGGGCTCGCACGCTCGGCGCTCCGGGGTTGGGGCTCTCCATGGCCCTGAGCAGGGAGAGTCTGTGGCTGGGAGGTAGCTTCACCGCCCCTCTTGATCTTGGAACTGGCGAGATGACGCCCCAAGGGCCATCGGACGGCATCCTGATCAAGTTGGTCCCCTGATTGCCAACGCGGGCTCTGTTGGAAACACGCCTCCTCAACTCAGGAACCGAGGTGCGTAAGCGAATCAGCCGGCCAACAGGTGACCGAATTACCTGGGCGACTCGGAAATGGGGAGTGTCAAGGGCAACGCAACACTCAAGCTCACTTCCGGCGTCCACTGTATGGACGCGCTCAAGACGGGTCGGTTTGCCCCTCCAGGAACTCCGCGATCGCCGACGGCGCGACTCGGATCGCGTTTAACACGCGCACGTGCGTGAGACGTCCCTTCGCGCAGAGCCGGTACACGGTGATCGGCTTCACCCCGAGCTGCTCCGCGACTTCCACGACACACATCAAGCGCTCGACGGGAGCTGTCGAACCCCCAGCATTCAGCACTTGCTGCGACTCGTCGGGTAGCAACCGGGTAACAAACGGAAAGGGAACTGGACCAAAATCTAGCGATTCCCGGACAACGCCTCGCGGCTCGCCTTGAATGATTCCAACTTCTTGCAACCTCCGGACACGCTCTGGGACGGTTTCTTCGGAACTTCCCAAGCTGAATGTCGCCGGTTCGACCCCGGTATCCCGCT
>JANOJB010000250.1:0-9151 GCA_031407985.1 Pseudomonadota bacterium | reverse complement strand
CCCCCCCACCATGGTGGTGCAAACCGGTTTTGTATTTATTGATCCATTTGGCGCGGGGGGGGGGATAACCGCCCCCCGGCCCGCCCCGCCCCCCCCCCCCGCGGCGGGGCCGCCCCACCCCCACCCCCTACCCACCTTTGTCGAGAACGAGCAACCGAATCAGAAACACATCCAGGTCCCCCCGGACTGGCAAACGCAGATGTTGCCTCCGGACGCGGGACGACAAGCTTGATCACCCGCGGACGTGCAGGGCGCGCCGTTGCTCACGGTGCCGGCGCACGACGTGATGCCGAGATCGGCGGCAATCGCATCGAAGTCGAGCCCGTCCAGGTTGAAAGCGTCGGGCGGACCGCCGTCCCGGTTGATGCCGCCACCGGCGCCACCCGTCCGACCCCCGGAGCCACCGCTGGCACCGGACTGCCCGCCTGTGGCCGCGCCGCCATCAGTGCCCGACTTTGTATCGCCGCCGCTGCAACCGACCGAAAACGTCGAAAACAACAGCGCTACAAAGCCCAAAACACCGATCGCAAAAGCACAGCGGCTCATTGGAGTGTCCCGTGCCTGCTCATTGGCCACGGCCGCCGAAGCCGTCGAGACTGAAGCCGTCCAAGCTGAACCCGTCTAGGCTGAAACCGTCCAAGCTGAAGCCGTCGGGAAGGCCTCCGTCCGGGATTCCTCCGTCGGGGATGCCGGTGTTGCCGGCGTTGCCTCCGAAGCGACCACCGGTGCCCACGGTGTTGCCTCCGTTGCCGCCGGTACCGTTGCCGCGACCACCTGTGCCGGTGCTGGCGCCACCCGTTCCGGCGCTCCTTCCACCGGTGCCGGTGCCGGCGCCACCGGTTGCCGAGCTGCTGCCTCCCGTGCCCGCTCCCGATCCGCCGGTTGCGTTGTTGCTTCCTCCCGTGCCGGCACCCGACGTTCCGGCGCTGCCGGTTCTCCCGCCCGTTCCCGTACCACCACCGGCGGCGCCGACGCTACCGCCCCCCGATGTGCTGCCGCCGCATCCGGCCAGTCCCGATAGGAAAATCAACGTGGTGGCCAAGGTGCCACCCCGACCCAATCTGCGCGTGTGCATCGTGTGCATGAAGGTTGGTGCCCGTGCCCTTGGTTTCCTTCGCGGCGAATCGCAAAAAAAAGGAAGGACCGCCCGGCAGCCGGGTGGGACCCGTTCAGGGAGTGCCGGTGCGCCTCAGGCCCTCGGCGGCGCTGGCGCGGACCGGCGCGGAAGGATCCGCGGCCGCGCGTTCGAATGCGGACCGCGCTTCGTCCGTCCTTCGCGACTCCAAGAGAATCCAGCCTAGAGCCACCGACGCTTCGCCACGGCGCGGGGACGCGGGGAAGCGCCGCAGGAATTCGGCAAACAGGTTTCGCGCCGCCACGGAGTCTCCGCCGCGAGCGATCGCGACGGCGCGCCAGTAGGCCGCATCCTCGGCCAGAGAACCGCCGCCCGCCGCGCTCTCGACCTCGGCGAAAACCGCCGCTGCCTCTTGGGTGTCGCCTTTGCGCAACAGAGACCACCCACGATCGAACGAGGCCGTGACCGCGGAGGGGCGCGGCCGATCGGCGGTACCAGGCGCACCGGTGCTTCTGCGTGGGCCCTCGCGATCACGGATTGGTGGCGATCCGCGACGTGCCGGTTTCGTTCGCTGGGACGAATCGGCGCCCGTGCCGGCGTGCCAATCGCCGCTGCCGGTACGTGGGTCGGTCGAGTCGGTCGGGGCGGCCACGGCGGTCGCCGGACTCGCAGCTCCCCCCACCCATTCGTCGCCCGCCTCCAACATTGCCAGCGCGCCCGCCCTGGACGTGACCTGGACCCGTCCGCTGGTCACGCGCACGGCGATCAGCCGGCCGCCGGAAGCCGACACCTCGAAGTGGGTGCCACGCACTTCCACCTCGGCATCGTCGGTCACGACGCGAAATCGTTCGCCACGCACCAGCCGGACCACGTCCAGAACGATGACTCCCTCGCGCAACAGAATGCGCTCGTCCGGGGGCGCTGAAACCCTGGTGAAACGCGCGGCTGCCAGGGCGCGTACCGATGCCCGGGATTTGGGCGGGGTTTGCGTTTCGTGCGCGACATCCAGCGTTGCCGTGGACGCGGCACGATTGACCGACGGCGGGCGAGAGTCAGCCAGATGCGCATCGCCTTTGGTGCCGGGCGGAGCCCAGACGGTCCAGAGCACCCCACCGATCGCCAGCGCGGCCGCACCCACGGCGCCACGCCAAAGATGCGGCACGGCTCTTCGCACGCGGGGCGCTGACGACGGGGCGCTACCGACGAGCAATCGTGTCGAAATGGCCTGCTTGGTTTGGGGGCTCATGTCATCGGTGGTGGCCAGGACATCGGCACGATGGACCAGCTCGCGCAGATCCCTGTAGGCGGCGGCGCACCACGCGCATCCTTCGATGTGCGCGCGCAACGGGTCGTGCGGGTCGGAAACCGCGCGCGTGATCCGCCACCCCGGTGGGCAGCCACGCACACGCCGCAGCAGCCGGCCCGGCCCCATCATCGGTCCGCCTCCTCTGCCAGGCCCGCGCGCAGGCGCAGACGTGCCTCGTGCAGACGCCGCCACACGGTTCCCTCGGGAAGACCCAGCGTGCGCGCGACATCGACCCCCCGCATACCTTCGATGTCACACAGCGTGAAGGCCATCCGCAGCTCTGTTGGCAGGCTTTCGAATACCACCTGCAACCGGCCGACCAGCTGGCGCTGCGCCGCCCAGTCGTCCGGCTCTTGCGGGCGCGCGGCCGGTGCCTCCTCGGCGACGGCCGCCATCGCCAGCCGGCGTCGGCGTTCGCCACGCACGTAGTGACGGACAAGGTTCATCGCGATACCGATGATCCACGTCGAGACACTGGCGCGGCCATCGAACCTGTGTGCCGATCGTTGCACCTCGATGAATGTGTTCTGCACCAGATCATCGAGATCCTTGCGATCGCAACAACGAAGACGAACCAGGATACGGTGCACCCGATTGCCATGTCTTTGGAACAATTCCTCGACCGCCCTGTTGTCGCCCGCGGCGGACGCGGACAGAAGATCTTCGTCGCTGGCACCCTGTCGTTCGAGGCGACGAAAAGGAATCACCTTGTCCGTCATCGCGCGTACTCGATTCCGACCGCCGCGCCCACTGTGAAGTCTGGTGGAGGCGTCAAGCGCGCCTGTAGGGGGTCGCTGGGATCCCCGGACACGCGTCGCCCGGCCGCGACGCCCACCTCGGCCAGAACCGACCAGTTCGTCGCCAACCGCAAACCCACGATCGCGGCTGCCTCGGCGCGAATGCTGACGTCGTCGCGCGCAACGGTGATGGGATCTGGCAGTCCGCTGATCCGTGCCCATCCGCCGCCAAGACCCACGAGGGGCGCGACCGTGAAACGCCGCCAGGTGATGGGTAGGGACGCAATCGCGAGAAACGCTGCCGTGTTTCTGGTGAGATCGAAGCCAGGCAAGACGGTGGCCTGGCTGCCGCTCGCGATCCGTGCCCGGCCCCCGACGCAGATCGGCCCGACCCGGCCACAACCGGTCGCGGCCGCGCCGTAGGCGGCGAAACCGTCCATGTCCGTCGACACGTCGACCGTTGCGGCTACCCTCCACGTGGCTTCCGCCGTTGGGACGTCCGCGGAGGCCGCCAGACTTGCACCGACGTCGATCGACGTTGGTGCTGGCGACGGCAACTCCGCCGCGTGTGGCTTGGGGGACAACAGGGACGCGTCCTCGGCCAATGCCCAGGTTTCAATCAAGCTGGCCGCAGTCCGGGCGTCCGTGACCTTGCGATCGCTGGTCCTGCCAAAACCGTCGTCGATGCGAAGGTGGTGGAACCGTGTGCCCGCAGCGGGGTCAAGCGATGCCCGCACCACGCGACCCGCGCACGCGGGCGGCCGGGACGCAACGCCGTGTTGCCGCAGAATGGCGACCACCGCTGTCACCATGGTGGTGGCGCCGCCACGCACGATTGCCGCGGGCGGGCATCCGGCCACCCCGGCGCGCACGGTCGACGGAACGGCCGCAAGGCTCAACGCGATGGTCGCCAGACCCAGGATGCCGGGAACGCGGAGGGTGCGTGTGTCTTCCATGTCTCAACCAACGGGTAAGCATCGATCCGGGCGGTTCGCGGGTCATGCATTCTTGGGTGAGTGCCCGCTCGGAGCGATTCCTTCGCGTCATTGTCAGTAGCGCACCGCGCTACGCTGAATTCTCACTCCCCACGACGCCGGGTTCCGACCAACCGTGTTAGCCCGACGCGCCTCTTCGCCGACCGTGTCCCGCGATCCCGGTTTGGGGGACCCGGACAATGGCGGGAGGCCGAAGGTCTGGCTATGCTAGCCATATGAAGATAGCCAATCTCGCGAAAGCCAAAGACGACTTATCCCGATACGTCGACTACGTTCGTCGGGGCGGTCGGGTTCGCATCTTCGTCAGCGGTGTCCCCGCGGCTGATCTGGTTCCGGTGGCGGTCGCGGTCCACGACGCGGCCGGTGACAAGGACCTGGCGGATCTGGAACGCCAGGGAATCCTGCGGCGGGGCTCCGGCGGTGGCTCGGGAGCGCTTTTGCGTCCGGGGCCCAAGCTGAGCGGCAAACCCTCATCCGATACCGTCGCGGCCGAAAGAGGCGCTGGATGGTGAGGTTCTGGGATACCTCGGCGCTGGTTCCCCTGGTGGTCGAGGAGGCCAGAAGTGTCGCGTGCCGGCGCCTGTTTCGCGACAAGGCCGAGGTTGTGGTCTGGGCTCTCACGCGCACCGAGATGACTTCCGCGATCTGGCGTCGCTCGCGCGAGGGCGATCTGGCGGTCGCCCAGGTGCCGAAGGCGCTGGCCCGAATCGCGGATCTCTGGCCACGGTGCAGCGAGATCATGGACATCGATCTTGTTCGGGATCGAGCCGAGCGTCTTCTTGGTCAGCACGCACTGCGCGCCGCGGACGCCCTGCAACTGGCCGCCGCGCTGGTGCTGACCCGCGAGCGCCCGCGTGGCCGGGATCTCGTCACCGCCGATGGCGATCTTGCACGCGCCGCGACGAACGAAGGTTTTCGAGTTCTGATTCCGGCCGCCTGAATCAAGAATCGGATGGGGCGTCGTCCGAGGTCGCGTCGTCGTCAGCGTCTGCCCCCGAGCCGGCATCGCTGCTGGCATCCGTGCCTCCGTCCGTGCCTCCGTCCGTGCCTCCGTCGCCGCCACCGGGATCGCTGACGGCGGTCAGGGTCAGCGTGGCTCGGGTGCTGGTCTCGGGAACCGCTTCGGCGGTGGTCGTCCCCGTCGCGATGATCCTGTCGGTGTCCCAGTCACGGCCGTTCAGGGTGATCTCGACGGCGCCGGACCAGCCGGCCAGCGGTCCCATGCGCATGGTCATCGGAAAAAAGAAGGGCGCGGGTGCGGCGGCGTCACCGGGTGCCAGCGAGACCACCGAAGACGTGAACGTGCGCGTTGGGCCCGAAGCGCTGGTTATCGTGTACTGCAGGACCAGCAGGGCGGGGACCGTGGGATCAGTCCTGATCTCGGTCAGGATCTCGGTCGGCTGCTTGGCGCAGCCGACAAAGATCGTCGCGGCGGCGATCGCCATTCCCATGCCCGTGGGGATTCGCCCGCGCCGGGATCGGGGCGCCCTGTTTTGAATCGGGATCTCGCGCATGCGCGAAAGCTAGTCCGATACCCCGTGTCCGTCGAGTGCGGGAGATCGCACCACCTGGCGGGCTGGGGTAAACGTTGTCCCGCGGGTGCTGTCGAACGCCAGAAAGCAGATAGGGGAAATCAGTGAGCATCAAAATCAAGGCGGAAAGTTCAGAGAAAAGGCCGGGACGAAGATCCCCAACCGCAGCGCGGTTGGCCCGCATGGCGATCGTCGGGGCCGTCGCGGCCGTCGGTGTCATTGTACCGGGTCGTGCGGGGGCCGCGACGACGCACCATCTGGCTTCCCCCAACGGGCGCATTGAAATAGCTGTCGAGGTCGGGGCCCGCCTGGCCTACGACGTATCGTTTGACGGCAAGCCGCTGCTGCGCGGCGCGACTTTGTCGATGGATATCGACCACGTTCGGTTGGGCGCCGCGCCCAGGATCACCAACACGCGTTGGCAACACGTCGATCGCTTGATCGAGCCGCCGGTTCGTCAGAAGGCCGCCGTGCTGGTGGACAGATACAACCAACTGCGCCTGGATTGCGAAGGCGGCTACGCGGTGGTCTTCCGCGCCTACGACCAGGGCGTCGCGTATCGCTTCGAAACCACGCTGCCGGCGCGCGACGTGAAGGTTTACGGCGAGGACGCCGGCTTCAATTTTGCTGCCGACACGACTGTCTACTACCCGAAGGAAGACAGTTTCTTCTCGCACAACGAACGGATTTTTCAGCGCCTGCGTCTGGGCGACATTCCGCCCGCGGCAATGGCCAGTTTGCCGGCCGTCGTGGAAACCGTCGCGGGACCGAAGGTCGCCATCGCCGAATCCGACGTCGACGATTACCCCGGTCTGTGGCTGCGCGGGCAAAACGGCCCGGGTCTGTCGGCGATCTTTCCGCCGTATCCGCTGAAAGAGAAACTGGTCAAGGACCGTGACTTCCAGGTCGAAAAAGCCGCCGACTACATCGCGGTGACCCGCGGGACGCGGTCGTTCCCCTGGCGCATTCTGGGTGTCGCCGAAAAAGACACCGACCTTGTCGCCAGCACGCTGGTTTATCTGCTGGCCAGGCCGTCCGAGGTGAAAGACACGTCGTGGATTCGCCCCGGCAAGGTGGCGTGGGACTGGTGGAACGCCCTGGGGTTGCGCGGCGTCGATTTCAAACCCGGCGTGAACACGCAGACGTACAAGTTCTTCATCGATTTCGCGTCACGTTACGGCATCGAATACATCGTCTTGGATGAAGGCTGGTACAAGCCCGGCGATCTGAAAAAGGTCGTGCCCCAGATCGACATGAACGAAATCTTGGCGTACGCGCGCCAGAAGAAGGTCGGCGTGATTCTGTGGGTGATCTGGAAGACGTTCGAGGATCAGTTGGAGCCCACGCTGGCCCAGTTCGAAAAATGGGGTGTGCGCGGCGTGAAGATCGATTTCATGCAGCGCGACGATCAGAAGGTCATGAATTTTTATCATCGCGTGTGCCGCGAGCTGGCCAAACGCAAGATGCTGGCGGATTTTCACGGCGGCATTCGGCCCGCGCTGTTGACGCGCACCTGGCCGAACCTGATGACGACCGAGGGTGTGCAGGGCATGGAGCACCTGAAGTGGAGCAATGCCACCGACCCCGAGCACAACGTCACGTTGCCCTTCACGCGCATGTTGCTGGGTCCGATGGACTACACGCCCGGCGCGATGGTCAACGCCACGCAGGCCAGCTTCAAGGTGAACTTCAAGGAACCCATGAGCCTGGGCACGCGCGCGCACCAACTGGCCATGTACGTGGTCTACGAAAGCCCGTTGCAAATGCTGGCGGACACGCCGACCAATTACATGAAAGAGCCCGAGGCGATGGAATTCCTGGGTCCGGTCCCAACGGTGTGGGACGAAACGCGGGTGCTGGACGGCCGCATAGGGGACTACGTGGTGATCGCGCGCCGCAAGGGACGCGACTGGTACGTGGGCGCGATGACCGACTGGACGCCGCGCGAGCTGTCCATCGATCTGTCGTTCCTAGGCGCGGGCGCCTTCAAGATGACCGCCCATGAAGACGGTCCCACCGCCGAACGCAACGGCAGCGACTGCCGCAAGACCACGGGCCCCGTCGACAAGACGACGCGCCTGAAGGTGAAGCTGGCTCCCGGCGGCGGCTGGGCGGCGCGGATCAGCCCATGACGGCGGAGGCGCGGCGGTCCGCTACCAACCCAAAGCTTGCGCGATGATCGGGGTCAGCAGGCGCGCGATCTCGGCGTGTTGATCGGCGTCGGGGTGCGTCCCGCAACCTCGCCCCGCGATACGGGGGATAACAAACTGATGGACCTTGGTATCCCCGGCTGCGGTGAAGTGTGCTTCGGCCATGGTCAGTGCTGAACCGAGGGCCGCGTTGTCCACGGCGGGACTGGACAGCAGGAAGATGTGCGCGTTCGGGTAATACCCCCGCAGGGTGGTGGCGAACGCTATGTGACCGGCGGCAAACATCTGCGCGGTCATGGCGGGGTGGGGATACACCTGTGTCGTGTCGCTGGGATCGCCCTGCCCGAAGTCGTTGGTACCAAGGCCAATCACGATGGCATCCGGGACCCACGTCATTCGTTGTGTCGCGTCCCACCGCGGCTGCATGAAGGCGGCCGTGTCCATCAATTGGGGGGCGTACAGATCGTAGACTTGGGGCATGGTTCGCGCGTCGTACATGTTGCTGTAGTTCCGCACCAGTCCGATGCCCGATACGCCGACCACGTGGACCTCGGCCGCCAGCGCCCGCGCGATCACCGGACCGTAGGCCTTGTACGCGTTTTCAACCGGCAGTCCCCAACCGTCGGGTTGTGCATTGCAGGCCATCGCGCCGTTGGCGGCATCGATGCCGGCGCCGGCCGTGATTGAATCGCCGATGAATTCGATGCGGCGGGTGGGCCGTGCCGGGGGCGGAAGGATCGCGCCCGCGAACGAGAATCCCAGGAAGAAACCACTGCCCGCCGCGGCCTCGGTGCGTTTGACCAACGTGATCTGGTGATCGCCCGCCGCCAAAGCGTTGGCGATCACGTATTTCGTGACGTTCGCCTTCGGAACCACGATCATGACCGGCTGACCGTCGATGATCGCCTGGTAGCTGTTGACGTATTTGCCGTAGCGAAATTCGTCCTTCAGAGAAACCGCAACCGCGGTTCCCGTGAAGCGCGCGGTTATGGTTGTCGCGCCGAGGTCGAATCGGGGCTGCTTCGGGTTGGTGAAGGTGATACGCCCCGTGTACTGAATGTTGGGATCGTCGGCGTCGTAGCTTTGGGTTGTCGTATCGGCCAGGGGTGCGGCGCCTCCGGTGCCGGCGCCCGTGCCGCCCCCGGTTCCACCCGCGGAAGCGCCGCCGCTTCCCAGCGACCCTCCGCTGGAGCCCGTTCCCGCGTCGGCGTGTTTGTATTGGGGATCGGCGGCGCACGCGCCGGCGGCGATCGTGGCGCAGGCGATGGCGGCAAGGACTCTGATCATGGTCGTACTCTTTTCGGGGTTGCACCGTCGTGGACGGCGGGGGGTGCAGGTTCATTGATCCGAAGCGGA
>JANOJB010000237.1:0-3085 GCA_031407985.1 Pseudomonadota bacterium | reverse complement strand
TGTTCTTCCGCCCCACGCTGGCGACCTGGGCGAAACGCTGTGCCGCGACCCCGTGGAAGATGACAACCGAGGCGGGCATCGCGACGGTCGCGACATCCGAATTGAAGGTTCGCGTCGATTTGAAAAGCGGCGCGGTTCAGTTTCGCGATGTCGCCGATCGCCCGATTCTTTCGGAACGGTCCGGCGGGCGCACTTTGACCCCGGCGCAGGTGCAAGGCGAGCAGACGTTCCACGTTCGCCAGCAGTGGGAACCGAACGCCGACGAATCGCTGCACGGGCTTGGTCAGCACCAGCAGGATTTGATCGACATCAAGGACCACGATCTCGACCTGCGGCAGTACAACACCGAGATCTTCATTCCGTTTCTGGTGTCCAGCCGCGGATACGGAATCCTCTGGGACAACACATCGTTCACGCGCTTCGGCGATCTGTCGGACGCCGTGCCGCTGCCCGGCGTGACTGGTCTTTATGCTCCACCCGTGTCAGCGCCGGTCGCGGTTCCCGCTGCGTCCGCGCCGGCTGTGGTTCCCGTTGCGGCCAGCGCTGGGGTTGGCGGTGCGCCCGCACTCACGCGCGCCGCGCCGACCCCCGTCACGCCCGCCGTGCCCGGCACACCCGCCGTGCCCGTCACGCCGGCCGTGCCCGATCCCAGCGCGCAGCAACCCGGCGACGTTGCCACGACCAAAACCAGCGGCACGGTCAACTGGTCCGGCACTGTCACGCCGCCCGTCACCGGCGACTACATCTTCCGCACCTATTCGGCCGGCGACATCAAGCTGCGCGTCGACAGCAAGCTGGTCATCGATCACTGGCGGCAGGGTTGGCTGCCGAATGAAGACATCGCGCGCGTTCACCTGACCGCCGGCCGCCCGGTTGCCGTGCAACTGCAATGGACGCGCGACATCGGCGTCAACATCGTGCGCCTGTTGTGGAAGCCTCCGGTCGCGAACCGCGCGACGTCCTTGTGGTCGAACGTTGGCGACGGTGTCGACTACACGTTTGTGTACGGACCCGATCCCGACCGTGTGATCGCCGGCTACCGCCAACTGACCGGCCCGGCTACCATGCCGCCGCGCTGGGCATTCGGGCTGTGGCAGTGCCGCGAACGCTACACGACCGCGCAGCAAAGCCTGGACGTACTTTCCGGTTTTCGGTCGCGCGGGATCCCCGTCGACGCCATCGTTCAGGATTGGCGCTACTGGCCGGAAGGCACGTGGGGATCACACATCTTTGATCCAAAGCGTTTCCCTGATCCGGCGGCCTGGGTGCGCGAAATTCACGACCGCCACCACGCGCGCCTGATGATTTCGGTGTGGCCCAAGTTTTATACGGGCACGGCGAATTTCGACGCGCTTTCCGCTGCCGGTTTTCTGTACCGACCGAACCTCGACGAAAAGAAGGTGGATTTCCTGAACAACCAGTTCACCTACTACGACGCGTTCAATCCGGCGGCGCGGCAGTTGTACTGGGCGCAGATCAACCAGGCCGTGTTCTCGAAGAAGGTGGACGCCTGGTGGATGGACGCCACCGAGCCCGAGGTGGTCGAGGGCCCGTTCCGCAGCGTCGCCGCGCAGGTCGAAACCAATACCACCCACATGCACCCGACCGGCGCTGGCACCGGCGCGCGCGTGTTGAACGCGTATTCGCTGGTGAACAGTCAGGCGATTTATGAAGGGCAGCGCGCGGCCGCGCCCGGGCAGCGCGTGTTCATTCTGACGCGCAGCGGATTCGCCGGGCAGCAGCGCTACGGCGCCGCGTCCTGGTCGGGCGACATCTCGTCGACCTGGACGGCGATGCGCAAACAGATTCCGGCGGGGCTGGGATTTTCGATCTCCGGGATGCCGTACTGGACGCTGGACGCGGGTGGATTCTCGGTGCCGGGGCGGTTCGCATCGGCGGCGCGCGGTTCGGCGGCGCTGGACGAATGGCGGGAGCTGAACACGCGTTGGTTCGAATACGCGGCATTTTTGCCGTTGCTGCGGGTACACGGTCAGGCACCGAAGCGCGAGATGTGGGAATTCGGTGGCGACGGAAGCCCCGCCTTCGAGGCGCAGAAGAAATTCGATCGCCTACGTTATCGGTTGTTGCCGTACGTCTATTCGCTGGCCGGCGCCGTGACCCAGCAGGGCGGCAGCATCTTGCGTCCGCTGGTCATGGATTTTCGCGGCGACAAGCAGGCGCGCCAGATCGCCGACCAGTTCATGTTCGGTCCTGCGTTCCTGGTCAGTCCCGTGACGACCTACAAGGCGCGCGCGCGATCGGTGTACCTGCCGGCGACCCGCGGCGGCTGGTACGACTTCTGGACGGGGGTGCCCGCCGGTGGACCTGGCGCCGCAAACGCGACAGGTGCCGGGGGCGTTGGGGTCGCGCTGCAAGCAGCGGCACCGTACGACCAGATTCCCGTGCACGTGCGCGCCGGATCGATCGTCCCACTGGGACCCGAGCTGCAATACACGGGCGAAAAACCCGCCGACCCGATCGCGCTTTTCGTCTACACGGGCGCCGACGGCGCGTTCACATTGTACGAGGACGACGGTATCAGCAACGACTACGAACGCGGCGCCTTCGCGCGCATCACCATCCGTTGGATCGATGCGACGCGAACGCTGACCATTGGCGCGCGAGAGGGGGTGTTCGCCGGAATGCTGGCGCGGCGACATTTTCAGATCGTGCTTCTGACCCGAAGCAAGGCGGTGCCTTTTTCATTTTCGCCGGCCCCCGACCAAACGGTTGCTTACATCGGGAAGGCAGTCAGTCTGACATTGCGCTGACGGTGGGCGAATCGATCACCCTGCCGCGGGGGGGCCCGGCCCCCCCCCCCGCCCGCCCCCCCCCCCCCCCCCCCCCCCCCCCCCCGCCGCCGCCCCGCTGCCGAACTTCAAGACGGGAAATGTTGGATCATTTGGAACCCAATCAAGTGATTTTCTGGTAAATCTTCCCGCGACAGTCGGTGGATTGGTGGCAACTCCTGGTGCCGGGTTCACGATTGGGAAAGCGAATGGAGCGCTGTTGGATGTGCGGTTGTCGGCGGGCGAGTTGCTCGGTTTGAGTAAGGTCATTGCCTCGCCGAAGATCACAACCTTGG
>JANOJB010000216.1:0-2435 GCA_031407985.1 Pseudomonadota bacterium | reverse complement strand
GGAGTTGACCGCCGGCGGCAGCGATCTTCTGCTTGCGCTCGGCCAGCGCAAGTTCTGCCTCGACCTGCCGTTTTTGACTCACTTACACGGGAGCAACCGGCCTGGCGCCGATCAGGACCTCCAGTCTCCTCTTGAGTTCCTCAACACCGCTGGAGAGATCGACAGCCGTCACATCTGACTCCGGATCCAGGGCCGCGAGCGCCAGCTCGTGCTTCGCCGAGAGCGTCCCGAGCAAACTTTCCTCAAGCGTCCCCTCGGTCACCAACAGGTA
The DNA here is from genome assembly GCA_031407985.1 of Pseudomonadota bacterium. Lineage (GTDB taxonomy): Bacteria > Myxococcota_A > Polyangia > Fen-1088 > Fen-1088 > FEN-1088. Next base: position 2,164 of record JANOJB010000216.1, on the reverse strand, counting down.
GACCTGGACCGGCTTTTTCTGCCCCATCCGGTGGGCGCGGGAGATTCGCTGCTCGAGCACCGCCGGGTTCCAGGGGAGGTCCACGTTGATGATCGTGTCGGCGGCTTGAAGGTTGAGACCGGTGGAGCCGGCGTTGGTGGTGAGGAAGAACGTGGTGTCGGAATCCTTCTGGAACTGGTGGACGAGCCCCTGGCGCTTCTGCTGCGGCACGGAGCCGTCAAGCCGGACGTACTTCACGCCGCGGCTCCCGAGCAGGGGCTCCACCAGGCCGAGCATCGTCGTCCATTCTGAAAAGAGTATGACCTTCCGTCCCTCCTCCGCCGTGAGCTGGTCCAACAGAACTTCAAGCTCGGTGAGTTTGCTGGAGTAGCCCGGAGTTTTCTTGTCCACGAGGAACGTGCTGTTGGCCGACATCCGGCACATCAGGAGCGCCTTCTGCAGCCGCAGCAGGTCCATCTCCGAGATGTACCTCTTCCGGACGATACTCGAGATTACCCGCTTCTGAGCATCGTGGATATCGAGCTGCTCGGCCGTTGGCGGAATCCGGCGGATGTCCGTGGTCCGCTTCGGCAGCTCCCGCATCACCTGGCCTCTCGTGCGGCGCAGCAGCACGGGTTTCAGCTTCGATCGCACATCGTCGAGGTTTTTGTAGCCGAGGACTTTTCCCCGATCGTCCACGACCCGATAGCGGTTGAAGAAGCGGAACGCGGGCCCCAGACGGCGGTCGTCGACGAACTCGACGATCGAGAACAGATCGTCAAGCCGGTTCTCCAGCGGCGTTCCGGAGAGGACCAGAGCGAAGCGCGAGCGCAGTCCCTTGATGACGCGGCTCGTCCTGGCCTCCCAGTTCTTGATGCGCTGGCCCTCGTCCAGGATGATCAGATCCCAGCGGGCCGCCTCGATGGAAAGAATGTCCCTCAGGACCTGCTCATAGTTGCAGATGGTGAAGAACGAGGGGTTCTCGTACTGCTTCGCCCGCTCCGGAGCGCTGCCGAACACGAGCCGGCAATCCCGCGCCGAAAATCGCTCGATCTCGGAGCGCCACTGGGCCTTGAGCGAGGTTGGGCAGACGACGAGCACCCGGGAAATGCCCGCCTCCCGCGCCAGGAGCTCGGCCGTCCCGATCCCCTGGATGGTCTTGCCCAGACCCATGTCGTCGGCCAGAATTGCCCGGCCGGCCCCGACCGCAAAAGCGATACCGTCAAGCTGGTACGGCAGGAGTTCGGTTTTCAGCAGCGTTTTGCGCAGGGGATGCCCCGCAGGGTCTTTGCGAATCTCCTCGGCCCTGGCCCGCAACCGCTCCCGCGCCAGCGTGTCGTCGATATACTCCTGAGCGTCAGGGTACACGACAACCTCGTGGTCGAGCGCTTCCAAGCGCCGTACCCGCGACAGGAGATCCTTCAGGTCAGTGATCGCCCGGCCCTTGAGGGGGCGGACCAGCTTCCTCGCGGCTGCTTCGAGGTCCCCAGGCGCGTACATTCTGAGTTCCAGCTCTTCGCCGTAATTCAAATGAACCACGATGCCCGTCGGCGTGTACGCCCTCTCCCTGACCGATTTGGGGAGGCGCTTCCGGACCTTCTCCAGCACCTGCAGGATGTGCTTGCAGGTGCCGAGGGTGTTCATGCGGAAGTCGGGGCACGAGCAGTAGGACTCGCCGCGCTCCCAACCCCGGAGAGCGACGCGATAGGTCTTCCCCGATACGGCGCTGGTGACGGAGTAATCGCTCCAGAGCTGGGATTTGTCAGCCGCCCGCAGCGTCATGGCTTCGGTCTCGGCCCGCTCCCGCCGGTCGTTGAGAGCCTGCTCCACGAGTTCCGTATCGCTCAGGTTCTCGATCGGGACTCGCTCCGGCGGCGGAACCGAGAGCCCGAGAGTGAGTTTCTCCTCCAGAATCAGGGAGAGAGCGGCTCCCAGGTGCTCACATGTCGTCGAACAAGCGCTGCAGGCGAGGCGCATCGACCTGGGCCTCATCGGGTCGACCGAGATCGTCGCCACCGCCTCGGCCAGCGTGAGGGTGAACTGGTCCTCCAGAAGGCGCACCTGCTCCGCAATGTCGATATCGTACTTTGCGCCGGCCCGGATCAGGGTCTCCCCCTCGGGACCGAGCCAGGTGCACGCCTGAAGGAAGGTAAGCCGCGAAAGTTTGTCTTTCAGACTCGGAGAT
>JANOJB010000187.1:0-10665 GCA_031407985.1 Pseudomonadota bacterium | reverse complement strand
TTGCGCGCGGCGTAGTCCGCCACCTGGTCGCGGTCGATTTTTCCAAGCGCGAAGTAACGTGACTCGGGGTGCGCGAAGTACAACCCGCTGACGCTGGACCCCGGCCACATCGCGAACGATTCCGTCAGCAGCATGCCGGTGTTCTTCTCGACGTCGAGCAGGCGCCACAGCGCGCCCTTCTCGGTATGATCGGGGCACGCGGGATAGCCGGCTGCCGGACGGATGCCGCGGTATTTCTCGGCGATCAACTGCTCCGGGGTCAGGTTTTCGCCATGCCCATAGTCCCATGCTTCACGCACAACCTTGTGCAGATATTCGGCGAAGGCCTCGGCCAGGCGATCCGCCAGCGCCTCGGCCATGATGGCGTTGTAGTCGTCGTGGGCGGCGCGAAATCTGTCGCAAATCTCCTTCAATCCGATGCCGGTCGTCACCGCGAAGCCGCCCAGGTGATCGCGCAACGCTGATTCACGCGGCGCGACGAAATCCGCCAGGCAGCGTGCCGGCTCGCCCGCTTCCCGCACCGTCTGCTGGCGCAGGAAATGGAATCGTTCGCCAGCGGTGCCGCGGTCCCCGTCGCTGTACAACTGGACATCGTCGCCAACGCCGTTCGCCGGGAACAGGCCGTACACCCCGCGCGCCGTCAGCAACTTGTCTTCCACGATCTTGTCCAGAAGCGCGTTGCCCTCGGCGAAGATCGTGCGCGCCTGCTCGCCGTACTTCTGGTGTTCCAGGATGCGCGGGTAGACGCCCTTCAGCTCCCAGGTGTGGAAGAACGGTGTCCAGTCGATGTACGTTCGCAACGTCGCCAGCGGAACGTCGTTCAACACCTTGACACCTGTGAACGCGGGCGATGAAACGTCTTCCGCCCGCCACGTGATCGGCGTGCGGTTCGCGCGGGCCGTCTCCAGCGACACCAGCTTGTGCCGGGGCGTGCTGTGAATCCTGCGCAGCTCTTCGTAGTCCGCGCGGTGCTGCGCGACAAACGCCGGTTTGTTCTCGGCGCTAAGCAGGCTGGTCGTGACGGGCACGGCTCGGCTGGCGTCCAGAACGTGCACCACCGGCTGGCTGTAGTGGGGCGCGATCTTGACCGCTGTGTGCGCGCGGCTGGTGGTCGCGCCCCCAACCAACAGAGGTAGCTTGAACCCCTGGCGTTCCATCTCGCGCGCGACGTGGGCCATCTCGTCCAGCGACGGCGTGATCAAGCCCGACAGGCCAATCAGGTCGGCTTTCTCGGCCTTGGCGCGTTCCAGGATCTTCTCGCAAGAGACCATCACGCCCATGTCGATGACCTGGTAGTTGTTGCAAGCCAGCACCACGCCGACGATGTTCTTGCCTATGTCGTGGACGTCGCCCTTCACGGTCGCCAGCACGATCTTCCCCTGCGTCTTTACTTCGCGTCCCGCGGCGACGTTGGCGGCCTTCTCGGCCTCCATGAACGGCGTCAGATAGGCGACCGCCTTCTTCATCACGCGCGCCGATTTGACCACCTGAGGCAGGAACATCTTGCCGGCACCGAACAGATCGCCCACCACGCCCATGCCGTCCATCAGCGGTCCCTCGATCACCGACAGCGGCCGGCCCAACTTGGCACGCGCTTCCTCGGTGTCGGTGTCGATGTGCGTGTCGATGCCGCGGACCAGCGCGTGCGACAGGCGCGCCTCGACGGTGCCCTTGCGCCACTCCTCTTCTTTTTGTTGCTTCTCGGCCGCGCCCGCTCCGCCACCAGCGTCAGCCGCCTTCAACCGCTCGCCGTATTCCACCAACCGCTCGGTGGCGTCCGGGCGCCGGTTCAGCAGAACGTCCTCGACCAGGTCGCGCAACTCCGGCGCTATTTCCTCGTACACCTCCAGCATGCCGGCATTCACGATGCCCATGTCCATGCCCGCCGCGATGGCGTGATACAGGAACGCCGAGTGCATGGCCTCGCGGACGCGGTTGTTGCCGCGAAAGCTGAACGAGATGTTCGACACGCCGCCGCTGATTTTGGCGTGCGGCAGGTTTGCCTTGATCCAGCGCGTGGCGTTGATGAAGTCCACCGCGTAGTTGTTGTGCTCCTCCATGCCCGTGGCGACGGTCAAGATGTTCGGGTCGAAGATGATGTCCTCGGGTGGAAAACCCACTTCGTCGACCAGGATGCGGTACGCGCGCTCGCAGATCCGGATCTTGTCTTCGTAGGTTGCGGCCTGTCCCTGCTCGTCGAACGCCATCACGACCACGGCGGCGCCGTATTTCAAGACCGTGCGCGCGTTCTGCCGAAACTTGTCCTCGCCTTCCTTCATGGAAATCGAGTTCACGATTCCCTTGCCCTGTAGGCACTTGATGCCTGCCTCGATGACCTCCCACTTCGACGAGTCGACCATGAACGGGACCTTGGCCACCTCGGGCTCGCTGCCCAGCAGCGAAAGGAAGCGCGACATCGCCGCGACGCCGTCGATCATTCCCTCGTCCATGCAGATGTCGATGATGTTGGCGCCGTTCTCGACCTGCTGGCGCGCCACGCTGACGGCCTCTTCGTACTTCCCTTCCTTGATCAGCTTGGCGAACTTGGGCGATCCCGCCACGTTGGTGCGCTCGCCGATCATGATGTACACGCCCGCCTGTTGCTTGAACGGTTGTGAACCCGACAGCCGCAACGGAAGCGGGGCGATCGGTTCAGGCACTGCCACCGAAGCGCTTACCGTGATCGGAGCGCCGACGGGTGAGCGCGTAGCGGCCACCGGAGCAACCCGCGTGCGCCGTGATTTTTCGCCCGGCGTTTGCATCCCGCGCGGCGGCTTGCCCGCCAACGCGCGTGCGATCGCGGCGATGTGCTCGGGCGTGTTGCCGCAGCAGCCACCCGCGATGTTGACCAGGCCCGCATCGGCGAACTGGCCCAGATAGCGGGCCATGTCGTCGGGGCCAAGGTCGAAGCCGGTCGGCGCCAGCGGATTCGGCAGGCCCGCGTTCGGGTAACACGACACCGCGGCGCTGGACTTCTGCGCCAGCTCGGCCAGAAACGGGTACATCAGATCGGGACCCAGCGAACAGTTGAGGCCAACCGACAACGGTTTGACGTGTTCCACCGCATTCCAGAACGCCTCGATGGTCTGCGCGGAAATCATCGTCTCGCCGCCCCGCCCCACTGCCGCCGAAATCATCACCGGCAGCTCGCGACCATCCTCGGCAAAGACCTCCTGAATGGCGACCAACGCCGCCTTGGCGTTCAGCGAATCGAAGATGGTCTCGACCAGCAACAGATCGCTGCCACCAGCAATCAACGCCCGCACCTGCCGTAGATAGGCAGCCTTGACCTGGTCGAACGTCACGACCCGAAATCCCGCGTCCTCGGCGTCGGGCGAATTCGACAGCGATACGGTCAGCGGACCGATCGCCCCGGCAACGAAACGTGGCCGCCCATCCACGTTCGCGACGCGATCGGCCCACTGCCGGCATTGCCGCGCCGACTGTTCGTTGATCTCCCAGGCCAGGCCGTCCAGAAACGGATCCTCGATGATCTTCTGATAGAAGTCCGGGTCTTTCCGACCGCCGTGTTCACGCGGATCGTCGACGAAAAACTCGCTTTGAGTGATGCTGGTGGCGCCGAACGTGTTCGTCTCGATGATGTCGGCGCCGGCCTCCAGGAAGCGACGGTGAATGTCCCCGATCATCGCGGGCTGCGTCAGCGAGAACAGATCGCCGTTGTTCAGCAGATCCTTCTTCGAATCCTTGAACCTGTCACCGCGAATGTCCGCTTCCGTCATTCCGTAAGTGCGGATCGTGGTACCCGTCGCACCGTCGATGATCGCGATGCGGCGTTCGAGAAGCTCGTGCAGGGGGTGGCTCATTGCTTGGAATCGCCTTTGAACTTGGTTTGTGGTTTAGACCTTGGCGGCCTTCGCGTTGATCGTGGTCTGGCCCTTGACCCTGGCACGCGGCCCGGGCTTGTCGCCAATCGCCAGCACGACTTGCAGGTGCGGCTTCTTGATTTCGCGGCACGCGACCTCGGCTGTGACCACGGACAGGCCGGCCCGCGACAGCAGGCCACGGACGACGCGCGGCGAGAATCCCGGGTGCCGCTCGCCGTAGCGCGCGGTCACCTCCATCTGGCGGTGCTGATCCAGGCACAGCAGAGCCAGCCGCCCGCCGGAACGCAAAACGCGCGTGCATTCCGCCAAGACCCGCGCCGGGTGCGCGGCATAGGTCAGCGTGTGGAACATCAACACGGCGTCGAATGATCCCTTGGCGAATGGAAGATCGTGCAGGTCCGCCACCTGGGCGCGCACGTGCGCGTGCCGGGACAGACGCTCGCGCGCCAGTTCGATCATCCGCGGGTTGGTGTCGATGCACGTCAGCGTTCGACAATAGGGGGCCAGCGTGCAGGCGGCCGCGCCGTCACCCGACCCGGCGTCCAATACGTCGCCCAGCTTCAACAGGGCCGAAAGACCAACCGCCAGCGAATGCCAGGTGCGCCCCGGCGAGTAGTCGCGTTCGATCTCGTTCACGGCCGATTCCGGCAAACCCCCGCGGCGTTCCGCGAACAACTCGGCCAGGCGCTTCCGATCTCCTTCGATCGTGGGATCGGCCGACGCTGCCGCGTCGTCCAGGATCGCGCGCGCGGGGCCCGGTAGGCTGTCGGTGGCCAATCCGTAGAAGGCCTGTGCCCCCTGGCGACGGTCGCGAACAAACCCCGCCTCACGCAGGCGGCCAAGGTGCGTCGACACGCGCGACTGCGCGACGCCGGTCACCCGCACCAGATCGGTCACGCACAGCTCTCGCCCCTTCAGCAGCACGCACAGCCGGATGCGGCTTTCGTCGCCGAGCAGGTTCAGCGTATCCACCTGTTGCGCGAGGGTCATATTCGTTTATCCAGATGAAAGGATAGTCAACCAGCGGGCACGACGCGTGTCAAGCCGGCCGCGCCCGCGCCATCGGTCCGCCACGGTCGCGCCATCGGTCCGCCGCGCCCGCTATCGGTCCGCCGCGGTCGCGCCATCGGTGCGTCGCAGTCGCGCCATGGGTCGGCCCGCAGTCGAGCGGCGATCACGGATCACGCGCTTCGTATGTTCGCCTGGCTACCGGCTACCGGCTACTGGCCGCTGGACGACACGAGCGCGCACGCCGTTGCCGGCTGACCCCAATTCATGTTCTGCCCGCACGTGAACTGGCGGAAGCAGAAAGGATCCTCGGGAAGCGTATACCGGCACGACAGGCTGACGGTCGGGCACGACGTTCCCTGCGTCGGTGCCGCGGTCGGACAGCCTTGTGGGTTGCACGTGCCGTCGGCTCGTTTCGACACGCCCGCGCCCTGGCGCGTGCAGTCGTTGTCGTACGTGTGGCCGTCGCAGCCGCAAACCGGTGCGTAGATGGCCGGGCACGCCGAGGGCCGCGCGGCGCAGATGCCCGATGCATCGGGCGCGTCGCACAACCCCGCCGCGTGATCACAAAACGTGTTGGCCGGACACGGCAGGCCCGCAATGCCACCACACCTCCCCGATCCACCACCCGCACCGCCGCTGCCCGAGGCACCACCCGTCGCCGAACGTCCGCCAGTGCCGCCAGTCCCCGAACGCCCGCCCGTCTGGGACACGCCACCGCTTCCCGAACGCCCACCCGTGCCGCCACCGCCGGTGCCCGAACGCCCGCCTGTCGCGGACGCGCCCCCGGTTCCCGAACGTCCACCGGAGCCACTGCCCCCGGTGCTGGTGCCGCCTCCACTGCCGACGGCGCCGCCGGTCGCGTTGCCACCGGTACCCGCACCGCGCCCGCCTGATCCGGCGCCACCGGTCCCACCGCCCGAATCGCCACCACTCGTGTCTCCAGCGACGTCCGGTCCCCCGTCGCCGCCCAGCCCACTTTGATCGGTCGAGCACCCGACCAGGAACGCCAACGCGGCGACAACCAACGCCTTCGCAGTCACGCGCACCCGCATCACATCAGCCTTTCACCGCGACCACGCACTGTTGGTTCACGCAGGTCGATACCTTGTTCAAGCACGGATCGACCAGGCACCGAACGCCGGGACCCGGACACGCGGGCAACGATGTGCCCTTGGTCAGCGCCCGGCAGTCGCACCCGGTGCAGTAGTCGGCAACGGGGGCGCAGTCGCTGTCCTTTTCGCACGTGGGCGCGACACACAGTTGTTTGGTACAGCCGGCCCCGGGCGCCACGCAGGTTCCGCAACTGGCGTTGCAACACGTCGTCCCCGCCCCGCAGATGGTGTTGCCGCACGCCGGTCCCGTGTCGGCGGGCCTGCAGGTGCCGTAGCAAAGGGTCGTGCATACCATTCCCGTCGCACACCCTGGTGGTGCGTTGCAGACACCGTCGACCGTCGTGCAGACCTGGCCGGCGCCGCAGCTGGGCGACGAAGCACACGCGGCACCCGTGCCCGCGTCGCCAGCATCGGCGCGCCTCACGTCCGTAACATCCGCGTCGCCCGCGCCGTCCGTTCGCCCAGCATCTACGGTTCCCGGCGCCGCGTCGGCGCCGCCCATCCCAGCGTCGGGGCTACCCGTTGGCGCATCAGCCATGTCCACCGCTGCGTCCACGGGTGGCGGCTGATCGGGGCACGTGACTATCCATCTGTAGTAGGCGGGCATATCTCCCGACACGATCAGGGCGCAGATCGGAGTCGGGCGACCGAACGCGCACGCGATTGCGGGGATGGGCAGGCCCGCGCAGCCATCCGTCGCCGCGTCCGCCCCCGGCGTCGCCATCGACCCACCGCCGCCTCCGGTGAAGGCGCCCGCTCCCCCGGTGGCTCCGCCCTGCGATCCGGTGCCGCCACCCGTTCCCCCAAGCCCGGTCAAGTCGGTTCCGCACCCGGCGACGCCCAGGCCAGCCGCACCCACAGCCGCGATACCCAAGACGACCCGCACGGCGAAGACGCGCGTGATGGGAATGGAAGGCGCTATCGGTAAATGCATGGGACCTCGCAGCTGAAAATCAGCGGACCAACCAGGAGCACGACGGATGCCAGGCATCATGACCAGCGGGAAACGCGAGAACATTGGTATTTTACTGTTAGGAACCGGGCCCGCCCCCCCAGAAAGCCCGCCCTCGCCTCAGAAATCTGATGCTGACAGCGCGAACTGGCGTGCTGACGATGCTGGATTCCAACCAACCGTGCCGTCCCTGTAGCGTCCCCAGGGGTGATCCGTAGTAGGTGACGTCACCGACGGTAGACCGGTAGCGCACAAATTCGCGCTCGGGTTTTTTTGTCGGTCTGGCACGGGTTCCCGGCGAATTTACGGTCCCGGAGCTCACCCTGCTTTCGAAGAAGTCCTTCCGCGAAGCCGTGACTCTCTGGTTCACGGCACACGCCGCGCAGCTGCGCCCACAACTGGAAGCCCTGGCAAGCGACGCTACCCACGGAAAGCGCGCTACAGACGCACTGAAAAAGCTTCCGTGAAGCGCGGAGCGCAGCGACTTCGTACTTTTAGCGCTCGGCCAATCGCTGGCCGAGCGCCCTGCTGTCGCCCCGAGCAGGTCGGTGAAGTGTTCATGGGCAACGTGCTGTCGACCGGCATCGGCTAGGCACCGGCGCCAGGCGGCCATTTTCGCCGGCGGTGAGTGAGGACGAAGAACCTGGCAAGGGCGACCCGAGCATGTTCGCCAAGCTGCGTCCGGCCTTCGCGAGCAACGGCACCATCACGGCCACCAACGCGTCGAGCATCAACGACAACGCCGCCGCGCTCGTGCTGTGTCTAGGCGAAATGTCACCGCGTCCAGTGGAATGTGCAGATTCTCTTTCGATGATTGAGTGTCTTTGTTCCCCGCACGGACTGTGGTTTGCCGAGGGTGAATCCCGAGACGCGAGGTGGTTGTTACATTTTTTTCGTGGCGCCGTGAGTACCTGGGCGGTTTGGCTCCGGGTTCGGCTCTGGGCGCGCATCGTTCGTCGTCTCGGAATGCTGGGCGCGAGGGTCACTTCGGGAGGAGGGTCTTGGCAATCGCGAGGCGACCGTTGACGTTGATGGGCGACAGGAGGCCGCCGTAACGAATCCTGACGAAGCCCTTGGGCGAACGGTGGTCGAGAAATCGGCGGATGAATTCGACCGGGGCAACTGTCACTGTGTCCTGACCGCGGGTGCGAAACACGACGGCGCCAAGGAAGCGGAACGAGGGCAAAACAAATACCGTTGCCCTCAATCTGAGCTCCAGGTGTTTTACAGGGGTCGACCTCGGCAGGGTATTCCCTCTCGCCTTCGACAACCGTTCTAACAACAATCGAAAAGAGGTCATTCATGCGTTCACGAATCCTAGTTCCAGCCCTGGCCAGTTTATTGTCGATGGGAACCCTCGCCGGTGTGGCGAATGCAGCCGTTCCGGGCTGGGCGCGCCAAGCACCAAAAACCACCAAACTGTACGCATCGGCTTGTGCGATGCAGGCAGAACAGGCCATCCAATCGGTCACGGGCGTGGCGCCCACAAAGGTTCAAATCGACAGCTTCACCTACGAAGTCCGCGGATTCACCGGCAATGTCGGTATCTTCGCGTATTGCGCGACGTCCCCGGTCCCGTTGTGCCCGAACCGTCCGGCCGCCGACCTCATCATTCTGACCTTCAGTTCCCAGGGCAGTGCGGACGCTTCGTCCAAAGGTGCCGCCGTGAAGACCGCATTCGGCAACCCCGTTCTGTTCGACTGCAACTAGTATTGTGATGTAATGGCAAACGTGCGCACGCAGGTTGGTTCAGGGATTCGTCCCATCTTTGTTGTGGCCTTCTTGGCGGTCGAAGCGGCGATATTCGTCGTAGCCTTCCGCCCTGGCGCGCGCCATCGCGATGACGATGACCAACCTGCGTGTCAGCGTGAACATGAGGAAGCGCGAGCACTCGCTGAGCAAATTCAGAGTCTGCGCGCGCATTGGTACGACACCAACCTTCGGACCGATCCCAGACCTCCGGTTGCGTCCCTCCCCGAAGCGATGGCGCCACCTTCCGAACGCGAGGCACCGGTCGCGGGCGAAATGGTGCCCACCGTCGACGATCCCATCTCAGGAATCGCGGAGGTACAGGCACGGGAAACTCCGGATCCGGGTTGGGCCATTGCTGCCGAGGCGCGCCTCCGCAACCTGGCGCGTTCGTTGGGCCCTGCCGCGACCGTGGAAAAGATTTTGTGCAGCGGCACCCTGTGTCGAGTCGAGCTGGCCCACGGCGCAGGCGCCCTGCCCGACCGTGCCGTCAATGACTTCATCGGGGGCGCCAACGATCTGATGCCCCAGGTCATGCTTCACCCCAGCGCGGATACCAGCAAGACAACGTTGGTCTTTGCACGTGCCGGCAATTCCCTGCCGTCGTCCGCGGGCGGCGGTGGGTGAACGACGCTGGTGCAAGGCAATACCAGTGGGCTGCCGCACGGTCTACCGCTCGGCGGTGTTTCGCCAACTGAGCTTCAGGTTGATCCAAAAGTTCCATGAACCAACGAATCAATGTGACTGGCGGCCGGTCATTCCGTGTCTCTCTCCTGCTTTGCCTCGCTTCGTCCGCCTGTACCCGCGCCGAGGGGAAACCGGGGAAGGCCTCCGCCAACGGCACAGTTGGCGTGCAACAAGCCACCAGGGTGGTCGCGAATGCAGTGAAGCCGCAGCCTTGGTTGATCGAGCCTTTCAAGAAATGGCCGCAGATGGTCCTTACCAACCATGGGGAATTTCGTGGCCACAGTACTCTCACAGGCGGGAGCAGCTTCCTCGTGATGAACGAGGAAGGTGTCGTCGTCGCCATAACAGCCCGACATTTGATCGGCTCAGCAGGTGGCGTTGAACCCCCGCTTTCAGTCCGCGAACTGGATGCGGCAATGGTGTCTTGGAAGGTATTTCCGAGAACGTTTCCCAAGAAGTCGATCGACCTTGGCGGCGTCGCGGTCGACAATCTCGACGCGAAGGATCGTGATTGGCTGGTCCTTAAGGTGAAGAGCAGCGCAGCGAAGCTTCCTTCGAAGCCCCTGCGTTTGCGCCGGGAACCCGTTGTCGTTGGGGAATCGATCTACCTGCTCGGGTCCCCGTACTCCGAACCAAAGGCGACCCAAAACGTCTACAAGGGAAAGGTAACCGCAAGATTCCGGCGCGACTATTGGCGCTTTGATATCGACCCTCCCGTCGAGATACCGGGATTCAGTGGGGCTCCGATCTTGGATGCCAACGGCTACGTCGTTGGTCTAATGACCGTCTGGTTCGAGCCGAAGATGTCTGGCAAGAAGTGGTTGGAGGCCGGTGGCGAAGACGTCGGCCCGATATTCGAGGCGGTGGAGGGCTTGCGGGGGGCGGTACGGCCACGGCCATCTACGAATCAGCTCCCAACCCGATCACGCGACATGTGATGGCCCTCAACAACACGAGTGTGTACGTCCAGTTTAATTTTCGCGCTCCCGCCTAGAGCACAACCGAATCGAAGCAGGTTTGCCGTGGGTCGACGCGGCTTGGACAAGGCTGTTGAACCCACTATGCTCCTGCTGCTGAGTTTTCCGTTCTCTCCGAACGCGTCGTCCGAAGGGCAGGGCTAGCCGGGGCTAGCCGGGAGCAGCTCGACGGTTCGACTCACGAGCGACACGGCCTTTGCGATGTCGATTCGACACAACGAGGGGAAGCAGGAGACGAATGACCTGTCGTCAGGGTTTCATGGGCGCGACGCGGCCGCTTCGACCGCTCGTTCGACGAAGCGATGCGACGCGGGGTCGTAGCGGAAAAGACG
>JANOJB010000163.1:0-35850 GCA_031407985.1 Pseudomonadota bacterium | reverse complement strand
CAGCAGCGCGCAGGTGAGATCGCTGTCGGCCTGAAAGAGGGCATGAACCGCGGACATGGCTTCGGGCCCGCCGAAGCGTGCCGCCTCCGGGAAGTAGGACGCGCGTTCGACCGCGACGACATCGCCCGTCTCCCGGGCGGGACCAAGATGTGCCTGCAACCGGCGCGTGAACGGTCCATCGTCACCGTTGACGCGGACACGTAGACGCAGGTGGGGGCGGCGGCCCGGCGGGTCGACGTAACGAAGAAAGAACCATTCCGTGATCTCGCCCGCGGCGCGCGCCTTCCGTATGACCGGAGCCACGACATCGACAAGGACCGCGTCCTGGGTGGCGGACGCACCGAAGACCTTGAACGTCTGCCACGCGTCCGTCGCCTCATCGTGGGCCGCGTGCCGGGGTGGCGGGACCAGACCGGCGCGGCTGGTGGCGGCGATGGCGGCGTCGATCTGGGCGGACTCCTCGGCTTCGGGCTGATCGACAAGCGCGATCACCGCTTCAATTCGGCGTCCGGATTCGTCGGGGGTGTCGCCGATCGGTGGCCAGATTTCGAAGACACGTGTGTGGCCGGCCAGATCGGCGGCGGCGTCCGGCGACGTCAGATCCACGGGCAGCAGTTCGTCTTCCTCGCCGACCTGAACGAATCGTGGCAAGCGCGCGCGCCGTCGCCAGCCGCGCAAGGCGTGCATCGACGCGCCGGGGGTTGCAAGGGCCGGAGGAATGCGCCAACTGGCAGGCGCGACGACGAATCCGTCAATCGAGAATCGGGGCGTCCAATCGAGATCGCCGAGCGGGCCCAGCGTCAGTGCCCACGGCGCGTGTTGGCGATGCAGGTTCCACCCGGCCAGCAGCCGCCAGATCCCGGGCGGCGCGTTCGTTGATCGGACGCGATGCAGGGCCGACGGAGCCACCGGTTTTCCCTCGGACGTGCGCAACGCCAGCGGTTCGATCGCCGCCGGATCGGCGCAGAGTTCCAGATCGGAGACCGTCAAGGTGGAGCGCTGGTTTTCATCCGAATGCGCCGGCCAACTGGTCAGCGCCAGCGACGACTGACGCAACGGAGGATGGGCGCAGATGTCGCCAAGCGCATGGCGTGGACAGAAGATCACGTCCAGTGCTTGCTCTCCAGGTCGCGCGTCCCGCTCTGCCTCGCGCAGGGGTTCGAACAGCGTCGATGCGGAATCCCCCAGCGCGAACGCGAAGCGGCCCCAACTGGCGCCCGCGGGGGCGTGCAACCCCAGAAGCCAGCCGTCTCCGGCGGGCTTGCCGGCGCGGACGCGGCGCGGGGTGACGAACAGCTCGCAGGTGGGGGGCGTGGCGATGGGCGGCAGCAACGGCAACAGGTCCTCGGAACGCAGGGCCACCTCGACCAGGCGACGGTGCGCGGCGTCGGTCATGCGATCAACCAGCAACGTGAGCAGGCGGCGATCGGGCTCTGGCGGTCCCGCTTCGATCCTGTTTCGGTCGTCGTCGTCGTCGTCGTCATCTTGCCCGTCACCGGCCGGGTTGACGCCGTAGTCTCCCAGCGCGAACGCGCCCAGGTCGATCGCGCCGGCGCCGAAGATCTCGCTGGTCGCGTCCAGCGCGTGCGCCAGGACTTGGCTCGGCGTTCGCTCCGCCACCGGGGGCGCCAGCGCCTCTTGCAGACGGATCAACAGCGGCGCCAACGCCGTGGCCCGCTTGATTGCCGCCAGCGCCAACGTGGGTGGACGCGGGGGAGAGAAGACCAGCGTCGCATCCAGACCGGAGGCGCGCGGTGCGGCGCCCGGCAAACCCGCGAGAGATCGGCTGGCTTCGGCTAGGTTCCCCGCGCGCGCCGCGATGCGCGCCGTCCCCAGTTGTTCGGCGACCAGGCGCGCGGCGGGAATCGTCGCCAACCGCGCGGTCATCCAGTCGCCGGCATCCGGGCCCACCAGGGGCGGGACCAGATCGACGTGTAGCAGCCCGTCGTCGATCATGTTGGCGACCAATTCGTCCACATCGCTGTCGCCATCGTCGTTGGGGATGGCGGCGGCGATCGCCGCGCGGACCGCCGGCCACGGTGTCCATGCTTCGGTGGAGTCAAGAACAGTGGCGATCAACAGGTCCAGATCGGCGCGCCGCTCTTCGATCAGACCAGCGTCCTCGCCAGGACCCAGCCACATGACCGTGTGATGGCCCACAATCACCGACGGCGCGCGCCGAATTCGAACCTCTTCGCGGATCTCGGGATCGTCCAGCAGGGCCCGCCCCATGTTGGACAGGCGCGTCCAGGCCAGACGAAGTACGGCTGTCGGGCTTCCCGTTCGCGCCTGCGTTCTCGCGGACAGATCGCCAAGGCCGATCCCCGCCAGCAGGCCGTGAGGCGTGGGACGAAACGCGGCCCGCCGGCCGTACCGGCCAAGGGCGATCCGCGCACGCGATCCCCGGGCCAGGCCCGCGGCCAGATCGGGGCTGGCCAAAGCCAGAGCCGTTGCTCCCAGAGCGTGGTCGAGGATGCTCAGGTTCGGATCATTCAGCGCGCGCAAGGGAAGCAGCGGCGCGCGAAACAGGAATCGCGACAACGGCACGTACGGCATCGCGGCCCAGCGTACCCCGTCCCCGGCTGGCAGTCGCGCGGCCTTCGCTGGACGGGCCGGTCTCAGCGGTACTGGCTGGCGGGAACCGGGCGTTCGATCTTGGGGACCTCGATGGGCGTCCCGGTCGGATCTCTGGAATCCTCCGGGCCCACCTTTTCGACGGTGACAATCAGGGACTCACCCACGCATGCCTCCAGCTCGCGGTGAAGTTCCAGCACGCGCTGGTGCGACAACTCGACGCCGCGGAACTCGTGGCGAAGGTGCAAATCGACGGAACGAATTTTGGGGAACTCTGTCGCCGTCAGATGCGAATCCGCCAGCGTCTTCATCTTCTTCATGTTGGAAAGTCGATCCTGGATGCACGCCAGCTTGATCAGGTCTTTGTCGCGGACAGCCCTTTCACGCAACCTTTCTCCGCTTAACACGGCGTCGCCAATGGCCACGGCATACTTCTTCACCAAGGAGAGCATCTCACTCCGGTTCAGAATTTCGGGATCTCGCATGACCGACGGACCGGGGCTAGGCTCATTTTCGAACAGGGTCTGCGAATCCGATGACGCGGTCGCCGTGTCCGGATTGATTCCCTTGGCCTTGCGGGCGGGCTTCGCGTCCACGTCCCCACGGGTGGATAGGAACAATGTCAGGATCATCGATAGCCGACCTGTCGTGCGCCACATGATGAAGCGGCATCGACAGCCCGACGGGCGCGATTAACGGGGAAAAATTTTCCGGGTAGGCGTCAGAAACCTGACGCTCCGCAAGGGCCGTGATGGGGCGTGCGGTCTGCCTATTTGGGCATCGCGCAGGTCTGCGCACCCGCCGCCGGCAGGTAACACTCACGCGTGTAGTCAATGACCATGCGATCCGTATTGAACCGCCATCCCAGGGTGCGGATCGTGCGCTTCATGCGTGCCACCCAACCCCGCGGCACATCGTGTTCGTCGCGGTCGTAATACAGCGGCACGATTTCGTTCTCGATGACGTTGTATAGGCTCTGGGAATCGCGGCGGTCCTGTTCCTCCGCGTCGACGTGCGTGATCCCGTCACCGATCGCGAAGCCGTTCAGCCCGTCGTAGGCCTCGGCCCACCAGCCATCCAGCACCGAGCAATTGAGGCCGCCGTTCAGAAGGACCTTCTGTCCGCTGGTGCCGCTGGCCTCCTGGGGGCGCCTGGGATTGTTCAGCCAGACATCGACGCCCTGAACCAGATGGCGGCCGACGTTGATGTCGTAGTTCTCGATGAACACGACGCGGTCCCGTAGCTCTGGCGACAGCGTCGCCTCGTGAACACGACGCAGAACCTCCTGTCCCGGTCGGTCCGCGGGGTGGGCCTTGCCCGAGAACACCAGCTGCACCGGCCTTTTCGCGTCGGTGATCAGTCGTTTGATGCGTTCGAAGTCGCGCAGGATCAAATCCGCCCGCTTGTAGGTCGCGAACCGGCGCGCGAAACCGATGATCAATGCATCCGGATCCAGCACCGTTCGCGCCGCTTTTACCGCGTCTTCCGGATAGTGGTTGTTCTGGCGTTGCTCGACCACCTTGCGGCGAACGAAATGAACCAGATCAGCCTTCAGGACCCGGTGGGTCTCCCACAGTTCGCCGTCGTGGACGTTCTCGATGCGGACCCAGGACTGGGGGTCCGACAGCCGTTCGCGCCAGTCGGGTCCAATGTGTTTCGAGTACAAACGCTGCATGCCCGAGGCCAGCCAGGTGCGGACGTGGACGCCGTTGGTGATATGCCCGACCGGCACCTCGTCTTCCCGGTGGTGAGGCCACAGGACCTGCCACGATTTGCGCGTCACCCGCCCGTGCAGTGCGGATACGCCGTTGGCGTAGCGGGACATCTTGAACGCCAGCACCGTCATGCAGAACGATTCGTGGCTGTCTTCGGGGCGGATGCGGCCAAGCCCCAGGAAATCGTGCGGTGACAGTCCCAGCGATTGCCGCAGCGGTCCCAGGTGTTCATCCGCAAGCGCCGGCGAAAAACGATCGTGTCCCGCGTCGACGGGGGTGTGGGTGGTGAATACGGTGCTCTGAGCCACGTCCTGCGACGCGCTGGCGAAATCGGCGCCGGTCATCTCCATGCGCAGGCGTGTGTATTCCAGGGTCGCGAACGCGCTGTGACCTTCGTTCAGGTGCAGCCCCCCCCAGTGAATCCCGGCGGCGTGCAGGGCGCGAACGCCGCCGACGCCCAGAAGCAATTCTTGCCGGATGCGGATGCGCTGATCCCCGAAGTACAGGCGCGCCGAAAGCTGGCGATTCTCGTCGTTGTTGCCGTCCAGATCGGTGTCAAGCAGCAACAACTGATTGCGGCCGACATGGATCCGCCAGACCTTCGCCAGCAGCGTTTCGGCGGCGGAGATCGGGATCTCGACGATGATCGGTTGCCCGGAGGGGGTCAACGCCGGCGTGGTCGGCAGGGTTTCGGCCGGTGATCGCACCCATTCGGCGTGCTGGTGTCCTTCGTGGTCGATGCGCTGGCGAAAATACGATTCGCGATAGAACAGTCCCACCGCCACCAAGGGAAGCCCCAGATCGGAGGCCGTCTTCACGTGGTCGCCGGCCAGAACCCCCAGACCCCCGCTGTAGATGGGCAGCGATTCGTGAATGCCAAACTCCGCCGAGAAATAGGCAACCGGACGCACCCGCAGGGGCGCGGCATGAACCGAGGCCCAGGTCCTCGGCTCATCCAGATAATCCATCAACTCGCGGTGGGCGGCGTCGACCCGCGCCCGAAGGGCGGCGTCCTTGGACAGGCGATCGATATGCTCGGGCGTGTATTGGGCCAGCATCAACACGGGGTTGTGATTGGACGACCGAAAGCCCTCGGGATCGATGTCGCGGAACAGCTTGATGATGTGGGGATTCCACGACCACCACAGGTTTCGTGACAAGGCCGACAAGTGCCCGTGAAATTTCTCGGCGGTGTTCATGGGCGTGGATGATAGCCGGAAATCGCACACCGACGGAATGCCGGTATTGCCGTATACTGCGGCGGCCAAAAATGGACGGACAGCGCCGATACCTCGCATTGATCATGGCCGGGGGTAAGGGTTCGCGCCTGAACCCGCTCACGTTGGATCGCGCCAAACCGGCGGTGCCCTTCGGCGGGCGCTACCGGATCATCGACTTCGTGTTGTCGAACATGGCGAACTCGGGGATCCGCGCGGTCTACGTGTTGACCCAGTACAAGTCGCAGTCCTTGGCCGAGCACGTCCAGCGGACGTGGGGCGCGCGCAGCACCTTCGGCCAGTTCGTGACCGTGGTGCCGGCGCAGATGCGCATGGGGGAGCAATGGTATCGGGGTACCGCCGATTCGGTGTTCCAGAACCTTCATCTGGTGGATGAATTTCGCGCCGACGCGATACTGGTGTTCGGCGCTGACCACATCTACAAAATGAACATTCGCCAGATGACCGACTTCCACCACGAAAAGAACGCGGTGGCGACCATTGCCTGCCTGCCGATTCCCGTGGCAGATGCGCATCAGTTCGGTGTCGTTCAGATCGACGGGGAGGGGCGGGTGGTCGGGTTTCAGGAGAAACCGGAACGAGATCCAGTGACGATCCCGGGCGATCCGGCGCATTGTCTGGGATCGATGGGCAACTACGTGTTTCAACCGGGGCCGTTGATCGAAGAATTGCGTGCCGACTCGGAACAGGCGTCGCACCACGATTTTGGCCGGGACATTCTGCCGTCGATGCTGAAATCCGGGCGCGTGTTCGCCTACAACTTCGGGCTGAACCGGATTCGGGGCGTGTCGGACGAGATCGAAAACGCGTACTGGCGCGACGTCGGGACCATCGACGCCTACTACGAGGCGAACATGGATCTGAAAAACGTGGTTCCCAGCCTGAATCTGTACAACTGGGATTGGCCGATCATGACGGCCCAGTTCCCCGATCCGCCCGCCAAGCTGGTCTTCGACGAAGAAACCCGGCGTGGCATGGCCGTGCAGTCGATCTTGTCGGGGGGCTGCATCATCGCGGGCGGGTTCGTCAAGGATTCGGTACTGGGGCGAAACGTGTTCGTCGACGCGGGGGCCGAGGTGCGCGATTCGTTGCTGTTCGACAACGTCTACGTGGGGCGCAACGCGCGGGTGTTCCGCGCGATCGTCGACAAGAACGTTCGCATCACCGAGGGTGATCACATCGGACACGATCTGGCCCGCGATGCCCTTCGCTACACAGTCAGCGAAGGTGGCGTCACCGTCGTGCAGAAGGCGAAAGACACACTCCTCACCCGTTCACGGAATTTCTAGTGCCCATCGCGCTGGTGGTTCACGGCCATTTTTACCAGCCGCCCCGGGAGAATCCGTGGACCGATGGGGTCGAACGCGAGCCCACGGCGGCGCCGTTTCACGACTGGAACGCCCGCATTCACGCCGAGTGTTACCGCGCCAATGCATTCGCGCGTATTCACGATCGCGCCGGGCGTATTCAGTCGATCGTCAACAATTACAGCCGGCTGTCGTTCAACTTTGGGCCGACGCTGGCGCGGTGGATCGAAGACAACGATCCGCGCGCCCACGATCGGCTGGTCGCCGCCGACCGTGCGCAGCAACAACGGCTGGGGGCGGGCGGCGCGATGGCCCAGGCTTACGCGCATCCGATCCTGCCGTTGTGCGCGCCCGCGGATCGTCGCACGCAGATCCTGTGGGGCCTGGCGGATTTCCGCCGGCGGTTCGGCCGTCCCGCCGAGGGTCTGTGGCTGCCCGAGACCGCCGCCGACAACGCGACGTTGGAGGCGCTGATCGATCTGGGCGTCGGATACACCATCCTGGCGCCCGAGCAAATCGCGGCGGTTCGCGCGCCGGGTCTCCGGGCGGGGGCCGGGGCTGGGGTGCAGAACGACTGGACGTCGGTCGATCGCGACACGTTGGATACGGGGCGCGCTTACCGCTACATGCACCGCGACGGTTCGGGGCGGTTTCTGACGGTCGCGGTGTTCGACGGCCCGCTGTCGCGCGGCGTGGCTTTTGGCGATGCGACCCGGGATGCGGCCACCTTCGTCGCCGCCGTGCAAACGTCCGCGGCGCGGTCGCGCGTATCGGGCCGGCGCTTGGTGTTGTGTGCGTCCGACGGCGAGCTGTTCGGTCATCACAAAAAATTCGCCGATCTGAATCTGGCCTTCACGAACTTCGTCGAGGCGCCCCGGCACCGGATCGAGCCGACGAACCTGGGGGCCTATCTGCGCGCCTTCCCGGCCACCTGGGAAATGGCACTCGGCGAGGGGCCCGATGGCAAGGGCACATCGTGGAGTTGCGCGCATGGGGTCGGTCGTTGGTGGCGCGACTGCGGTTGCCAAATGGTGCCCCCCGAACGCGGCTGGAACCAACGCTGGCGAACACCGTTGCGCGCGGCGCTGGACGGGCTGCAGCATGCGGCATCCGCGTTTTTCGAGGACGCGGCGTCTGCATTGCTTGTCGATCCCTGGGGCGCGCGCGACGCCTACGGCGACGTGTTGGACGACAAAATCCCGAAACGCGACGCGCTGCTGGCGACGTTCGCGACGCCGGCGCTGCTGGCGGGTGGGGAAAACGCGCGGGATCAGGCGCGGCTGCTGCTGGAGATGCAGCGCGCGACGCTGCTGATGTACGCCAGCTGTGGTTGGTATTTCGACGACATCGCTGGCCACGAGACGGGGCTGGTCCTGCGCCTGGCGGCGCACGCGGCCGACTTGCTGAAGGAAGCGGGCGGCATCGTACCGATCGACGAGATGTTGGATTTGCTGGCCACCGCCAAGAGCAACCAGCCGGGCGCCGGTACGGGCGCCGATGAGTTTCGCCGGTTGACGGGCGATCGCACCACGCCCGCGCGGGCGATGGCCACCGTGGCGCTGGCCCTGGTGGCACCGGCGGGGGCGGCTGCGCGCGTGCCTCCGGCGGGTTATGCGGTCGAGATCTTGGTCGAATCCGGGGCGCGCGATGTTCGAAGCGCTGAACTTGTGGGGCAAGCGCGCGTAACGGCCGATCGCACGGGGGCCACCCAAACAGTCGCATTCGCGGCGCGGTGGGATTCTCCGCGCGGATTCCAGGTCTTCGTGGACGGTGTCGAAATGTCGCCGCGCGATCTGGGGCGTGAAAACCGCAACCGGTTGTTGCCGTTGTTGTTGCCGTGTCTGTTGGATCAGGTCGCGCCCTTGCCCGCGGCGCGGTGGCTGTTGGACCTGGCCAAGGACGTGGTTGGTTCTGGCGATGCCCCCGAGGACTTGGCGGTTCGCCGCGGGATCGCGCGGTTGTTGATCCGGTTGATCGGCAGTGGAGCCCGCGCCGACCTTCCGACAGCGACGATCGATGTCGCGCTGGGGCTCCTTGAGGCCGCGGGGTCCGCGCTTGCGCCCGGCTCGGGCGATCGGGAGCTTCTCGAAGAACAGATCGCCGATCTGATCGAGGCAACCCCCGGCCGTCCGGACCTGCGGCGCCTGGCGCAGAAGCTGGGCTTCGCGAACAGTGGCGGCAGCGAAGGGGATGCCTGAAGATCGCCCGCCAGGCGACGGAGACTCTTGCCCGTACCAGGGGGCGATGGATGAGATTTCGTGGCTCATGTGTTCACGGAAGGGGTGAAAATGTCCTTGCCGCTGGGCCATGCGGTGGCGGCTCTGCTTCCGCTGGTTGACCGGAGCGCATGACGTCGAGTCGCACGGGCATGTCGATGCAGAGAATCAGCGAGATTATTAACGGAAAGCGTGGCGTCACGCCCGAGACCGCTTGGATCCTGGGCGGAGCTTTCCGCCAGTCACCGAAGTACTGGCTCAACCTGCAGGCGACGCACGATCTCACGAGGACGAGACCTGCGCGACCGGTCGCCCCGATGCCCGAAGCGGTCAAGTCCGCGGGGTGATTCGCGCGGTGTGGGTAGGGCGGCTTCTTAGAAGGCGTAGCCCACGTGAACCGTGGGGAAGATGGCGACGCGGCGATCGTTGAAGGTTTGCCCGCCGAACGTGACGGGCTTGCTGAGCCAGCTATAGCCGATGCTGGCCCACGGGACGATGAACAGGCCCTTGCCGTCGTCTCGAAAAGTGAAGCGGTATCCAGCCCGGATGCCGGCCACCAGATACCGCCGCCGCGCCGTCTCGCCTGTCATGTCGAAGGTGATCCAGTTGTGCGCCAGACTGGCGTCCAGACCGGCGAACGCGCCGTTGCAGTCCGGGCGCCAGCAGAGATCCCACTTGGCGCCGAGGCCGCTGAAGTAGGAGCTGAATCCCTCGTTGCCGTGAAAGACCTTGGGGACCGCCGCCGCGAAGTTGCCCAGGTCGAAGCGCTGGTGTTCGATGCGCACCCCCACGTGAAGGGAATGCCCGTCGAGAACGTAGGCCAGCGGATCGACCTCCACGTCCGCGCTGGCGGCGTGTGCCGAGTCGGGACAGAGGAACGAAAGCGAAGCGCCGAGGATGAGAGCAAAGATCGAACGACGATTCATGGCGACATCGTACACGCGGCGGGAAACACGTCGACCCACGGAAAACCGCCTTCGATTCGCTTATGCTCAAATTCATTGATGAGGACGATCTCGGCACGTCGGTCAACTCTCGCGTTGGGCTGGGCCGCGTTGCTAGCCCTCGCCGGCTGCGGGACGGTGGTCGCGGAGCCGATCACCCCGCGTGGCGATACACCGAGCACGCTCGGCGACGGATTGGTCGGCTACTGGAAGCTGGATGAGAGCACTGCGGGCGAGCCGGTGGTCGACTCGTCGGGAAGTGGGAACGACGGCGCGCCCTTCAACGATCCTGCATCGTCCCCCTTCGTGGCGCCGGTGAAAATTCGAAACGTCGCCAGCCGCCAGTTCAATGGCGTCGATCAGAACATCGATCTGGGCAATCCCGACTCGTTGAACTTCGCGGGGCCCATCACGCTGGCCGCCTGGATCAACACCGCGTCCATGCCCGACAACTGCAAGACGATCCTTTCCCACGGGTACCGAAACACGCCCAGCGCCGAGATTTCGCTGCGCGCCGGTCATGGCGTTTGTGACCCTGCGATGAGTGAGCCGGCCTGGCAGGTCGGAATGTTCGACGGGGAGGATCACTTCGCCGAGGTGCCCATTTCGGCGGACGACATCGGGACCTGGATTCATTTGCTGGGAACGTTCGATGGCCAGACGTGGCGCCTGTACAAAGCTGGCGTCGAGGTTGCCACGTTGCAGACCGACAAAGGGCCCACGTCATTCGACGCCGGGTGGGGCATTGGTGGCCGGGTCGTCACCACCCCTCCCGCCCCGCGGGTGTTTGATGGACGCATCGATGAGGTTCGCTTCTACAACCGCGCGCTCACGCCGGCCGAGATCGTGGCCCTGTACAACCTTTGATGCGCCAAACCCTCGCGGTCGTGCTGCTGCTGGCTTTGTGTTTTTCCGGGGCCGTTGTGCGTGCGGAGGAACGTTCCCGCATCGTGGCGTTGGTTCCACCGACGGACACCGTTACGTTGACTCGCCTGAAGGCCGAACTGGCCGCGGCCGGGTTCGACTTGCGTGCGGTCCAACCTTCGCGCTGGGCGCCAACCCGGGACGACATCCGGGACATCGCGCGCCGGGAGAACGCCATCGCCGGGATGGCGCTGCTTCCGCGCGAAGGGACTGTCGAGATCTGGATTGTCGATCGGGTCACGGGCAAGACGGTGCTGCGCGAAGTCGCCGCGGGCGTGGCCGGTCAAGGGGTCGAGGAGACGGCTGAGTTGGTCGCGATCTGCGCCGTCGAAACGCTGCGCGCGACGTTGATGGAGACTGCGCTGCCCTACCCGAGCCGAGGCGAGATCGCCGCCCCGACGGCGGTGCGAGATCTGCTTCGTTCTCGCCCAAGTCGATTCGCGGCGCGCGTGAGCGGCGCGGTGGGGTACGGCTTCGGCTCCCTCGGTCTGGAGGGCGCCGTCGGTGTTTCCGCGATCGCCACGTTGTCCCCGCATCTGCGGGTGGGTCTGGATGGCCTTCTTCCCGTCACCACGCCGACGGTCGCCGGTCCCGAGGGGCGGGCCGAAGTTCGCCGATCGTTGGCGGGAGCGTTTTTCGAGGCCGCGCTTATCGGGCCCGGCGCGCGCTTCGGTTGCACGCTTGGCGGTGGTGCGTGGTTGGGCGTTCTCAGCGTTCGCGGCGCGGCGGATCCTCCCTATGTCGGACGCTCGGATCGGGTGATGACGCTGGTGCCGCATATCGATGCCGGCGGCACCGTGCGGATTTCCGATCGCATCGCGGTCGGCCTTCGATTCTCTGGCGCGATCGCCGCCCCCGAAGCCGTCGTGCGATTTGCGGGTCGGGACGTGGCCAACTGGGGGCGCCCGTTCGTCCTTGCCACGCTGGGGCTGGAGGTCGGCCTCGACTGAGCGCCTCGCGTCATCGCGCGCGCCCTTTTGCGCGCGACCTTCTGACGGACATGATCGAACGGACTGATACACTGGTCCGTCCCCACGGAAGCCGATGGTATCCAGAGCGCAACCAGATCTCAGCCGAGTCAGGGCGGCCATCCAGGATGCCGATCCCACGACCGGCGACCCGACCACGTTGGTACTCGCGCTGCGAAACGGGGAGCCCGGCGCGCCCGCGACATTGTTTGATCGCTATGGCGCTGGAATCCACCGGGTCTTGGTCAGAATCATTGGGGACGATCCGGAAAGCAGCGATCTGCTGCACGATACGTTTTTGCGCGCGCTGGATCACATCGGCGAGTTGAGGAATCCCAGTGTGCTGAAGACCTGGCTGAACCGGATGGCCGTGTTCACCGCGCAGGAATGGATCCGCGCCCGTCGCCGCATGGGCCACCCACAATCGCCCGACAAGGCTGACGAGCGCGCCGGTGCATCGCCGACGCCCGAGGCGCGGCAGGCCGTCCGTTCGTTTTATGCCCTCATGGATCAGTTTCCCGACGACGAGCGCGCGGCGTTCATTCTTCGCTTCATCGAGGGGATGGAACTGACCGAGGTCGCCGAGTCTTGCGGCGTGTCGTTCTCGACGGCGCGTCGTCGGATTCGCCGCGCCGAGCGGAGGTTCCTTAAGATGCTGCCCGACTTCCCGGCGCTGCAGGAGCGGGTGAAGGTAGGTGAAGGATGAGACACGGCGATCGCGTTCACCTCAATGACTTGCCGGACGACATCGCTGCCTGTCAGCAAGCCGCCGTCGAGAGCCCACAACGCCTGCGGCGGGCACGGCTGCGGTTCTTGGCCGCCACGAACGGACGCGCGGTGGTGCGTCCGCATCGTTTCCAGTTGGCGCCCCGTCTGGTGTGGGGTGCGATCTCGCTGGCTGTCGCGTTGACAGGCGCCGTGCTGGTCGTGCGGACCCTGCGCGCGTCGCCGTTGACGTTCGAAGTGGGGTCGACGTCGACGTCGTTGGCGGGGCGAGTCGGCGCGCCGCTGCAGGCGCCCGCGGCGGCTCCCATGGCGGTGCGGTTTTCTGATGGAACCGCGTTGTCGGCCACTCCGGGATCCACGCTGCGCATCGCGGAGGTGGGGCCGCACGGAGCTGGTGTGGTTTTGGAGGATGGTGCGCTCGGCGCCACGGTGATCCATCGACCGCGAAGCCGATGGCAGGTATTTGCCGGGCCGTACCGGGTCTTGGTCACGGGGACTCGTTTCGATGTGCGGTGGAGCGCGGCGCGACGTTCTTTCGCGCTGGATCTGCAGGAGGGGGCCGTCACGGTTTTCGGTCCCGCTCTCGGTTCCGAGGGAAAGCGAATCCTGCCCCATCAGAAGGTTCGGCTCGTGGCGGCCCTTGAGGGGCTTGCCCCGTCGCCGTCGCCGTCGCCGTCGCTGTCGACCTCGGGCGAGCCTAGGCCTTCACGCGCCTCCAACACTCACGTCTCGCCCGCCGACCCGGCGGATCGGCCGGCGACGTCACCGCCCGCGCTTCCGCGAACCAGCGGCCCGCGTTCGTCCTGGCGGTCCTTGGCCTTGTCGGGTCGGTACGACGATGCCTGGCAAGCCGCCGTCGCCGAAGGATTCGACACCCTTCGCCAACGCGCTTCCCTGGGTGATCTACTGCTGCTCGGCAACACCGCTCGATTCGCGAAGCACACGAACGAGGCCGAGTTGGTGTTCCAGGCGGCACGGACGCGACCGGGGGCGGCGGACAAACACGCATTCGCCGCGTTTCAGCTTGGGCGGTTGGCCAGTGACGCCCGGGGCGACCATGTCCAGGGAGCGTCGTGGTTCGAGGCCTACCTGTCCGAAACCCCCGACGGGCCACTGGCGCCTGACGCCGCAGGACGGGCGGTCGATGCGCACCGTCTCGCCGGCAACGACGCCGCGGCCAAGGAAGCGGCACGACGTTACCTGAGGCGCTATGCGGGCGGCCCCTACGAATCGCTGGCGCGGCGGGTTCTTATTCGCTGAGCCAGCACCACGCACCTGGACTGGAGACGACGGTGATTAAGCACGCGTCTCAACCGCGTCCAACGCGACTGACCGCGCCGCTCGAAACACAGTGACTGGGGCGGGTTGAATCGAGAGATACCCGCGTTCGTCAGCGTCGCAAGAACGCGCTTCAGCACCGTCGTCTCCACGGCGACCTCTGCGTGCGCGTCCGCGCGCCGGACGACGCGGGTCGTGCCCCACCCCTCGACCCCGTTCAGGGTATTCGAAACCACGACCGCCGACCCTGAAATCCATTGTTGGGCCGCCCATTCAAGCACTGCGCCACGAGCACCATCTAGTCCTGAGCTGCGCCGGGGCGCCGTTGTGCCACATGCCACAATACCCCGCAAGGATCGATGAGGTATGCGACCCGAAGCCCCCATGGTTGAACTGCCGGACCCTTCGGCGGCTGAACAGCGAATCGCGCTGGAAGATCCAGGCTGAGGATGTGGGCCCACCATGCATCGAGATCGTCCACCATCAGCTGCATCATGCAGTTTTCGGCCCAATCTTTTTGATAGCGCCGCTGCAGAATGAATCCCCCGGAGCCTGCACGGAAGATCGCCACGTCACCGTCGACGAGCTTGTGGAACCCCACCGTCTCATAGAACGTCTTCGATAGTTCGAAATCACGGGTTGGTAGGAAAGGCCTGACCAGCTCGGTCCCGCTTGGAACACCCAAGGCGCCCGTTCCTTCGAAGGTCATTGCCTTACTCATCCTTTTCGCATAGCTCCTGCATCCGGGTCCGCCCAACAATACATCCGTTCTGCGGCGATTGGACTTGACCCATTCTGGTGGACAGTTCGCAGGTCGGGGCGACGATACTGGCGTTCAGCCGCGGACGCGAGAAGTGGCAAAGGCCGACGCGGCTCTCGGTTGCGCCTCCACCGGTGCGCCGCCCCTCGCGTCCGCTCCGCCGAACTCCGTCCAGCGCAGCGACGTTCAGGCGCGGATGATGCTCAGCAGCTCGGCGCCTTGCCAGGGAGTGATCCCAGCCAGCACATCCTCGGCCCGCTCTCCCGGTGGCTCCTCGCCGACGAGGCGCACCTCGACCTAGACATTCTTGACAGCGACCCGAAGCGAACGCGACGGGTGAAGGATGTTTAAGCGCCGACCTGGCACCCGTCGGGTCACCACAACGTCGGAACGGCGTACCGAGAGATGAGCGCGTCGGGCGTGACCAGGGTCAGTCCACCCATGATGGCCTGGCAGATGAGCATGCGATCGAAGGGATCCTTGTGCAGGTCGGGTAGCTTCGAGGTGGCCAGCGCCGCGTCCTCGTCGAGGGGAAGCGGCAACACGTGATGGCGTGCGCGTTCTGCGGGAAGCCAAACGGCGGGTGGGCGCGGCAGGGGAAGCTTCTTCAAACCGTGTTTGATCGTAATTTCCCACGCCGACACGGCGGACAGGTAAACGTCGTTCTGCGGATCGGAAAACGCGTCGCGTGCCCGCGCCGACAGGGCCTTGTCGCCAGCCACCACCCAGAGAAACGTGCAGGTGTCGAGCAAGAGCTTCATGCGGGGTTCGCGTCTCCGGTGAACGCCGCCAGCAAGTCGTCCGGAAGCGGATCGAAGAAGCGACGCGCGACTTGGAAAGTGCCCTTCGCGAGGCCGATGGGGCGTCTCCGACTCGCGGGGAGCGGCAGGGATCGGATTTCGGCGACGGGAACGTTGTGTCTGCAGATCACGACGGACTCGCCGGTCGCCGCAACATCCAGATAATGCGACAACCTCGATTTCGCCTCGGCAAGGTTCACTTTCAAGTCTCCAATATGGTCCTTTTCTTGACTAGTTTCAAGACCCACTCGGAACCAAGTCGGTGTCGCTGACCCGAGCTTCCACATGGCGTGGCTCATCCTGTACCAGCTGAGCCAGCACCCCGCGCCTTGACTGCGGGTTTGGGGTCGTGTGAGCAGCGGGGAGGCCCCCCGATCACTATAGAAGGATGACGTACCCTCGCGGCCTGTTCGCGCCCCTGGCCCTCGGCGTCTTGAGCTTTGTCGGGCTTGGAGCATGTGTGCCCGGGCAACCGTCCGGAGGCGGTCGAGGGGGCACGTTCGGGGGAACGGGCGGCTCGGCGCCGGGGACTGGCGGTGCCGGTCCGATGGGGACCGGCGGTGTCATCGGCACACCCGGGACGGGAGGGGCGGTGACCATGACCGGGTCGGGGGGCGCCGTCGGGAACGGTTCGGGTGGTACGCCGGACGTGGGGACGGGAGGCGCTTCGTCGTCGGGGGGGAGCGGCGGCGCCGAGATCGGCGGGACCACCGGCGGCGCGGGGATGCCGGGGACGGGGGGCCGATCCGCGGGGACCGGCGGGGCAGGGGCGATGGGTGGCAGGGGCGGCGCGACCGGCGGCACGGCGGGCACGGCGGGTTCGACGGGAGCCGGCGGTGCGGCCGACGATCTGGCGGCGGCGAAGGTCCTAAATGGCTTCACGTTGCTTAAGCCCTGCGTCAGCGGGTTCGTTCCCACGAAGAACCCGGATGGCCACTGTTGCTGTGAAGAGATCGCGGCCAACGAGAACCAGCACACGACCAAATCCTTCGGGGGCGATCCGAACGTCACCTACAACGTCAAGGTGCGGATCGCCGGCATCGCCGAGCGATACTGGTACACGGGCGGGACCCTGGACACCGTGGGAAAGGTCTTCTACGCGGGCGGCCTCCCGACCATTCACAGCACGCAGGCGCCGAACACGAATCTGGGACCAGGCAGGGGGGCCTGCAAGATTCACCCGCCTGAAACCGACGGCAACATGGCGTTTCCGTTCAAGGTCCCTGTCGAGATCAATCCCTCCGACGGCTGCTTCAACGGATTCAACATCTTCGCGATGACCGTTTCGACGCCGAAACAAAGCTACTACCTGAACCAGACAACCGACTACGACAACGTCGATCGCCAGCCCCACAAGGTCTACAAGACCGACTACACGGTCACGATTCCGATCAGGGGCGGGGCGACGCTGGATTTCTACACGCTGGATGGTGACCACCATCAGGTCACGAACGACGGCACCATGACGGTGCCCAACGTGAAGACGTCGCAACCGTACAACGGCAACTTTCTTGAGTTCACCGTCATTGATGTCACGCGCGCGCCTTAGGTCGCGGCACGGCAGGCAAGGGAAGGAAAACTTCGATGAAGACGAATCCGGGACACCGCGACGGGACCAGTCTGATCAGGCAGGGTGCCAGCTCCACGGCCACGGCGTCGATACTTTGCCTGGGCCTTGCTGCTCTTTTCAGCGGCTGTCAGGGAACCGTCGTCAATGGGGGTTCGTCTGGAGCGTCGGGTGGTTCAGGCGGGGGTCCGAATCCTGGGGGGATGACGGGGACCGGTGCGAGTGGCACTGGTGGGGGCGGATCTGGGACCGCCGTCGTCACCGGATCGGGCGGCGTGGGGACAACGACAGGGACAGGGTCGACGGCCGGCGGCGGGGCGTCGGGCACGGGCTCCACCGCTGGTGGAACCGGCGGATCCACGATCGGCGCGCTCGACTGTAGCCAGCCCAAGGCCGCGGCGGTTCGTGCGCGCCTGTTGTCGGGAAGCCAGTACAGCAACACCGTGCTCGATCTGTTTCAGCTCACGAGTGATCCGGGCAAGGACTTCGGGGACAACGTCTTCCAGTCGCTCGACGACACCAGCGTCGAGCAGCGCGCGAACGCCGCCGCTGGCGTTGCCCAGGCGGCAGCGGCCACGTTGTCCAAGTGGTCGCCATGCACGCCGCCCGCCACGGGGGACGCGACGATCTGCGAAAACCAAATCATCGACAAGATCGGCGCCAATGCCTACCGCCATCCTTTGTCCGCCACCGAGAAGACCCAACTGAAGACACTGTTCGATGCGGGGATCAAGGAAAAGGACTTCGCCACCGGCGTCGAATGGTTCCTGACCGGCGTTCTTCAGTCGCCCGACTTCCTGTACGAAATCGCCCGGCCCGCGGCCAACGAGCCCGTGGGGATCTCCCGCGCTCTGGCGCCCTATGAGTACGCAAGTCGTATCGCCTACTTCGTCTGGAACTCGCTGCCCGACGACAAACTGTTCGCCGCGGCGGCGGCCAACGAACTTGCCGATGCAACCAAGCGGCAAACCCAGATGACCCGCTTGCTGGCGGATGCGAAGTTCATGCGCGGGGTCGAGGGCTTCTACCGCCGGTGGTTGAACCTTAATGCCTTCCACGAGGTCGCGCGCGACGCGACCGGTTTCGACGAGTCCGTCGTGAACGGCCTGGCGACTTCGCTGCTGATGAGCGCCACCCAACTGTATTCCTCGCCGACCCCCAACATCGCCAGCTTGTTCTCCGGGAACAACTACTACATGAACGACAAACTGCGAGCGTTCTACGGTCTGTCCGGAGCGGGGACGGCCTTCACAGCGGTCGCCATCGCCAACGAACCTCGCCGCGGCATTCTGACCCATCCCGCGTTGATGGCCATGCTGGCCCGTCCCAACGAGAGCTTTCCCATCTCGCGCGGGCTGTTCGTGTTGCGAACCTTGGCCTGTCAGACCGTTCCGTTGCCGAACGGGTTGACCATTCCCGAGGTGGCACCCATCCAGGACGGCGTGTCGACCCGTCAGCGCTTCGAGATGCATTCGAAGAACGCGCTGTGCGCGAGTTGCCATATCAAGATCGATCCCCCGGGCTTTGCGTTCGAGAACTTTGACGAAGTCGGGCGATACCGAACGATGGACCATGGCCAGCCCGTCGATAGCTCCGGCAAGCTCACACTCGGCAACGATCTCGATGGTCCCTTTGCGACCGGCGACGAATTCCTGGCCAAGATGGAAAACAGCACTGTCGTCCGAACCTGCTTCGCCCAGCAATACCTCAATTACGCCCTCTCGCGGGCCGAGAGCGACCCGGCTGACGCTTGCTCGGCGGATGTCCTTGGCAAGGGCTTCACACCGTCGGGAGATCTGAAGCAGTTGGTTGTCTCAATTGTGGCAACTGATGCATTCCGCATGCGGCTCGCTGAAGGAGTGGCCCAATGAAAATCTCGATTCATCAACGCCTGCGGCGGCGCGACCTGTTGAAGACCATCGGCGGTGCCGCACTGGCGCTGCCCGCGTTGGAGTTGTTCGAACGCGAAGCGCGCGCGCAGTTGGCAACCAAGAAGTCGAAGTACGTCGTGTTCTGCTACACGCCCGACGGCGTCAACCAGAAGGCCTTTTGGCCGACCGGGACCACGGCCAGTTTCACCCTCGGTTCCATTTTGAAGCCCTTCGAGCCCTACAAGGACAAGATGTTGATCCTGGGGCCGCAGATGTCCGGGGCCAACCCGGTCAATGGCTCCGGACTCGCGTACATCTCGGCGACCCCCCAACATCAGGCGCCCGTCACGCTATCGGCCCGGACTGGGCACAGCTGCAGCGGCCAATTCTGCACGGGCACCCTCGGCCTCAGCTACCTCAATCAGGCCACCGCGGCGAACAATATCGACGGGCCGTCAATCGACCAGGTGATCGCCAAGGCGGTCAAGGGTGACAGTACCTTTGGCTCGCTGAATTTTGGCCTCCACCCGGTCGGCGGCGATACGCCCTCTGAGATCAATTTTCAGGACAACGGAACGTCCCTGAAGCGCCTGGCGGGGGCCGATGAGGCCTTTACGCACATCATTGGTACCACCGTGACGGGGACCCCGATGACGGGAACCACGGCGGCGTCGCCCTTGAACAAGTTCAACGCGGTGACGGATTTTCTTCATGCGCGATTCGGCGCGCTGCGGCCGACGCTTGGCAAGTCCGATCGCGACAGACTGGACGCGCACCTGGCGGCGATGAGTACTTACGAGCAGCGCGCCAAGAAGCGTCTGGACACGTCTGGAGCCGGCGGCAGCGGCGGTGGTGGAACGACGAACTCCGCTTGCACCAACCCGAAACGTGCCACCGTGGCGACCGACGCGAACTCCATCCGTACGGGCGGCGACACCGAGACTCTGTCTCCGTTTTTCATGGACATGATCGCGACGTCCTTCGCATGCAATCTGACCAAGGTGGCGTCAGTCACCTTTGGCTACCCGGGGGGTGGTGACGCGGGTGGTCTGCGGATGCCGTGGCTGGGATTCAGCGATCCCTTGCACTTCGTGTCTCACCACGCGGGCGACGCGACCAAGCTGGACAAGTATCAGAGGATGAGCAATTGGATCGCGGGTCAGATCGCTGGCCTGATGCAGCGCTTGGCGGCGCAGCCTTCCGCCAGCGGTACCGGCACGCTGCTCGACGAAACCACCATTTACTGGTTCAACCGCCACGGCGACGGTGACACCCATTCAAACTTTGCACTTCCCAACATCATCCTTGGGGGCACGGGCGGCTACTTCAAGATGGGTCGTTGGCTGCAACTGCCGGCCACCAACCCGACACAGGTTCTGATCTCCATCGCCAATGCCATGGGTGTCGACGTCCCAACCTTTGGAGAGACCGCCTTCAAGGCGACCTCTCCCCTGGGCGGCCTGACCGGGTAGGGGACTGCCCGGGCTCTGCTCTTTGCTTTAGCCCGGCTGTTCCCAGCGCCCGGATTGGGCGGAGCGTGCAATTGCGTCGATGACCCGCATGTTGGCGACGGCGTCCTCGATCGGCACCGGGGCGGGGCCGCCCTCTCGAATCGCGTCGCAGAACAGATCGCACTGAATCTGCCACTGGTTGCAGGCCGCGAAGGGAACCATCTGCAAATTGGCTTTGATCAGGCTGGATCCATCATCGACGATCAGCCGGCTGGGACCATCGGACGGCATGCTCCACGGGATTTCGATGCCTATCCGGCCGCGGGTACCGAAGATGTCGACCGCCTGATGCGAAACCAGTTGCGTCGCGCAGGTGAAGGTCGCATGGCCGCGTGGAAACTCCAGCAAGGCGGACGTCAGGCGATCGGTGTCGAAGACCGGATCCCGCTCGACCAGGCCCATCACGCGAACGGGCTCGGCCTCGAACAGGAACCGCGACATCGTGATCGGGTAGAAGCCGATATCAAGCAAGCCCCCGCCACCGATGTCGGCGCGGTTGCGGACGTTGTCGACGGAGGCATTGTGATACGAGAAAAAACCCGTCACCGCCCGCAGGTCCCCGATGCGTCCCGCCCGGATTAGCTCGCGCGCGCCAATCCAGCGCGGATGTGTCTTGACCATGACGGCCTCCTGGATCAGGCGCCCGGTTCGGTCGCGCGCGTCGATCAACGTGCGGGCCTCGGCGGCGTCGAGCGCGATCGGTTTTTCGCACAGCACATGTTTTCCGGCCTCCAGCGCACGGATCGACCACGGGACGTGCAGGTGGTTGGGCAGGGGGTTGTAGATCGCGTCGATCTCGGGATCAGCCAGCAGCTCGTCGTACGAACCGTAGACGCGCGGGATTCCGAAGCGGGCAGCGGCGGCCTGGGCCTTGTCAGTGGACCGGGACGCGATCGCGACCACCTCGGCGCCCGGGCTGGCCTTGGTCGCGGGTATGACCGTGTCGAGCGCGATCTTGGCGGCGCCAAGGATCCCCCAACGGATCTTTTTCATCGTGCCCGCGGCGCTTCGATCTACCGAACTGGCGGAGATTCGACCTTCCATCCTAGATGACGGTCCCATCGGGGATCACGCCCGACTTGGAGACACAGACGATCCCCTCGCGGATGAAATAGTCGGGACCATCCTTTTCCTGAGTGCCGGCGGTGTTAACGATTCGGACGCCGCGTCCGATCCGGGCGTTCTTGTCGATGATCGCGTTCTCGATGACGCAGTCTTCGCCGATCCCCATGGGTGGATGGCCCTTCGCGTACGACGATTCGATCTCTTGCAATGTTTCGTACGCGTCGGCGCCCAGCACCAGCGCGTTCTTCAACTTGGCGCCGCTGCCGATGCGCGAACGGATCCCGATGACCGATCGTTCGATCTGCGCCCCCAGCAGGATGCAACCCTCGGAGATAAGCGCGTTGTTGATCGTGCAGTTCGACAGCTTCGACGCCGGCAAGAAGCGCGGATGCGAATAGACGGGGGCACTGGCCTGATAGAAATCAAATGGTGGAATCGCATCGGTCAACGCCAGATTCGCCTGGAAATACGATTGCAGCGTTCCGACGTCCTCCCAGTAGCCCTGATGCACGTGGGCCTGGACCCGCAGGCGGGGGACCGCGCCTGGAATGATGTGGCGGCCAAAATCGACGGCGTCCGACGCCGCCAGTTCGTCCTGCATCGTGTTGCGTTCGAAAATGTAGATGCCCATCGACGCCAGGTACCGCGGCCCCAGTCCCGGGATCTCGGAAACCAATTCGGGCAGGCGTTCGCGCGGGGGCTTCTCCTCGAACTGAATGATGCGCCCGCTGGCGTCCATCTTCAGGATGCCGAATCCGGAAGCCTGGTCGGCGTCGACCGGGATCACGCCCACCGTGCAGTCGGCTTTGTTGTTCCGATGCGTCGCCAGCATGGCGCGGTAGTCCATTTGGTAAAGCTGATCGCCCGACAGGATCAGGATGTCCCGCGCCTGGTGGCGCCGCATGTGGCGCAGGCTTTGCCGGACCGCGTCGGCCGTGCCCTGGAACCACTTGTCGCCATCCTCGGTCTGTTCGGCCGCCAGAATCGACACGAATGAATCCGAGAAGATGTCGAACTTGTACGTGCGGCTGATGTGCTGATTCAGGCTTTCCGAGTTGAACTGCGTCAACACGAAGATCCGCCGTATGTCGGCGTTCAAGCAGTTCGAAATCGGGATGTCGATCAACCGGTACTTCCCCGCGATGGGAACCGCTGGTTTGGATCGCTTGTAGGTCAGTGGGAACAGCCGGGTTCCGCGTCCGCCGCCGAGGATGATCGCGAGCAAATCGTTCTCCATGGGAGGGCGATTTTCACACGGCGGCGGGATTTGGTCGAACAACGCCTCCGGTTCGCTTATCCTGTGCCCCCGAGACCAAACAATGGCCAATTTGAAACTGAAACCTGGGGTGATTACGGGCAACGCGCTCAAAGAGTTGTTTGCCTATTGCAAGGATGTCGACTGCGCGTTGCCGGCGGTGAACGTCATCGGCTCGAACTCCGCGAACGCCGCGATGGTGGCGGCCAAGGAGGCCAAGGCGCCGGTGATCGTGCAGTTGTCGCAGACGGGCGCGCAGTTCTACGCGGGCAAGACGCTGGACAACAGCGCGCAGCAGGCGTCGATCGCGGGATCCATCGCCGGGGCGTTGCACGTGCGGACGCTGGCCAAGGTTTACGGCGTGCCGGTGGTGCTGCACACCGACCATTGCGCCAAGAAGTTGCTCCCCTGGGTCGACGGCGTCATCACCGCGGGCGAGGAATACTTCGCCGCCCATGGCGAGCCGTTGTTCAGTTCGCACATGCTGGATCTGTCCGAGGAGCCCCTGGCTGAAAACATCGAGATCAGCCGCAAGTATCTGATGCGTCTGGCAAAGATAAACATGACGCTGGAGATCGAGCTTGGCATCACGGGCGGCGAGGAAGACGGGGTCGATAATTCGGGCATCGAGCATTCCAAGCTGTACACGCAGCCCGAGGACGTGCTGAAGGCGTACGACGCGCTTCAGCCCGTCGGCAGTTTCACGGTCGCCGCTTCGTTCGGTAACACCCACGGGGTGTATTTGCCCGGCAACGTCAAGTTGAAGCCGACCATCCTGCGGGATTCCCAGCTTTACATTCGCGAGCAGCGCAAGACTGGGCCCGAGCCCGTCAATTTCGTGTTTCATGGTGGTTCGGGTTCCAGC
Organism: Pseudomonadota bacterium; assembly: GCA_031407985.1. Taxonomy (GTDB): domain Bacteria; phylum Myxococcota_A; class Polyangia; order Fen-1088; family Fen-1088; genus FEN-1088. The sequence goes on along the minus strand of JANOJB010000163.1, from coordinate 12,266 downwards.
CAGGAAGAGATCCGCGAGGCGGTCTCTTATGGCGTCGTCAAGATGAACATCGACACCGACACGCAGTGGGCCTTCACCCAGGCGATCAAGAAGTTCATGGATGAAAATGACGCCTACCTGCATTCGCAGATCGGCAACCCCGGGGGGGCCGACAAGCCGAACAAGAAGCAGATCGACCCGCGCGGGTGGCTTCACGTCGGCGAGAAGGGCCTGACGGCGCGGCTGGTTCAGGCGTTCAAGGATCTGGCGTCGTTCGGCAAGTTCGATTTCTAGGGCATCTACTTCAGCGTCTTGAGTAACGTGGGGACGTCTTTCTTCGCGATCCCCCATATTTCGGCCAGGTCGAGCTTCCAGTAGTGATGCACAACCAGGTCGCGCAGGCGTCCCATATCCCTCCAGGCGATGGCTGGGTACTTCTCCCTGGTCTTGGCGGACAAGCCCTTCGTGGCTTCACCCACAATCCCTAGCCGCCTGATTACGGCGTCTTGGAGCACGTGGCTCGCGACGAAGTCGACGAAGGTCTTTCCCTTCACATGGTCGATGATCATGGCGCACGACTCTCGGATGTCGTCCAAGTACGCGCGGTCTTTGTCCGGTCGCAACGTCTAGTCCCTTTGGTAGACGAGGCGCGCGGACGACGTGATTGACGTTCGCCGGTGGACGTTCATGGCAGGCGAATCAAGCGCTTGTTTCGTGATCATGTCCACCGTTCGTCCGAACATCGCCTCAAGATCGTCAAGCATCGCGCAGGTCCGATGGAACCCCGGCCGGCGCCCATCAATGTGGACCAGCACGTCCACGTCGCTGTCTCCGTCGAAGTCCTCGCGCAAGATTGACCCGAACAGCGAGAACGCCTTGACCTTGTGTCTCTTGCAGAAGGCCTCGATCGAATTGAGATCGATCACCGGCTTTCGTCGACTGGCCGGCCCCCGAGCGGATGGCGCCAATACCGCAACGGGTCTGCCATGCCTGAGGATCTCGACAGGAGATCGGGTCGCCTCAATCTGATCCAGAACCTCGTACAGCCCCTTCCTCAGGGCGGTTGCTTGCAGGGCCCTCATCCCAAGAGCGTACGTTGGATGTGATTGGCGTTCAACGACGAACGTACGTTCGCCGTGCCGTCGGCGGGACGACCGCGGTGGCTTCAGACGAGGAGAAGCAAGGCTCTGCCCAGTCACGGGTTGCCGCGAGATCTTGGTCAACGCTTGATCAGGGCTATCCACGTCACCGTGGGACGGGGTGACTCGCTGGCGCGACAGCACCGCTTGGCGCGGATGCTGGATGAACGGCGCGAGGTTTCGGTCAGCGCTGCCGCGAAGGAATTGGGTTGCGATCGCAAGACGATCTACCGGGATTTCGGGGTGTTCCAGGGACCTTCCGCCCGACATCCTTCCCGAATCCGATGCAAGTGTCGATACCGGGTAAGCGCGCGTGGCTCGTCCGGTTATGTCCGTGGTTGCCGGGCCGCCGGGAAGCGGAAAGACGACGTTCTATCCGGTGGGCGCCATGGGGGTAGACGCCTTCAGTTCGGCCACCCTCGGACTGGACTTGACCCTCTCGCCCGCCACGACGTAGTCGGCGTTGTCTTCAAGCGCTGGTCATCCGGGGGGAGCCCGCCGCATCAATAGGAAGGATTACCTCGCGCCTAAATCCGCCAAAGCGTCCTCGACATGCTCGGCCAATTTTCTGTCTCCGCTTAAAAACAGGGGCTGTCTGGGGCGGGTGGGCTGCCCGTTTGCGATGGCGCGCTCGATCGCGCCACGGATGAAAGCCGCTTCGGACTCGCCGTAGATCTTCGCGGCTTCCTTGATGGCAAGGCGGATCTCGTCGGACAGGTAGGTGATCGTTCTGTGCATGCTGTGGAGGTGCGTATCATCCCCGAGCGCGCCGCGTTTGTTCACCTCGATGGTCCCGGTCACGCTACCTTGAGCACGACGCTCGCCGACACCCCCGAGTCGTTCGCCAGGTCCTGAAGGGCCAGCTGAAGAAACAGCGTTTGACTTTGCCCGAGGACACGCGCGAAGCGAACCGCGCGCGCGGTGCTGACGCGTTTGCTTCCGCTTTCCAGTTGGTGCAGGTGCTGCCTGGAAATACCCAGTTTCCCTGCGAAGTCCGTGGCGCTCCCCTGGTCCGACTTGCGAATCGCCGAAAGAACCTGGCCGAAGGTCAGCGGACCCCTGTTCAAGGACGCGAGGAACGCATCGGTTTCAGTGTTGACCTTCCGGCGGCGGGAATCGGCATGGCTGATGCGTGGCATGGCGTCTCCCAGTACTCGTGCTTGTTCACTGTCTCGACCTCCGCATCGCGACCGTGTGAATCACGGGTTCAGCGTAGCCGGAGCTGGTGCCATGTCAACCAGAAAGGTTGACAAGTAGCTGCCGGAGCCCCAAGCCGTCAGGCTTGGCGAGAGCAAGAACGGTGCGGCGGCAGCGGGTCAAGGAGCAGGCGAAGGTGACTCGCGCCCGTGATGCTTTCCGGGACTTCCCGGCGTGTGCCCCTTGTTCAGGCCATTGACGGATAGGATTCGCCTGGGGGAAAGTCCACCCATCGTGGAAATGGATTTCAAGACCTTCTTCGAGAAGATGCGCAAGATCGAAGCGCTGCACGCTGGTGCGACCACACCCGGCGAGCGGGACGCTGCCGCCAACGCGATTGGGCGCATCCGCGACAGGATGAAGACGCTTGAGACCGAGGATCCGCCGGTCGAATACAAGTTCACCATGGGCGACAGTTGGTCGCGCAAGTTGTTTCTGGCGATTGCGCGCCGGTACGGCCTGAAACCGTACCGCCAACGCGGCCAGCGCTATACGACCGTCATGCTGCGGGTGTCCAAACAGTTTGTGGATCGGACCCTGTGGCCCGAGTTTGTCGAGTTGGACACCGCGTTGCGCGAGGCGCTGGACCGAGCGACGGACGACGTGATTGCGAACGTTTTCGACCAAAAGGTCTCTGAGGCGGAGGTTCGGGAAGGGCCGCTCATGGTAGGCGCCGTGGACGGGGCCTCGTCCAGCGATTAGGGGCGCGCCGAAGCCAGGTACCACGCAAACGAAAATCCTACTGTGGCCGTCCTTGCCACACCCGGGGTCTAGCTTTGGAGTCCATCCCCGTCGAAGAGGGGACGTTAAAAAGGCACGTCCCCGGGCCGAACGGAGCGCCTCGATCGTCCGCGCCCTCGCTTTCCGCGCGCGGCAGACGCAGGTTCGACGGGCTCCCCGAACAACATTTGCATGACGGCGTTGTATGCGTCATTCTCGTCGTCCTCTTCGTCGTCCCCTGGTTCGCCTTGTCGCGCTGCCGCCGGTCCCCGGACGAACTCATCCAGGGAAATGCGGCCGTCTCGAAAAGACACGACGAAATCACGCAGTTCGCGCGTGCGCACGATCTCCTCGTTGGCTCCGGCAATCAAGCGGGCGATCGGATCCGATTCGCCGCTGGCGGCCGAACGCCGAAGGTCCTTCAGGATCAGCGCGGACGGTGATCGTCGCAGCTCTCTTAACTCCTCAACGATGGTCTTCAGTTGCGCGCCCAAGGCCACGTTCGTTCGCTCCATGTGCGCGCAGCGTCGATCGATCTCGTCACCCTCGGGGACCACCGGGACGGAACCGGCCATCCAGATTCGTTCCAGGTTCAGCAGGCGCGCCAGATCACGATCCTCGTACGCGCGCGAGATCTCTTTCATGACCTCCGTGCGGCGCGCCTTTTCACCCTCGTCATGGACCTTGTCCGGGTGAAGGGCCGTTGCCAAGCGACGGAACAACCCGCGCAGTGACTGGTCCTCGGGGGCACTGCCTGGTCGCCGCGCGGAGGTGCCTCCGTCGTCCGGAGGCGACGGACCAGGGGCGTGGGGGCCGCCGCTGAATGGATCGTCGTCGAAAGAATCCGCCGGATCCTCTCCGACCTCAGATCTTTGACTGCGGTGAAACGACAGCACGCCCGTGTGTTGAAGCATCTCGTACAGGGCGACGACTAATCCGCGGGTACCCCGTGGTTGGCGTTTGCGTGCCAGTAGGTCCTGAAACAGGCGGTGGATCTCCTGGTCCAGGCCCTCGCGCTCGATGATCAAGGGCTGTGTCCCCGCCAGGGCGACCCCCGCGTCCCGAATCCGCCGGACCAGCGTCTCGCGATCTTTCTTCTTTCGGTTGATAGCCTTCAACAACCGCTCGTTCTCGCGCAGCAAGGCCGACAACCGCTCGGGCGGCTCCTGAACGCTTAGCCCTGGTTGTGGCAATGGCGCGGATCGCGTCGACCGCTGGGTACGGTAGCCCATTTGGCGCGCACTATAGGGCGCGTTTCACGACCCTGCCAGCCGGTTCGTCGCGCTACGGGCGTTCCTCCCGGCCCAGCCGTGCGGCGGCGCGGTCCGATAGGAACCGCATCGTTCCGAGACCGTCCGCGCGGATCACATCCGCCGCGTCGCGCACCTCGGCGCGCGCCTCGGCTCCGCGATCGTCGCTGCTGGTAATGGCACCCGTGATGGTCAGTCTCTCGCCGCAGCGGAGGGGACCAAGGAATCTGACCCGCAGTTCAGTGGTCATCGCAAGCCTGTCCAGCAGGCCGTAGACCGCCCAGGCCATCGCCTCGTCCAGCAGCGTGGAGGTCATTCCCCCGTGCAGGATGGTTCCGTAGCCGCCGTATTCCATGGGTGGCGCGAACGTCGTGACCACGGTGTCGCCGTCGCGTTCGAAGATCAGGTGAAGTCCGCGGGTGTTGTCGGGGCCGCAGACGAAACAGGTGGAAAAGCCGAATCGACGGGGGATCTCGGTACGCATCGGCCGCGGAGCCTAACCCGGCTTTCGTGGCTTCGCCCGAGATCCGCCTGACACCGGCAGCGCGGCCATGACCGTCACCTCGTTTTTGTTGTGGTGGAGGTGTTTGATGCGCAGCCGCGTCGCCCGCGCGCGTTCCAGCATCGATCGCACATCGGACAACAGTCGGTACCCGGCTTGCCCCTTGAACTTGACCGTGACCACCAACCGCCGGCACCACCCGCCCAAGACCCAGCGTTCGCACAGCGCCAATGCGCGTGCCGGTTCGCAGATCACGTCGGACAACAGCCAATCAACCGGCGTTCTTGCCGGGGGCGGCTCCCACGTGAACGCGTTTCCCACGATCATCGTCAGGCGGGGATCCCCCAGGACGGGCCTGTCCAGCGGCGCGCGGTCGACCGCGATCACGTGCGCCCCGCGGCGCAAGGCCGTGTAGCTCCAGCCTCCCGGCGCGCCGCCCAGATCGATGCACAGATCGCCCTTGTGGGGTTCGGCTCCCATCCACAGGAAGGCTTCCTCAAGCTTTCGATAGGCGCGCGACGGGGGCCTGCGGTCGTCGGCCACCGTGGCCACGCCGCCCACGAACGGCGTGATCGAAAACCCACCACCGGAAAGCGCCCGCGGTTTCGCGGCCGACACCCAGGCCCGGTTTCGATCGACGATCAGGATCTGAATCACCAATTCAATGTCGGCGAAGGTCACCGCCGCGTCGTCGGGCTGCCGGTGGGCACGCGTCGCGCGGCGACGGCGCGTGCGCAGGTGGGCAAGCAGCTCGCTGGCGATCAGCGTGGCCCGGCTGGCAAGGCCCGGCGGTGCCCCGGTGACGGCGAACGCGTGGATGGTGAACGGTCCCGCGGCCCGATCCACGGCGGCCTCGACGCACCTGTAGACCGCCTCGGCCAGACCCGCGACCGACGGTGCGTTGATTTGGTGCGCGCCGGGCAGCTGCTGTCGCGCAAACACAGGATCGATGGCGGGTTCTTCTTCGGTCGGCTCGCGCGCGACAACAACACCGGGCAGATCAGCGGAAACGGAAACATCCCAGCTGGCCGGCAGCTCGGCGCCGAGTGCCGCTTCGAATCCCGGCGTTCCCACGAACAGGCGTCGCGGACCGGCGCCGGGATCAGGTGTCGGCATCGGGAAGAACCGCGGTCAGGGCCCGGGCGTAGTCGTCCGAGACGACGAATCGCAACAGCGCGCGGACGCGCGCCGTGCGTAGAAACCCCACGCGTCGTGCGCGTTCGGGGACCTCATCGGCGCCAGGGGCCACGACCGAATCGGTGCGGTAAAGCGCCCGTAACGCTGCGGGCAGGCCGCGGCAGGCCAGCAACGCAAAACGATCGGAGGCGCGATCGGCTCCGGCGCGAAACGTGTCCCACGCGGCCAGGGCATCCGGTGCGCGATCGAAATCCGCGATGAGGTCGGTCTGCGGGGATGCGCCCCGCAACGCGGCCGCACGCTCGGGGTCGGACAGTTCGTGTGCCACGGTCCTGGCCAGGGGTGCGTCCGGCGCCGTGGCACCGGTCAGCGCCGCGCGCGCGCCCCACAGCAGGTTGGCGACATCATCCGCGTTGCCGCCGGTGGTGGTGTCAATCAGCGCCAAACCACAACGCAACCGATCGAAAGCGCGCGCGACCAGAAACGTCATTTCGTCGTCGGGAATGTTGACCAACACCAGCGGAATTTCGACGGTGGCCGGCCGGGTAGGGACCACTTTAATCGTCGCCGCGACTTCGACATCATCACCGGGTGTTCGCGAGCGCGGCTCTCCTGTCACCAGTCCCAGCGCCGGCGTGCCGAAGGTTTGCGCCAGGGCGTACAGGCTGTCGCGCAGCTCGGCGCGCAGGGCCAGATCGCCCGTCGAAGTTCGCCGTCCCGCCGGTCCCAACGGTCCGAATCCCGCCAGTCCGCGCGCCAGGCTTTGCAGCGCCCGGCGCAGTGGCGCCGCCGCCTGCGATACGTCCGGGTGATCAGCCGGACCACAAAGGGCCAGCGCCGCGGCCGGCGCGGGCGGGGCCGGTCCCCATTCGGCCAGGCGGGTCGCGGCGCCGTCGTTGTCGTCCAGGAACGCGACCATCGCGAAAAGGCCACGCGCCGTGGTTGCGTCACCTTTCCGATCGGCAAGCCAACCCAGCGCACGTGCCGCCCCGGTATCGGCCGGATCCTTGGTGATCCGCGCGCGCAGCGCCGCCCAAAGCCAATCGGTTGTCGAATCGCTCCCACCGTTCTTCGTCGTCGCCTGTCGCCAGGTATCGATCAACACCACGGCAGGTTCTAGGGTTTGCAGAGGTCGCGTCGATAGGTGCGTCGCCGTTTCGGCCAATGCCACGGCAGCCTGGTCGGCGTTCCACGGCGTCGCGAACAAACCCGCGGCGTCCGCCCCGTGTCTAATGTCCTCCCTCGCCAGCGCTGTCGCCAAGGCCAGACGCAGGCGCAGTTCCGTGGGGATTTCGGGCAATGGCCCGACGCGCCGCAGGTCGTCTCCGATATCGGCGGCGTCGTCCAGAGCGCCACGGCGCCAGAAGCCCGCGATTAGTTTCAGCGCGGTGGGAGCGAACCCGGGATCCAGATCGGATGACTTCAGATAGGCGTCGAACCCGCGCGCCTCGTCGCCCAGGTGTTCTTCCAGGATGGCTCCCTCGTGAAACAATGCCATCGCGCGTTTGCCGGCATCCGTGTACAGACGGGACAGGCGATCGAAGGCGTCCGCCGCCGCCGCGTGCAGGCCCAGGTGTTCGTAGATGTCGGCCAGACGTTCAACCATCGGTAGGCGCCCGGGATCCTGAGCCAGCACCAGTTCGACGTAGTAGCGGGCGGCTCCCCAGTCGCCGAGTCCCACGTGGATTTCGCCCAACCGCTGCCGGACGTCCAACAACGCATCGAGCGCATCCATCGGCAAGAGCCGCAGAACCTCCCCGAGCCGATCGGCCGCCGTGGTCAGATCGCCCCGTTCCAGCGCGATTTGGGCCAGGGCCCGTCGGGCCTCGATGTGGCGAGGATTCAGGATTGCGAGTTCCCGGTAGCAGGATTCCGCCTCACCGGCGTCTCCCGCCTGGCGGGCCAGAAAGGCGCGGCGCTGGACCAACGTTTCGCGCGGAATCTGATCGGCGGCGTCGGCGGCGCGATCGAGCTGCGCGTACAACCCACGCGCGCGTTCCCAATCGCGCGCGGCAAATGCTTGGTCCGCCAACAGCGTCAACACGCCGGCATGCCCTGGAGCAAGCGTGAGGGCTTGTTCCAGTTCGGTGACCGCGGCGGCCACGTTCCCGCGTGACAACAACACGCGCGCGTGCGCCAGGAGATCATTCGCGAGCCGGGTCGGAGGGCCGTCGACGCGGGTGGCGCGCCAGTAGGCCTCCTCCGCATGTTCCAGATCGCCCGTGGATTCGGCGACGCGTCCAAAGCTGGCATAGGCGGCGTGTTGTCGTTGCGCATCGAGGTGCTCGAACCCCTGCAACAGTTCCCCCAGGGCTTCGGCACGCTTGTCAGGGTCGGATTTTTCGGCGTAGACGGCTTCGGTCTTGGCCGTGACCGCGCCCGATTCGCCTACCGGGGCGCGACGGGGAATCCCCTGGGGATCCACCGGCATGGGCGAAGGGGGTTCCGGCTGGTGCGCGGACAGCTCAGCCTGGTGCGCCGCCAATTCACGGGCCCTGGACATGTCTCCGGCGGCCACGGCGCGCGTCACCAGTTCCTCCAGGGCCTTACGCGCGTCGGTCAGATCGCCGACGCGCTCCGCGAGATCCGCCCGCAGGACCAGACCCTCCTCGGGGGTGTGGACAACTTCGATCCCGCGCAGCGTGGCCAGCGCCCGCGTCGCGCCCTCCGGCCCCAGCAGCTGAACCCGCGCGCGTTCAGCTATCAGCGATGCGGATTCCTCTCCGTCGTGGGCCAATGCCAATCGATGCTCGAACAGCAGGTCCGCTTCCACCAGATCGCCTCGCTCGACTGCCTGTTCGGTTCGTGCGGCCAAGTCGCTGGACTCTGTGGGCGCGGCGGGCGCGGCGGGCGCGGTGGGCGCGGTGGGCGCGGTGGAGTCGCCCCGGCCCCGCGCGATCGCGGAGGTCTGCGCGGCGCGAGCCAAAGCCGCGTCCTCGAACTCGCCGCGATCGTCCGCAAGCGCCGCCACCTTCCCGAACAACGCGGCGGCGCGCGTGGTGTCGCCCGCTTCCAGCGCGGCGATCGCGCCGTAAAGAAGACCGGGCAGAAAGTCAGGCCACCGTAGAATCATCGCGCCCGAGAGCTGGACCGTATCGGACCCGCCAGTGGCCGATCTCAGCGCCAGCAACCTGGCTGCCGCGGCCCGATCGTCAGGGCCGTCGGCCACGGCTTGCCGGTATCCCGCCTCCGCCGCCACCAGATCGCCCGCTTGAAGAAATTCCTCCGCCCTCGCCAGCGTTTCCGGCAGGCGCTCGCCCTCCAGGCAGGAAAGTGGCGCTACGGGGTCGGCCTCGCCCGAGCTCGGCTCCAGCGTCGCCATCCTTTCGGTCGGGTGCCCTTCACTGCCGAACCGGAGGCGCAGTTCGCCGTCCGTTCGCTCGACGGATTTCAGCCAGCCTCGTCTGATGTTCGGCAGACGCCACCCATGGGCCACCAGCGTCGAGATCAGCGCCAGTTCCAGCGGATCAACGTCGATGGCGGGGCCTTGCGTCCTGATGGCGGGGCCGGTTGCGGCCGCCGCCCTGCCGATGGCGCGGGCGATAGCCGCCCCGACCAGCGGAGCCGGAAGCGGCAGTTGCGCGAACAAACGAACATCGCCCAGGCTGATGCGCAGCCGCCGCCGACCATCCGCGCGCGGATCCAGACCGACGCGAATCGTGAATGGGGCCTCGCGGTTTCCGACCTTGAATCGTCCCACCAGGCGAAGGCCGTCGCCAGCCATCCACACGCGTGCTTCCTTGACGCCGGCGTCGGCAAGCGGGCAGGCCAACAACGCCTCCGCAAGCTGGGTGACGCTGGTGAGTATCGTGGCTCCGCGAATCGCAAGCCGCCGCCCGTGCAGGCCCGTTGTTCCGTCTGAGGTTCGCGCAAAGTCGGTTGCGCGCGGACTGGCGGCAGCCGGGAACTCAAGTTCCAGGGATTCCAATGCCGCCCAGGGGACTCCCGCTTGCGACGACGCTGCCGTGGGCAACGACTTCGCCCCGAACGACAGCAACCCTTGGCCGTCGACGACCGTCAGCTGGAACGCCGCCGGGACCGACTGATCCGACCCCATCGGTTGAAAAGTCTATCTCACCCGCCCGGCCTTGTGCTGGGCGGACCATCAATACCGTAAAGGGCGCGGCCCCGCCGCCCACCGAAAAAAACCAGTAGGATCGACGACCCAGCCACGCTGATCACGGCGACCACGATCGGGCCCCCCACGATGGCCGACCGGAGACGGCCGGCGACCTCGGCGACGCTGGCCGTGGCTTTCGCACCGGCGCTGTGGATCACCACCTGGGCCAGCAGGTCGGCTCCGTGCGCTGCGTAGTCGCGCATCAGCGGCACATACACGGGCAGTGTACCGATCTGGTACGCGATGCCCAGGGCACCGACGCCCAGGGCCAGTGCGCGTCCGTTGCGGTCGCGCGCCAGTATCGCCGCCGTGGCGTACAGGGTGAATAGCGCGAGTAGAATTTCGAAGACCGCTTCGGCTCTGACCGTGTTTTTGTGGGGCAGGACTGCGGCCGCGCGGGCGGCCGCCAGGCGCCGGCTCAGTTCAACCTGGGCGTCCGAACCCAACGTATCGTTGGTGCCCACGGTCAACACAACAGCCGGATCACGCAGCTTCAGCAGACCCGCGACCAACGAATAGCCGCCTGCCAACAGCATCACTGACGTCAGAACCAGAAGCCAGGTGGGCCGGTATGTAGGCGCCTGGGCGCGCATGACCAAGCGCCTTACGACGCGCGTCGTGGTGCGTCGGCTCCACAGATATCGTAGGGGGGGGGCTCCTGGTTGTCCTCGTAACGCAGCAGGGTCTTGTTGACGGTGATCTTGCCCTGACCCTTGAACTCCAGACACCGCTGCTTCGTCCAGGCCGTGAAGACTTCGTTCCACTTCGCCAGTTCCGCGTCGCGCTGCAATTCCACCTTCTGTTTTTCCAGCTCGGCGGGATCGGGGTCCTTTCGTTCCTTCAAGCGCACAATGACGTAGCTTCCTGCGATGTCGAACGGTCCCGCGAAGGGAGCGGACGCCTTGAGGTTGAAGGCGGCCTTCGCCAATTCAGGCGATTCACCGATCTGCTCGATGACGTTTCCCCGGCGCGCGAACAGACCGGTCTCCTCGGCGCGTGTATCGGTCGCACCGACAAAGACATCTTTCAGTGTCTTGTCGGGCGCGGCCTTGGCGGCGGTCAGCGCCGCGGCGGCTTTCTGTTTCGCGATCGCGATCGCGCGTTCCTGCTTGATGGGTTCCTCGGCCAACTCGGCCTTGATTGCGTCGAAGGTCAGCGTGCCTTGCCTTTGAGCCGATGCGGTCAGCAGCACCCATCCTTGCGACATCTTCAGGGGTCCGACGACCGTACCCGCCTTGGCGGCGAACACCTTCTCCTCGTCGGCCGCCTCCAGACCCAAAGTCCCCTTGCGCCGCCACCCCAGATCGCCGCCGCGGGGCCGTCCGTCCTCGTCGTCTGATGCCTCGCGCGCGACCTTGGCGAACGCCTCGCCCTTAGCGATGCGGGCAGCCAGGGTGTCCGCGCGTTTGCGGGCGTCGGCGTCTACCTCGCCCTTGGACCTGACCAGGATCTGCCGCAGGCGGAGCTCCAGCGGCATGTCCGTATACATCTGCTTGCGCTGCGTGAAGATCTCTTTCAGTTTCGTCTCGTTCGCCTTCAGATAGGTGGCGATCTCCTCGGCTGTCGGTTCGACCTCGCCCTCGTACTTGCGCGACGGAAACCGAACGTATTCCAGGTTGACCTGACGGTTCTTGGTTTCGAACGCCGCCTTCACCTCGTCGGGCGACACCTTGACCGACGAACGCAGCAGGTCCCGCATTTGCGCGGCCAGCATCTCGCGCTGCTGTTGCTCGACGAAGCGGTCCGGCGTCAGTCCCAACTCGAACTGGGTGAAGTTCTTGAACAGGTCATAGTTGAAGACGCCGTCCTTCTGGACCCGCGGAACCGTCAACGGCACGCCCAAGCCGATGATGCGCCCATCCAACAGCATCTTGTGCACCTCGTCTTCGCCAACGGCGAAACCCAGGTGCTCGGCCTCCTGGGCCAACAGTTCGCGTTCGATCAACTTGTCCATCACGGTCTCTTTGAAGCGGCTCATCTTCAGTGCCTGCGGCGGTCGATTGCCGCCGCCCAGCAACATGAAAGCGGACCGAAACGTTTGCGCCGAGATCGATTGGCCCGCCACCTTGGCAGCCGCTTCGTCGCCAACCGTTCCTCCCTCACAACCGCTGCCCTGGGACTGGGGCCCGAAATTGATGATGAAGACGGCGATGATGATGCCGAAAAGGACATAGATGAGCAGCGACTGCGAGGACTTACGCATCTGCTCGAGCATGACTTGG
>JANOJB010000076.1:0-45936 GCA_031407985.1 Pseudomonadota bacterium | reverse complement strand
TTTCCCGATACGCCCAACGGGTTTTGGAGCGGAACCCGTTGGGCGGGAACTCCCCTGCTGGCCTGGCACGTTGACTTCGACACGGGAAGCGCTGCCTACGACACCGGAACGACCAACTACCACGTGCGCTGCGTCCGCTGGGAACCGTGACGGGCCCGGTCGGCCCATCCACGGACAACGTCAGGGAGGCGACGCGGCGGCGTCAACGGAGCCGACGCGGCACGCCAGGACAGCGCCATTTTTCTGTCATGTGCCCAAAACGGCCAGTATAATCAAGCCTGTCGATTGGTTTCCCCGACGGCATGGTCCTTGCGAAGGCAGGTCCCAACCGAAGGAAGGAACCCATGAACTCGCTCATGCCGGCCAGGAAGACATCCCCCCGAAACGTGGCAGTGCCTGCGGTAGGAACCGTGGCGGCGGCCGAACTCGAAGCCGAGGTCGCTCGGCTCGCGCGACAGAACATCACCCTCAAACGGGCCATCGCGCGGCTCCAGGTCTATCGAGCGATGGCCTACCGAGATCCTCTGACCAGCCTTTGGAACCGGCGCTATTTCGAAGAGCGCCTCAAGGAGGAATTCAGCAGGTCCCGCCGGGCTGGCGCCGGCCGGCGTTTCTCGGTGGCGATCATCGACATCAACGGATTCAAGGACATCAACGATCAACACGGCCACCAGGCGGGCGACACCCTGTTGAAGTGGGTTGCCGAGTTCCTGGTCGCCCACCTTCGCACGCATGATGTCCCCTGCAGGACTGGCGGCGACGAGTTCATGCTCTTGCTCCCCGATCTGTCCGCGGTTGATTGCGCGCCGGTGATAGCACGACTGCGTGACCAGCTTGCCCACGCCAACACTGGTCGGCCGATTCCCGTCAGCCTCAGTATCGGCAGCGCCAGCTGGCCCGAAGTTTCGCAAAGCTGCGAAAAGATCCTGGAAGTCGCCGATGCGGCGATGTACGCCGACAAGCGGGCCCAGAAGGCGGCGAACGGCGCCGTCCCCCGCGCCACAGCCTTCGCGCGCAGCGGACGAACCAGAATCGCCAGCGCGGGCTGACCTTCGCCTGCCCGGGTCTGAGGGCCTGCCACACGAGCGTTCTTACCCAGCCGGTGCCCCGCACCCACCAAGGAATCTCGGCGACGTGGTTGCGTGGGCCCTCCGAGAGGCCGGCTGCTCAGATCTCCAGCAGAATCCGTTCGGGCGTCTCGACGCAATCCTTGACCCGAACCAGGAACTGGACCGCCTCGCGACCGTCGACGATCCGGTGATCGTAGGACAACGCCACGTACATCATCGGGCGCACGACCATTTGATCATCCACCACCATCACGCGTTTCTGAATCGCGTGAAGGCCCAGGATCCCACTTTGCGGAGGATTCAGGATGGGCGTCGACATCATTGATCCGTACACGCCGCCATTCGAGATGGTGAACGTGCCGCCTTCCAGGTCGGAAAGCTGCAACTTGTTGTCCTTCGCCTTGGCCGCCAACGCGGCGACGGCTTTCTCCAACTCGGCGAACGACAGACGGTCAGCGCCCCGAACGACCGGAACGACCAACCCCTTGCCGCCACCAACGGCGACGCCGATGTCGTAGTGGTCCTTGTAGACGATGTCCGTGCCGCGAACCTCGGCGTTGACCGCGGGAAACGCCTTCAGGGCCTCGATGACGGCCTTCAGAAAGAAGGCCGTGAAGCCCAGCTTGATGCCGTGTTGTTTGGTGAATCGCTCCTGATAGCGTTCGCGCATGGCGAGAACGCCCGACATGTCGATTTCGTTGAAGGTCGTCAGGATCGCGGCGGTGTGCTGCGCCTCGACCAAACGACGGGCGATGGTTTTCCGCAGCGGGGTCATGGGAACGACGCGTTCGTGGCCCGTGTCCGGGGACCCTTCGAACGAAGGCGTGGACGTGGACCCAGCCGGTAGCGCGGGCGCCACGACCGGCGACACACGACCATCGGTACCCGTTCGCGCGTCGAGCGCTCGCGACACATCGAGGGGCTGGATGCGACCGCCCCGCCCGCTGCCCTTGACGTCGTCGGCGCCAAGCCCCGCCTCGGCCATCATCTTCCGGGCCGACGGGGCCGCGCGCGCGGCTGCCGCGACGGCAGGCTTGACGCTCTCGTCGATGTCCGCCAACGCCTCGCCAATCGCCACGGTCTCACCCTGCCGGCGCAGGATCTTCTTCAACACGCCGGCGCCGGGAGAAGGGATCTCCAGCGTCGCCTTTTCGCTTTCAATCTCGACCAAAGGTTCGTCCAGGTTGACCCAATCCCCCTCGGCCTTCTTCCAGACACCAACCGTGGCCTCTCGAATCGATTCCCCAATGCTGGGAACCTTCAACGTCAACGACATTTACGCCTTCCCTTTCCCAAACGCGTCCTCGATCAACTTGGCCTGCTCCAACTTGTGTCGCTTCTCGGATCCGGTCGCCGGACTCGCCGACAGCGGCCGGCTGACACATGCCCAAGGAAACAACCCCAGCAGCAACCCGGGCAGCTCGCGGTTGATGTAGGGCCAGGCGCCCATGTTCTTCGGTTCCTCCTGAACCCAGAAGATCGGCGTGCCTTCCGGATAACCCCCCAGGGACTCGAGAAGCTGGTCGCGGCGCAGGGGATAAAGCTGCTCGATACGGATGATGGCCACGTCGTCGGCGTGGCGTTCGTCGCGGGCGGCACACAGGTCGTAGTAGATCTTGCCTGTGCAAAGCAGGATACGTCGCGTCTTGGCGGGATCCTGTCCCGACTGATCGCGGATGATGTGCTGGAAGCCGGCGTCAGTGAAATCGCCGAGAGACGACGTTGCAAGCGGATGCCGCAGCAGGCTTTTCGGCGACATGATGATCAGTGGCTTGCGGTACGGCCGCATGACCTGTCGCCGCAGGACGTGAAACAACTGGGCCGGCGTGGTCAGGTTGCAGACCTGAATGCTGTCGTTAACCGCCATGTTCAAGAACCGCTCCAGGCGGGCACTGGAGTGTTCGGGGCCCTGCCCTTCCATCCCATGCGGCAGCAACATGACCAGACCGCTGACCCGGTTCCATTTTGCCTCGGACGACACGATGAACTGATCGACGATCACCTGCGCGCCGTTGACGAAGTCGCCGAATTGCGCCTCCCAGATGGTCAGGCCGCTGGGCATGTCCAGGCTGTAGCCGTAGTCGAATCCCAACACGCCCGCCTCGGACAGGGGACTGTCACACACCTCGAAGGCGCCTTGTTGCGTTCCCAATACGTCGCCCACATGACCAAGCGGCGTGTACTCCGCCCCGGTCTGATAGTCGACCACAACGCTGTGGCGGTGACTGAACGTCCCGCGACGCGCGTCCTGCCCCGACAGCCTGACGCGCGTGCCCTCGGCCAGCAGCGATCCGAACGCCAGCGCCTCGCCCATGCCCCAGTTGCAGGGGCGCGCCCCATCGGCCATCGAGGCGCGATCCTTCAACACCAGCAGCTTCGGGTGGGGCGTGAACCCGCCTGGAACCGTTGACAGCGCGCGACCGAGACCCGCAAGGGTTTCTTGCGATATCGCGGTCGCGACGTCGGGTACGGAAGAATCCGCGCCCCCGCGCACGCGCGACCACGACCCCGCGAATGGCTTGGAACGCACCGGTGCCTCCAACTGGGTCGCCACCTGAAGCTCGGCCTCCAACACCTGTCGCTTGGCGGCGGTCATCTGATCGACGTCCGCCTGGGTGAGGTCGGAACCATCAGCGAGGGGCGTCTCGGCGAAGGCGCGAAGGAAGGCGCCCGAGATCGAACCCTTGCTCTTGATGGCCCGATACATCAGGGGCTGGGTGAACTCAGGCTCGTCCCCCTCGTTGTGGCCCCACTTGCGATAACACCACACCTCGATCAGCACGTCACGGTGGAAGCGCTGCCGGAAGTCGACCGCCAGATCCACGACCTGGGCGATGGCTTCGGGATCCTCGCCGTTCACGTGAAAGATCGGAATCTGCAGCATGCGCGCCACGTCGGTGGCGTAGGTCGTGGAATACCCGTTTCTCGGAGCGGTGGTGAACCCGATCTGGTTGTTGATCACGACGTGAACGGTTCCGCCGACGCGATAGCCATCCAACTCGGACATATTCAGCGCCTCGGCCACCACGCCTTGACCCGCGAACGCCGCGTCCCCATGCAGCAGGACGGGCAAACAGTGAACCCGTTCGGTGTCGCCGGTCCGATCCTGTTTGGCGCGAACCCGTCCCTGGACAACCGTGTTCACGAATTCCAGGTGGCTGGGATTGAACGCCAGCGAGAGATGAACCCTGTAGCTGGCGTCGTCGGCTCCGAAGGTTCGATCTACGGAGTGGCCCAGGTGATACTTCACATCGCCGCCACCCGCGCCTGACAACGTGCTTTCCTTGTCGATGAATTCGGCGAAAATTTCCGAAGGGGGTTTTTCCAGAACGTTCATCAGAACGTTCAGGCGCCCACGATGGGCCATCCCGATCACGATCTCGGTGACGCCCCGTCTACCGGCGCGTTCCACCAGGCGATCCAGCAGTGGAATCACGCTTTCGGCGCCCTCCAGGGAGAATCGCTTTTTTCCGGGGAACTTCGTGTGCAGGAACTGCTCGATCAGCTCGGCATCAACGACCTTGTCCAGGAGGCGCCTGCGCGCGGCAAGATCCAGCGCCACGCGGTTGCGCGTGTTCTCCATCCGGTGCAGCAACCAGGCACGCAGTTCGACGTCGTGAAGATGCGCGACCTCCACGCCGATGTGCCGGCAGTAGGTCTCGCGCAAGAGCGCGATCAGATCGGCCAGTGTCGTTCGATCGGGACCCGCGACGTTTTCGGAGCTGAACACGTTGCCCAGATCGGCTTGATTGAGCCCGAATTCCCTCAGTTCCAGACTGTCGCCCGCCTTGCGTTTGACCAGGCCCAATGGGTCCAGCTCAGCGACAAGATGACCCATCTCCCGATACGCCTCGACCAAACGCTGGACGCGCTCGGCGCTGACCGAGGATGTCTTGCGAATCAGCGGCGCCGCGGCCGCGACCAACGCGACCACGGCCTGCCCGTGGTCCGCGGCAGCCGCGGACGGCACTCCCGATTCGCGCGCCGTCGCTTCATTCGTGGCGCCGTTGGCTTTCGACGATCCCGTCGGATGGGAATGCGGATCGGCGAAGATGCTGCGCCGAAAGGCTTCTGGCGGAACCGCCACCGGGGCCGTCCCGAGGCGCCGAAAATAGTCATGCCACTGGGGATCCACCGAATCCGGATCCGCGGCGAACTGGAAATACAGCTGTTCTATGAACGCCAGATTCGCGGGACTAAGCGCGCGCTCGTCGATAACGCTGGGAACGTCGTCCTTCATTCCCAATGACGATTGAATGGGCCCTTGGCTCATGGTTGGTGCCGGTTGAGTTGAGACATAACAGCGGTCGAGGCGTAGCCCCTACCAGGTCGCCTGGATTGTAGGGGAAAGACGCGCTTCTCGCCTGCTATGACGAAGGCCTATTTGACCAGGACCAGCTTGCCACTTGACGCCGATTTGGGAGCTTGGCCCCGGGAACGCCTCCGCAGCCGGCGCTTCTCCGCGTACATGTCGCGGTCGGCCTTGTCGATCAGAGCCTCCGCCTTACGTCCATCGGCTGGCCAAGACGCCGACCCGACGCTGATGCTGATCGGAATATCCTGTCGCGAGCCCGCCCGAATCACGACCGCACGCAGTCGAGCCATGACCTGGCGGGCACCGGACGCGTCGGTGTCCGGCAGCAAAATCATGAATTCGTCGCCACCGGTTCGGCAGCAAACATCGGCGGTCCGCAACGCCCCCCGCAACAACTCGGCGACGCCGCGCAGGGCATCGTCTCCCGCGGCGTGGCCATGAATGTCGTTGACCAGTTTCAGCTCGTTGACGTCAACCACAAGCAACGCTCCCACTCCCGTCCGATCGCGGGCGGACCGCGACAGCTCCTCGGCCAAGCGTTGTGCGAAGATGCGGCGATTGGGCAGGCCGGTCAGCGAATCCTGATAGGCGGCGCGGCGCAACACGCGCAGTTCCTCCAGCTCGCGCATCAGGAACACGTTCTCATCCAGAAGCCGGCGCAACAATCTCCGGCTGGGTGACGGGGAATCGGCGGCCTGATTCCGTTTTGGCGCCCGGAGAGCTGATGGGAAGCGAACCATAGACGTTTGGCCTCTAGACGGTTTCGGATCCGACGCGGGTTTCGATAAGTCCCGCGTCGACGACAACCGAATGTTCCTTCGGATGGTTCACGTCGGCCTTGAAGCCGCCGTGACGACACCACCGCGGCGCCAAAAACAAGACGCGCCGACCGGGGAAACCCGATCGGCGCGTCACAAATCCGTCAGTGTGGTGCTCTCGCGTTTAGGCGAGGGCGTCTTTGGCGGCCTTCACGGGTCGCGCGCGAACGATCTTGCGAGCCGGCTTCGCCTTGAAGACGGTCGGCTGTCCGGTGAAAGGATTGATCCCGTTGCGGGCCTTCGTGGCCGGCTTCTTGATCACAAGGAACTTCGCGAAACCCGGAACCAAAAACACGCCGCTCTTCTTCAGCTCCTTGTAGCCGATGTTGCACAGCGACTCGAGAACCGACTTGACGTCCTTGCGGGTCAGCTTGTCGGAATGCTCGTCAGCGAGTTTAGAGATGAGCTCGGACTTGGACATCACCTTGGCCATCGGTTCTCCTCTTTCCCGGCGCGCGCCGGAACATTTTGAAGCCGCATGAAGATCGAACTGCCCGATTTCGTGCCGGCAAGTTTTTGGTGGCGTGGACTGTACGGGACAAATCGAGACCTGTGAAGCGGAAAGTTGCTATTTTCTCGGTAAAACCAGGGGTCGGCGCGGATCTGGG
Source organism: Pseudomonadota bacterium (assembly GCA_031407985.1). Lineage (GTDB taxonomy): Bacteria > Myxococcota_A > Polyangia > Fen-1088 > Fen-1088 > FEN-1088. The sequence continues at coordinate 39,125 of JANOJB010000076.1, read as the reverse complement.
TGTTCCACCTTGTCGTCGTGTCACCTGTCGTTCTGCTCGCCATCTGCTCAGCTTCTGCTCGCCATCTGCTCAAGTTCGCACCACCACCATTCTCGCCCGGCGGACCTATTTTTTGGCCCGGTACCCCAGCATGCGCGGGGCTTCGGTTTCCGGAATCAAATGGACTGTGACCCTGTCGTCCCGATCCGTGAAGGCGCGTGTGTGCACCGTCAGGTATCCCGGCGCGCGCAGAATAAGGTCCACCGGTCCCGACCCCCGGGGACGGCGGATCTCAAGCGGCGACATCCCCAGATCCTTCGGCCCCCAGAAGACGCGCGCGCGTTTCGGAGGGTCGACCACGACCCGGATCGTGACCGTCTCCGAACCTGGATCGCGCTCACGTTCTTCAGCCGGCAGCGGCTCCCCGCCCTGACCGGTTTCCCCATCGGGTGCTGCGGGCTGGGCAGTATTGATGGTCCGTTGATCGATTCCCACGGCCGTATTCTGCGTGTTTTCCTGGGCGCCACGAACGTTCGCGTCCGTGGTCACCAAACCGCCTTGGGCGTTCTCGCTGCCCTTCGGCCGCTGCTTCGACGGCGCCGGACAGCCCCAGGCCCCCAGCATCAGCGCGGCGGACAGGCCCGTGGCCGCCAGGTGCGATCGGTTGCGCAACGGCCCGCGCGATGGTCGATCCCGTTTCTGCCTCAAGGCTCGCCACCGCCCCCCGCCTTGCCTTCGGGCGAATCGATCAGAGCGGGCGGTGTTTCGGTCATGTATCGAACTCCCGGCTTGCGGACATATCCGATAACGGGGGTCTGGCGCTCGCCGCGAATTCGTCCCTCCAGAGTCTCGATCTCCAGCGGAGGGTCCAGCTGGAAGTAGAACCCGCGGCTGGGCAACCGCAGATCGTACAGATCCCCTCCCCACCAGAATGTCCGCCGAAAATTGAGGGCGATGGGACCAAGGGTGCGAACCCTGCGGTGCGCCAGCACGAAGCTGAACAGGCGGACCGCGAGGTTGTTGTACAGACGGTGACAGCCGTGCGAGAAGCGGCCGCGCAAGGACAGGTAGTCGAACGATCCGTGGGTCCGAATGCCGTTGTCGCCAAATGTCGGCCCATCGGGTCCGCGCCGCATCGATTCGTGGATGGCGGCCACCAGGCCGTAGGCGGACAGGTAACCGGGGCCGGTTTGATCGTAGTTCGTGACGTTGACGAACGCGCCGTTGACGCGTTTCTCCTTGACCATCGACCCCAGCGGCGACGATGTCGGTGGAAGCCAGACGGGGGCCGCCACGACATGCCGCCAGACGCGCGGTCCGACGTCCGAAATCTTGAACGCGTAGTACTCCTGACCGTCGGATGCCAGTTCGGAGCGCCAGCCGCCGATGGTGGTCCGCCAGCGCACCAACGGCACCCGTTCGCCGCGCCATTTCACGTACAGTGTGAAGGTCGGAAAACGCTCGCGCGGCTGGGGCACGCGATTGCCCTTGGCGTCGAAGGGAAAGTCGTACCAGACATCCCCTCGATCGATCTCGGCGACAAGTTCCAGGTTCCGGCCAGCCTGGTGGTACGCGGGAAGCTCGGGGAAACGCACGGGAACCAACATCCGGGCGAAATCCCGGGCGGGGTGGCGCCGAAAGAACGCCAGCGCGTCTTCGGGGATCACCAGATCCAGCGCGGCGAACAGCGCGTCGGTTGCAGCGCCGGCCAGATTTGGAACGGGATGACGCTGGCCATCGGCTCCCAGGTACGACGCGGGATCCCGACCGGGTGCCGTCGCGGTTCCGTCCTCCAGTATCGCCCCGGCATGGACGACCCGCTCGGTCAGCACGCGGCGCAGAGCCTGAAAATCCAGCATCAGCGGTGCCTTGGCCATGGCTTCCAGCGTGGCGCGGTTCAGATCACCCTGGGCCAGCACCGCGTGTTTCTGCTGGAAGTTGTAAACGGCGGCCCGCATCGCCGTGTCGTAGCGCCCCGGTTTGTGGCGCGCCGCCGACAGCAACCCTTCGCAGATCACCCGCTTTTCAACCTGGGTGAACGCCGCCCGCTCGGCATCGAAACGAATGTGAGCCTTGGCGTCGCGCGCGCTCTTCGGATCCGCCGTGGCAAACGCGGTCATGCGGGCGGGGTCGGCCAGATCGCCCACGGTCGCGATGCCGACCAGGCCGGCCTTCTTCAGTGCAGCGTCCAACCGCGTACCGCGCGCCTGGTGCCGGGTTAGCTCCTTCTGCTCAGTCGTGGCGCCCCAGCTTGTGATTCCGTCGACCGCCAGCAATGGAACCAGATCGATGTCCCCGCAGGTCCGATTGGCGTCGTCCAGGATGCGCGCCCGCAACACCGACAGGGACGGCGGGATCCCCAGCAGGTCCAAGTAATTCTTTTCGCCAGCCGCCAGGGGTTGTCCGTCACCGTCGCTCCGGTCGTTGGCGAGGCCGACAAAGACGGCCCGGTAGCGATTCGGCAGCAGTGATCCATCGGCCGCTCGTCCGTCGGCGAAGATCGCGGGCGCCCAATCGTCCGAAAGATCGACCGGGACCAGTCCCGCCTGGCGCGCCAGGTCCAGATCCACGATCCGCTCCACGCCGTCGACCACCTGCAAACCACGTCTGGCGGCCGGAAGATCGGCCGAGGCGGGGGGCAAGGCATCGGGGTTTGCGGTTGGCGCGCGGCGGGCCAACCGGTGATCCGCCCGTGTATCCCGCGCATGCGGACGCGTGGGCGGCGCGGGCGAATCGACCGGGCGGCCGTTGCTGGAACTGGGTTCGGAATTTGCCGTCCCGCTGCGCCTCCGGCAAGCGCTTCCGGCGGCCACCAGGCCCAGTCCAGCGACGACCCAAATGGCACCACCCGCGAAAGTCACGATCGGGCGCAAGTATGTGGGATGATTTGAATACACCCAAAAAGAGGCAAGGGGGCTTTCGATGTCGCGATCTGGGCGTACACTACGCGGCCATGCGACGCGTACTTGCAACGACATGTTTGGCCGTGCTCATTTTGGCTGGGGTGACGGAAGGTTCGGCCCGCGCGACCGAGGTCGGCTACGGCCGCAACTTCGGCCTGGGCTTCGAGCTTGGCAATCCCACGGGGTTCGTTGGGAAGTACTGGGTCGGTCGTACCAACGCGCTGGACTTCGGCCTTGGTTTCGACGGCTACTACGGCTCCTACGGACAGTACTGCACCAACAACAACAACGGTGTTTGCGACGGCAGACTGACCGTTCACGGCGACTACCTGTGGCAGTCAAATCTGGTCCGCAGCACGGCCCAGTTGGATTGGCACATTGGCGCCGGTGGACGCGTAAACATCTGGAACGACGCCAACCGCAGCTACGTCGCCCTAGGCGCGCGCATGCCGGTGGGGCTGGATTTGATGTTCAACCACCCCAGCTTTCTGGAGCTGTTCTTCGAGATCGCGCCCATCATCTACATCGGACCCAGCGTGGGGCGGATCATGTGGTTCAGCTTCGACGGCAGCCTGGGCGTCCGGTTCTACTTCTGACGCGACCGCGCCGTTGAAAGCGCGATCCGCGGAGCGTCGCTGCCGCGCCTTGCGGAGCGTCGCTGCCGCGCCCCGCGGCGCTTCGTCTCTGCGCTCGTTACTGCGCTTCGTTACTGCGCTTCGTCGACTTCAGCGTCCGCCAGATCCAGTTCGCCCGTGGAGTCGGGGGCCTGGTACGCGGGATCGGCCACTATCTCGGCGGGCGCGACGCTCTGGGGAACCCCGTCCGCGCCTTCGCCGGCACCCGAACGTCGTGTTTTCCACCGGGCCAGAGCGCGCTGCAGTTCTTCGTACGCGATCATGATGGCGACAACAGTACAAGAGACGACAGCCGCCGCACAGCCCATTTGCCAGGGTTTTCGACGACGGTGCGCCGCCCGGGGTGCTTTGTGGACGTCTAGTGAATCAGCTTCTTGTAATGGATGCGGTGGGGCTGGTCCGCCGCCGCGCCCAGGCGCCGATGGCGATCCGCCTCGTAGTCCTGGTAGTTGCCCTCGAACCAGACCGCCTGGCTTTCGCCTTCAAATGCCAGGATGTGGGTGGCGATCCGGTCCAGGAACCAGCGATCGTGGCTGATGACCACCACGCAGCCGGCGAATTGCAGCAACGCATCCTCCAGCGCGCGCAGGGTGTCGACGTCCAGATCGTTGGTCGGCTCGTCCAGCAGAAGGACGTTGCCGCCTGACCGCAGAACCTTGGCCAGGTGAACGCGGTTTCGTTCGCCGCCCGACAGATCCTTGACGCGTTTCTGCTGGTCGGCGCCGCGGAAATTGAACCCCGACACGTAGGCGCGGGCGTTCACCTTTCGCTTGCCGATCTCCAGGAATTCCGCCCCCTGGGCGATTTCGTCGAACGCCGTCTTGTCGCCGTCCAGGGTGTCGCGGCTTTGATCGACATAGGCAAATTTCACGCTGTCACCGATGCGCAGGGATCCCCCATCGGGCTTCTCCTGACCAACCAGCATGCGGAACATCGTGGTCTTGCCGGCGCCGTTGGGACCGATGACGCCGACGATCCCGCCGCGCGGCAGATTGAACGACAGGTTTTCGATCAGCAGCCGATCGCCGAACGACTTGGACAAACCCTCGGCCTTCACGACCAGATCGCCCAGGCGCGGCCCCGGGGGGATGCCTATCTCGATCGACTCATCCCGCCGTTCGGCCTCCTCGGCCAATAGTTCCTCGTAGGCCGCAAGACGCGCCTTGCTCTTGGCTTGACGCGCGCGGGGCGATGCCCGCACCCATTCCAATTCACGTGCCAACGTGCGCTGGCGGGCGGATTCGGTCTTCTCCTCGCCCTCCAGTCGTTTGCGCTTCTGATCCAGCCATGACGAATAGTTGCCCTCCCAGGGAATGCCGGCGCCGCGATCCAGTTCCAGGATCCAGCCCGCGACGTTGTCCAGGAAGTAACGATCGTGGGTCACGGCGACGATGGTGCCCGGGTATTCGTGCAAGTGGTGCTCCAGCCACGCCACGCTTTCGGCGTCCAGGTGGTTGGTTGGTTCGTCCAGCAGCAGCAGATCCGGGCGTTGCAGCAGGATTTTGCACAACGCCACGCGACGTCGCTCGCCACCCGACAGTTTGTTGACGTCGGCGTCGGCGGGCGGAAGGCGCAGGGCATCCATCGCGATTTCCAGCGTGCGATCCAGGTCCCATCCGTTAGCGGCCTCGATCGAATCCTGAAGTTTGCCCTGTTCCTCCAGCAGCTTCTCCATGGCCTCGGGGCTAAGGTCGGGATCGCCCAGCTTCATGTTGACCTCGTCGAACCGGGTCAACAGTTTCTTGGTGGAAGCCACAGCTTCCTCGACGTTCTGCTGGACGTTCTTGGTGGGATCCAGACCCGGCTCCTGTTGCAGAAAACCGATCGTGATCCCGTCGGCCGGCTTGGCCTCGCCGAAAAAATCCTTGTCGACGCCGGCCATGATCCGCAACAGGGTCGACTTGCCGGAGCCGTTCGATCCCAGAACGCCAATCTTGGCGCCCGGGTAGAACGACAAGTAGATCCCCTTCAGAACCTCCTTGTTGGGCGGGTGGACGCGGCGAAGGTTCTGCATCGTGAAGATGTATTGGTGGGCCATGGGGCGCGCATTCTAACAGCGCGGACGGAAAAACCGAGACGGCGCGGACGGATGTTGGACGACGTCGAACGAACGCTGGCTGACACCGCCGAGGCGGGCGCGGTCAGGGATACAGGGGGACCAGTTCGGTCTCGATCGCGCGCCGAAATGACGGGGCCAGGTCCGCCCAGTCCACAACGTCGACCTTGATGGGAAGGTCGCACTCGGAAAACGCGGATCGCAGGGCTCCCAGGTCTTCCAGACGCAGGGGGCTCTCGGTTCGCACGACAAGGTCCAGGTCGGAAAAACGCTTGGCCCTGCCGCGCACACGGGACCCAAAGGCAAACGCCCGACCGGCGGGGAGGTGGGCGCCCAGGACATCACGCACCATCCGCAGATCTTCCGGACCAAGATCAAGCACGGAGGCGCCCTTCGTCCAGCAGCTTCCCGGCGTCGTCGGCAAAGGTCACCGCTATGGCGTGAAACGATCGCGCAATGGCCCGACGTAGACCGCCGAGAGCGGAACGGAAAAAGGTCAGATCCAGTGCCACTGGGGGCCAGTATAGCCGCGCCGGACGGACGCCGCCGCCCGTTGACAGACTTGGTGTGCGTGTCTCATTGTGGCCCCTCGCATGCGCCACCTGACCGGTCGTCTGACCAAGCTTGGAACCATCGTGGCGCTCGCTTTCGCTGGCTGTGGCGGCGGCGGCGCGACCCCCGCGGATGCTGACCCGACCGCCGAACCGGACGGCGGCAGCGACGCCAACGAGGTCGGCCCCCTGCTGAGGCGCTGCCCCACCGATCTGCCCGGACCGACGATGGTCCGCATTCCGCGGTCGGACAAGATCGCGTTCTGCGTCGACGGCACCGAGGTCACGAATGCCCAGTACGCGACGTTCCTGGCGGCGAACCCGGCGACCGGCGGTCAGTCGGAACGTTGCCGGTGGAACACCACGTTCACCCCCGGCGCCGGCGCACCGAAGAAACAGTACGGCCCGGCCTGCCCGATGTTCGATCCCGCCGCACGCCCCGACTACCCGGTCGTGTGTGTCGGCTGGTGCGACGCCGAGGCTTACTGCCGCTGGGCTGGAAAGCGACTGTGCCAGTCCCCGCAAGACGACGGCGGTGGCCCGGTGGTCGACTGGACCCTGCCGGGCAAAAGCGAATGGGTAATCGCCTGCGCTGGTGACGACCAGATACCCACGCGTTTTCCCTACAACGGCGCCGCCGTCGCCGGTCGCTGCGTGGACAAACAGTATCTGGCGCCAATGCCTGGAGTTCGCCCGGTCAAGGAAGCCACGATGTGCGTGGGCTCGGCCGAGAACCTGTTCGACATGAGCGGGAACGCGGCCGAATGGAATGACAACTGCGCCCCGCTGGCCACATCGACCGACGGCCAGGGGGACACATGCACGCCGATGGGCGGATCGTCGTCGACGGAGGTCTCCCTGTCGTCGTGCGTCGACGGAACGCCGTTTCTGCGCAATCAGGTGGCGGGCGACACCGGATTCCGGTGCTGCGCGAACACCGTGTCGCCCTTCTAGCTAAAGCGCGCCGGGGTGTTCGCGCTGATGTCGTTCCAGGCGTTCCGAATACGTCCGTTCCATGGATTCGAGCGTATGGATGTATCCAGGATCAGCTGTGCGCCCGGGGGCGCTCCTGGCCTGCTTCAGGGCCTTCCTGGTGGCGGCAAGACTTCGCTCGTCGCCCGCGACCATCGCTTTGAAATAGACGTCACGTGCCGGTGTGCCGCGCAATGGGGGTTCGGGCTCGGGTGGAAGAGTGCCCCACCCGCGCCACCGGCCCCACCCGCGCCACCGGGCCCGAAGGAACCACTCGCTTGGCATCTGGCTAACGAAACCCGCATCGGAGGGGGCATGCCCGCGTCGGCGACGTCCACGGATGCATCAGTCGCTCCCGCGTCCTGGGCAAGCGCGGTCGCCGGTACCAACATGCCGATCGCCACGCTACCTACCGCGAATCCGAGAACGCCAATTCGGTTGCCCATGTCCCTGCCCCCCTCATTGGGCCGGCTTCGTCGCCGGCGAATACTTACAGCCACCGTGAACCTTGACGACGTGCAGCACCGTCGCGACGTTCGTTCGCTGCTCCGAGAACGACAACCAGGTTTCGTCCTGCCAATCGAACGCGTTCATGAATCCGATGGCCAACGTCGTGGCTGCGGTGTTGTCGAAGTAGTGATTATCGAGAATGAGCCGAGGGGGACTGACGACCGGGTCGTCGTACTCATGAATGTAGACGCGTTGCCCGATCTTTTCCGCGATCAAGGCGCGGGAAGGTCCCCGCGCAATTACCGCTGGGGCGGGCGTTCTGTTTACGCCCGTGGACATATCGGGCGAGTTGGTCCTAAACCAGCGGTCGACTTGGCTATCCTGCGTGACATGCGCCGCAACTCCGATCATGCCGGTGTTGTAGTCTTGGCTCCACATAAGCCAAGCCCCACCACTGGAATCGGCAGCCAAGCCCGGGTTGAACGCAGAGCCGCCGCCTTCGTTGATTCCCGGAATGATCACCTTGAACGCACTGGTGGCCGCCCACGGGAGTGGCTGCCCGCTTCGGTCGTGACCACTCAACAGGCTATCGAGCGACAAGTTCAAGAGGTACGTCATCCCGCTTTGGGCATTCGTCGAGATCCGATAATCGAGACCCGCGGAGCCGTACCTTGCGGAGGGAAGGATGAGCTGACCCGCGGGACTCACACGCGCCACGATTTCCGCCGGCGTTGAGGTTCCGCTCGCGTGAACAGCGAACGCCTCGCCGTCCCACCCGATGTGCCTCACGGTGTTCGCCCCCGCAGACCATCCAAGGTCGACCTCCGACCGACTCGCGTCGTCGTCAAGCCTGCCTAGGAACAGCGTCTGGTTTCGGGGCTGCATGTTCGTATCCCACGACCGCATGCTGGCTGCGAAGATCTCCGAGTCCGCCCCACCGACGCTATGAACGTCGCCAGAATCTGACGTCACATCGAAGGGGAAGAGGTCGTAGCGGCGGAGTCTTCGCAGCCCGCCTGAAACAGCGTCGAAGGTCGATACGAACAACCACGGGCGACTGACTAGCATCCCGCCGTCACCTGGGGTGGCAACATAGGCCTTCCAGGCCACATGTAACCCACTCGAAGTTCGCCAAACGCCCCCAGACAGCGGGTTGATCGACCAACGCGGATCCTCCATCAGACCGGGCGATACGACGATATCGACGCACCCCTCAGGCCTTCCCCCAGCGCCTCCCAAGCCTCCCGAACCTCCGCCATCACTCCCCCCCGCTCCGCCGTCGGGCGCGATATTCCCTCCCGGTCCCCCGCCACCAGTACCGCCGTCGGAACGAATCGCCGTGGAACCGCACGCACTCACCGCGCCCACGAGAAGAGCGAAGCTGAAGATCGGTCCCGCGTGCCCGTAGATGCCTGTCACCATGTAGTCCCCAAGGGTGTTCCCCCCAGGGAATTGAATCGCGCCTGCGTTCACAGCGCCAGCGTCAGCACGCCCGCGCACGCGATGGCGGCCCCGGCGGCGACCAAGGCGGATGGACGTTCACGCAGGACCAACCACGCAAACAGCACCGTGAACGCGGATGCCAACCCCGCCAGGGGAGCCACCACCGCCACCGGCGCGCGGGCAACCCCCAGCGCAATCCATACGAAGCCCACCGTCTCGAACAATCCGGCCGCCGCCACCGCGGGCCAAGCCGCGCGCGGCGGCGGGCGCAGGTCGATGCGCGCGAACAGCGCCAGCGGCACACCCAGAACAAGGTCCAACAGGAAGACCAGAGGAATCGCGCCCAGTCGTCCCGCCACGGGGGCCAGACGATCGATCGCGGGAATCAAGACGCCAAAACCCACCGCCGCACCGACCGCGGCCAGCAGCGCGCCGCGTTCCCGATTGTCGCCGGCACGATCAGGCGCGGCGGCGCCCGTCTGCGAAAACCGCGAGACGATCAACACACCCGCGACGACCAATCCCGCGCCCACCAGATGCGTGCGCCGCACCGCCTCGCCCAGAAAGCCGATCGACAGGCCGGCCGCGACCACCGACCAACTGGACATGACGGGCACGACGACCGACAGCCGCCCGCGTTCCATCGAGAAGAAGAGACACGCGTAGGCCAGCACGGCGGAAACTCCCGCGACAGCGGACCACGCCAAGATGCCGTCATCGACCGCCCCCAACCGTTGGTCCAAAACCAAAGCGACCGGCGCCAGAGCGACCCCGCCGACGATCTGCGCCCACACCAACGCGCGAAACGCCCCGATCGCGCGGCTGGATCGCTGAACAAAAACGTTGGCGGCCGCCCAACTGGCGGACGCCGCAAGCCCCATAAGCACGCCGAACAACATTGGGCGCGGAGGATACGTCAAGCGGCGCCGCCCGTCGGCGGCACCGGGAGCCCCGGGATCTGGTATGAACGCAAGCTTCGATGGCTGACGATCGCGCCAGTGACCGTGCCGATGACCGTCCACTGGTGATCGTCAATCCCACGGCGGGCGGTGGTATCAGCCAGAAGAAATGGGCCCGCATGGTGGGCGCGGTGTCGGCGGGCCTGGGCGAGCTGGAAGTTTGCTTCACCGAGGCGCCCGGGCACGCGACCGACATCGCGCGTGAGGCCGCGCGGGGCGGCAGGCGCCTGGTCGTGGCGCTGGGCGGTGACGGCACCATATCCGAGGTGGTGGGCGGGCTGCTTTCCGCGCGGGAGTCCGGAGCCGGCGACACCGAACTTGGGATCATTCCGCGCGGCACCGGAGGTGACTTTCGGCGCAGCCTGGACCTGCCCCTCGATGTGGCCACGGCCGCGCAACACATTCGCGATCGCCCCGCCCATTTGATCGATGCTGGTCGCGTCTTGTTCTCCGCGCCCGGTGGCGGAACCGCCGCGCGCTATTTCGTCAACGTCGCCTCGTTCGGTTTTTCCAGCGCGGTCGCCGCACGCGCCAACAGTTCGTCGAAGGCGCTGGGGGCGAAGTTCGCGTTTCTGGGCGCGACTGTAAAAACACTGGTCGCCTACCAAAACACCGAGGTGATGCTAGAGGTGGACGGCGCACCGCCCATCCGGCGCACGTTGATGCTGGCGGCGATCGGCAATGGTCGTTACTTCGGCGGTGGCATGAAGATCTGCCCCGACGCCAAGCTGGATTCCGGACGGCTGTCTCTGGTCACCGTCGGGGATCTGGGCAAGATGAAGGTTCTGGCCAACCTGTCCCGCCTGTTCACCGGCACGCATCTGACCCTTGACGACGTGTTTGCCACGCCCGTCAATTCAGTGCGCGCGACGCCTGTCCAACCCGAGCAGGTGATCCCGGTGGAAATCGACGGCGAAACGCCTGGAAAACTGCCCGCGACTTTCGAGGTGATCCCACGCGCGCTGCGTGTGCGCTTCTGATCGCTGGTTCTTCGCCGATGCGGACGCGGACGATGCGGCGAAGTCCGATCCAGCGTCGAAGTCCGAATTAGTCAGTGATGGGCAGCGTGGCATCCGGATCGGAACCCACGTGCCGCGCTTCCGGAATCCGCACCTTCGCGGGGTTCGCGGGAGCGAGCACCCGTGTCGATCGGGCACGTGCGACCGCGGCCTTCGCTGACTTCGCGGCCTTCGCGGCCTTCGCGGCCTGGGCGGCCTTGAGCTTGCGTTGGCTTGCCTTGACGGCTGCCTGATTTCGCACGATGCGCGCCTTGTTCGTGACGGCCGAGCCTTGATCGCGACGTGGCGCCAACGATGCCGGCGAACCGGACGCCGACGGCGATCGGTCGGCAGCTGACGGCGAAACCACGGTGCCTTGCTCAGGGATCCGCTCTGCCACGGGCGTCGGAGCCGCGGCTGCTTCAGGCACGGTTTGTACGACCACAGGCGAGACGACCGCCCGAGGCGTACCGTTTGGTTTGCCAGCCGACAGACCGCCCTTCGCGCGTGCATCGGCCACGGTCGCGGGAGTGCGCGAAGCGCCCCAACGGGCGGTCCACGCTCCGACTCCCAACGCAACGACGGCGGCGGTAACACAGACAATCAAGATCCCGCGGTATCGACGCCCGGCCGCGCCAGAAGACGCGGCCACCTCCGCCGGCGGCGTCAAGACCACATTGGGTCCCAATCCACCATGTGCGGGCGCCGCGAAGGTCGCCAACCCGGGCATGGGCATACGCGGAAGGCTCGGGGCAAATGCACCCGGGCTCCGGAGACTCCGACCAGCCAGAACGGGGGAAACCGGCGCGGCAACCGGTCCAGGTGAAGCGGCCGGGCGCGGCAATCCTTGGAAATCGTGCCCCGTCGGTGACTTCAGGGACTGGGATGGCCTGGTGTTTGACGGCTGAAGTGCCGGTTGAACGCCGTAGGAACCAGTGGTGTTTGATGGCGCACGCGCCGGAGGAACGCCATAGGAACGCAGCTCCTTGAGCGCGATCGCCACGCGCTCGGTGTCGACCAGGGTTGCGCCCTCCTGGTCATCGCCATCGCCGTCATCGCCATCGTCCATTCCTCCCAGATCAACGTCGACATTGGACAAAGCATCGCCCGCGTCCCGATTTCCCGGAGACAGCGTGGTGACGTCGTCCTGATCCTCGGCGTCGCGGATTATTCTCTCGGTGGCGGAGAGTCGCATGTGCTGTACACGTACCCCGATCGTGTATCGGCCGAACGCCCGCCAAGGTTTAGGGGGTGTCAGCGTTTCGAAGAGGGCGACACGTTCTTGAACAGGTCCGCCAGCGTGCCCAGTTTTCCGGGCGCCGAAGTCGAGGCGCTCCGCGCGACCGCGGCATGGGCATCCGCGTCAAGCGGTTCGTCCGAAGGCGCCGTCGACAGCGACACCCGCCGTCGCTCGCGATCGACGGACAGCACCGTGACGTCGATGGTGTCGCCCGCCTTGACTGCGTCGCGCGTCTGCCGGGGTGATTTCCCGGTCCCCAGCTCGCTGATATGCGCCAGCCCCTCGATCCCCGGAGCCAGTTCGATGAACGCCCCGAACGGCGTCACCCGTGTCACCGTGCCGCGTACACGACTTCCCTCCACGAACTTCATCGCCTCGGTTTCCCAGGGATCGGTTTCCAGTGCCTTCAGCGACAGCGCGACCTGCTCGGACCGCTTGGGATCCGAACTCCTGTCGATTCGCATCACCTGAACCGAAACCTTCTGCCCGATCGCCAGCACGTCCGAAGGCCGCGCCACGCGTTGAAAGCCCAGCTCGGATACGTGCAACATGCCTTCGATGCCGCCCAGATCGACGAAGGCGCCGTAGTCCTTCAGACCCGTCACGACTCCGGGCAGCACGGCGCCGACGACCAGTTTGGCGCGGGTTTCGACCGCGCGACCACGGGCCTCATCCTCCAGCAAGACACGGCGGGACACGACGACGTTCGGCCCGCGACGATCGTCCTCGTAGCGCGTGATCCGGAACATCAGCTTCTGCCCCAGGTACAGCGACGCATCCTCGACGTGACGCGCCTCCAACTGCGAGATCGGACAGAACGCCCGCACACCCGCCACGTTCACCTCGACGCCGCCCTTGTTGACCGCCGTGACGGTGCCCTCGACTGAAATCGCATGCTGGAAAGCCTGTTGCAGTTCCAGGCGGCCATCCGCGCCGCGCGCCAAACTGCGACGCAAGCTGACCATCCCTCCCCTGCGCGTCGATTCAGCCACCGACGCTTCCACCGTGTCGCCGACCGCCGCCGTCAATTGGCCCTTGCCGTCCCTGATCTCGACCGAATCCAGCATTCCCTCGCCTTGCTGGTTTTCCAGTTCCAGGAACACGGTCTCGGTCCCGATGGAAAGGATCTTTCCGCGAACCTTGTCACCCGCCCGCAGCGGGGGCCGCTTGCGCGAGCCCGCGTTCGCGCGTTCGGACGCGGCGAACAGCGCCGCGAAATCTTCAGCTCCGGGGGATTTGTTGTCGTTGGCCAAGGCGGGGCGAATCTAGCAGCCTCAGACCCTCAGCGGTACGAACTCACCCAGTTCGGGGTCGTAGTCGAACACCTCCCCGGTCGAAATCTTAAATACCCAGCCGCTGACCCGCAGCTTGCCCGCCTCCAGACGCTCGGCGACGAACGAAAACGCGCGCAGGTTTTCCAATTGCGCCAGGACGTTTTCCTGCACAGCCACCGTCAGGCGCATTTCGGGATCCAGATCCGCGTAGCGTTCCTCAATCACCTTGCGCACGTTGTCGGCCTGGGCGACCCACTGTTTCACGAAGCCAAGGTTTTCCACCGTTTCGGGATGCAACAGCGCGGTCATCGCGCCGCACTGGGTGTGCCCGCAAATGACGATATTCTCGACATGCAGGACCTCGACCGCATACTGGATCGCCGCGGCCGTGCCCCCGGCCAGCGACGGATGCGGTACGACGTTTCCCACGTTGCGCACGATGAACAGCTCGCCCGGCGCGGCGCTGGTGATCAGATTCGGGACCACGCGCGAATCCGAACAGGTGATGAACAGCGTCTCGGGACTCTGTCCCGCGGTCGCCAACTGCTCGAACAACTGGCTGTGCGAGGCGAAGAAGCCCTTCTGAAACGAATGTATGCCTTTGACGAGCTTGTGCATGAGGAAAGCGCACCACCCTACGGCACGCGCGGGTTTGGTCAACCCGCTGCGGGGGGATTCGTAGCCGGTCGCGAATCCCCGGACAAAATGTCCGAGCCCAGGAAGTTTTCACGGACGTAACGAATCGTGTCGTACAACGTGTCGGTCGCGTCGCGCGGGGTGAACCCCAGGTCGCTGGCGGCCTTGCGGCTCTCGAAGTACCAGAAGTGCCCGGCCTGATCGACGCCCACCGGTTCGACCGGCGGGGTTTTGCCCCAACGCCGGTACAGCGCCGCCTGCGCGCGCACGGCCAACAACGGCAGTTTGCCCCGCGCTTTCAGCAACGGTCCGGATACCTTGGTCATCCGTTCCAGGCGCCCGAAAAATTCGGCGAAGGTCCAGTTGGTGCCGCCGACCAGGTAACGTTCGCCGGGTACGCCGCGCTCCATCGCGACCGGGAACAGCGCCGCCGCGTCCCGCGCGTCGACGAAATTCAGTCCCCCGGGTGGCGTCATCGGGATCTCCCGTCCCAGGAACTGCAAGATGACGCGCGTCGAGCTCAGGCGAGCGTCGCCGGGCCCCAGCAACAGACTGGGATTCAGCATGACCAGTTCAACCTTGTCGCCGCACGCGCGCCGCGCGGTCTCCTCCTGGTACAGCTTGCTGGTGTAGTACGGCCAGCGCCCGATCAGTTCGAGGGGCGCGGGCGACGTTTCATCCAGATCGGCATCCGCGCGTTTGGACACCGCCACCGTGCCGCTGGTCGACGCCATCACGATCCGGCGCACGCCTGCCGCCACCGCCGCCTGACACAACGCCCGCGTCCCGCCGACGTGAACCTCGTACATGCGGTGGGCATCCGCTGGTTTCGCCGATACGAATCCAGCCAGGTGGAACACGCGATCGACCCCCCGCAATGCCGCCGCGACGTCATGGGGCGAAGTCACCGACCCGCGCACGACCTCCACCCCCAGATCCGTCAACCACGCGGGCGCCGGCCCCGACTGCATGGCACGCACTGGTCCGTCCCCGCGCCGGATCAGTTCACGCACAAGATGCGCGCCCAAAAACCCGGTGGCTCCCGTGACCAGGATGGTGGATCCCCCGCTGGCGGATGATGGCGACCCGCCACCCCCGGATATCGTGGAGTGATTCATCGATTCATCCTGGCACCGACGTCAACAGCGCCTGCCGCCGCGTCACGGAACGTTGCTCAGCGCCGGGCGGCAACTTCCTTCCGTCCCAGCCGGCCCGCACCGACGGCAGGTCCAGACGATTGGCAATACCGTCGCGCAGATTCTCGACGATCCGCTGGGTCAACGCGGCGATCAGGCGCCACGCTTCCTGCTGCGGCAGGCCGGCGGTCAACTCACGCAACGCCTCGATCGACAAGAAAGGACCAAACGCGACTCCCAGTTCTCGTTTGCGGGGAATCGCCGCGCCCTTGGGCAACGATTCATGCGTTCCCTCCAGGTAGGAGGGCAACAGGCCGACCCCCGAACGAAGGGCCAAATACCCCAGGCTGGGCAGAAACTCCGTCATCTCGCCGGTCAACGATCGGGTTCCCTCGGGAAACACGACCATGCTTTTGCCCTGCCGCAGCACACGTTCGGCCGTGTCCATCGACTTGCGAATCGAGCCCGCGCGTTCCATCGGAACCAGGTTCGTGAAGTTCGCGAAATACGCCCGCCGGTAACGGTTGCGGAAGAAATAATCTGCCGCCGCCAGCGACGTGATATTCCGCCCGGCTTGTCCCAGGGCCACTTTGACCAGGCCCATGTCCAGGTGCGAACAGTGATTGGCCGCCACGATGAAGTTCGTGTTCAGTGGAATGTGGTTCTGACCCGAGACCTCGGAAGCGAGTACGCGCTGATAGAACAGACGCTGCGCGACACCCAGGCCACGTTTCCCGGCGCGCGCGACCACCCCCGGCACGTAAAGATCCGTGTCGGACGACCCGCCGCGATCCGCCCCCGACCCGCGCGTTCCCGGGCGTTTTTCCAACGGAGCGGGCCCTGAACCACGCACCAGACGGTGCAGTTCGTGAACGTCGCCGGCGCCCGTGAAATCAGTGGTTTCGGGAAGGGTGATCCCGGCACCCTCCAGCGCGGCGCCCAGTTCGGTGTACATCAGACTGTCGAACCCCAGTTGATCCAGGCGGCTGCGCGGGTGCACATCGGAGCGGGGCTTGCCGCTGACCTGTGCGACGATGTCCAGCAGCCAGCCAATTCCAGTTTCCTCGGGCGCGGGTTCCGCTACCATCGCGCCGTCCGCGGACGCCTTCTTCTGCAACCGCATCAACTCCGCCACCACATCGCGTCGCTTCACCTTGCGCGTCGCTGTCTTGGGCAGATCACCCTCCCAGACGTGCATGGTTTTTACGCGTTTCCAGAACGGCAAATCCATCGACACCCGGCGAAAATGTTCGTCGAGCCGCTTGTGAATCTCATCGCGGGTCAGCCTGGTGTCGCGATCGTAGTCCGGCGCTACCGCGCAGACGACGTGTTCCGACGCACCATCGGATAACCCCACCACCGACAGTTCCTTGATGAAAGGCGAGTCCCGATAGAGATCCTCGATCTCGTCCGGGTACACGTTCTTGCCGTTGGAATCAACGATGATCTCCTTCGACCGCCCTACCAAATACAGGTTCCCGTCATCATCGAAGCGCCCGATGTCACCGGTGTGAAACCACCCGTCGCGGATCGCGGCATTGGTCGCCTGTTCGTCCTCCCAATAACCCGCCATCACGTTGCGGCCGCGCGCAATCACTTCCCCCACGCCCGCGCTGTCCGGAGAGTCAATCTTCACCTCGACTCCCGGCAAGGGCTGCCCGACCGACCCCGGCAGGGCTTTGTGTTTGGGCGAGGTGACCGCCAGGACCGGCGACGTCTCCGTCAGGCCGTAACCCTCGAAGAAATCGAAGCCCATGCCGACAAAGGTCTTCAGCACCTCCTGCGGCAGGGCTGATCCCCCGCTGATCAGGTACCTGATTCTGCCGCCGAACCCCTCGTGAACCGGCAGGAAGAACAACATTCCCAGATCCAATCCGATCCGCGAACGCAGCTCGTAGTTCGCGGTCATCAACCCCTTCATCGCCGTCTCCAGCAGCGGCGACCGATCAGAAAAACGCTGCAACACCCGCCGGCGCAACAGCTCCCACAGCGCCGGGACACCGACGATCGACGTCACGTGCCCCTTCTTCAACACGGACGCAATCGCCTCGCCCGTCAATTCCGACAGGTACGTGATCTGCGCGCCTCGCGCCAGCGGCACCAGCAAGCCCGTCGAAAACTCGAACGTGTGGTGCAGCGGAAGCACCGACAGCATTCCGTCGTTGACGCCAAACTCAAATATCTTCGACAGCTCGGACACCATGAAGGTGAAATTCCGGTGCGTCAGCATGACGCCCTTGGGCTTGCCGGTCGTGCCCGATGTGAATATCAGCGTCGCGACCGTGTCGGGGTTGACCTTGGTCAAAAGCGCGCCGGCCCGCTCGCGTTCCAGCGCCTCGTCCGGGATCTCGAAGACCACCGAAAACGGCCACACCCGCGTGCTCAGGTTCGCCTCGCGCAGCGCCCGCGTCAGGCTGCTGCGCTTCTCGTGCAAATCATCGCCGATCACGATTCCATTGGCGCCCGACGCGCGCGCCAGGTTGACCACCTCGGCCACCGTCGATTCGTTGCTGATCGGAACCGCTGTCGCCCCCAGCTTCAGGATTCCGAAATACGCCATGCTCCATTCGGGACCGTTCTTCGCGAACAACATCACGCGCTCGCCCGCGGTCACCCCCTCCCCCACCAGGAACGCGCCCACGCGGGTCGCCAATTCTTGCAGCTCGACGTACTTGTAGATCTCCTCGCGCCGCCCTCGCTCGATACGCAGCGCGGTACGTGTCGCGTGCAGTTTGGTCGTGGTGTCGAACAACTCCAGCAGGTCGTGATAGCTGTAGACCTGCTTGGGTTTCGGCGCATAGGTCGAATCCAGCTCGGGAAGAACCCACTTCTGCAAGCCAGGAAAGTGGATGTTCATCCAGTAGTCGTACCAATCCAAATCCTCGGGTCCCCACAGGAGGAGGGCCCGATCCTCCGGCGGCATGCGATCCCGCAGCGCCCGGATGTTGTCGGCGCGCAGAATGTATTCGTTCTCCAGAATGAACGGGCGAAACAGATCAATATTCTCGTGCGCCTCGTCGGTGACCCGCGCGACCTCGTCCAGCCCCTTGATGCCGCGGTCGATGATCTCCGTCAGCCGGCCAGCCCCCCAGCCGGGACGCATGCGGCCAAGGGCCCGCGACGTCCGCTTGACCATCCGGTTAACCAACGGCAGCGATCGTTTCTCGTAAGCAGCTGGCGTCACCGGACGAAACTCCATCCGCGCGGCCAACGCGTTGATGAAGCGGTTGCCGGTCTCCTTGCTCTGGAATCGCTTCCGCTTGTACAGCCCGGTCAACGTCACGATCCGCGCGATGCGGCCCGGATTCAGATCGCCGCTGGACAGTTGATGGACCAACTTCGGTTGCTCGACCATGACCTGCGCGGCCACCATCAACATGCCGGCACAAACGTGATCCACCGGCACGATATCCAGGATCAGCTTGTTGGATACCGGCAGCACGTTCTGCCCCTTCAGGGCCAGATAAACCAGGGGCGCGGACGTCGTGAATCCCTCGTTCCAACCCCGAAACGGAAACGCGACCGCGCTCTCAACGATCGCGGGCCTGACGATCGATCGAAATATCCCGGTCTCGCGCGCGACCAGTTGGTCGCCCATGCTTTTGGTGTACGTGTAGATGTTGGGCCAGCCCCACTGCGCGGCGCGCTCGACGCCACGCCGCGTGGCTTCCGCTCTGATCCATTCCTTACGCTCACGCGCGACCGCCAGCCGCAACGCCGGCTCATCGTCGGGATCCCGGCTCTCGGCACGCAACCGTTCGCGCGCCTTCCGCCGCAGACGCGCCAGCACCTGCGCGTCGTCCGCCTCGGCCCTGATCGCCGCCGCGATGCGATCGCTGTCGGCCATTTCTTGCTCGACCGAGAATTTGGTGCCGGGCAGATCGGCGTGGCGCGGGAAATAGCCCGACAGCTCCTCGTCCTCCCACACCTCGCCCGAACGATTGCCGGCCACGAAGCAGGTGCTGGTGTGAATCAGTGCGGGGCGGCGCATACGCCGCGCGAAGGCCAATACGTTCTTGGTTCCCTCGACGTTGGTGCGCAGCGCCGATTCCAAGGGTGGGTTGAAGGTCACGCGCCCGGACGAGTTGATCAACACGTCGATGTCCTTGCCGACGCGCTCAGCCTCTTCCTCAGAAAGGCCCAGATTCTTCTCGGTGATGTCCCCATCGACGATCGTGACCTTCGTGCGCAGGAAGACCGCCAAACCTTCGCTGCCGCCATGTTTTTCGCGCAACGGATCGAAAGCCGGCGACGTCACGACGCTGCTCCAGAATCGCGCGTCGCTGCTGGTCCCGGATCCGCGGCGGACCATGACATACACGCGGCCTACGTCGGGGAAGCGGTGAAGCAACATGCTGAGCAGGACCTTGCCCACGAACCCCGTGCTGCCCAGGATGAAGACGTTCCGGCCGCGATAAATCAGCGACGGAGACAACGGAACCCTGACGGGCGTGGCGCGAACGGCCAATTCCAAGTCCGAGCCGGTCCGAGGTGTCCCGGTCCCTTGAGGCAAATGCTCCATTAATGCGCGTCGTTAGATAACCCGCCCCGAGGGCAATTGCCACCTCCTGGGGCCCCGCGCGCGCGCCTGAGCCACGCACGCCCCCTTCGGACACTGACAAACGAAAGCGAAAGAAAATCCCCGTGGATAGCCGACTAAATGCCGATCGCCGACCTTTTGGCCGACCTTTTGAACGATCGCGCCGTGCCACCACGTCCACCGCGTCCGGACGAAAAGCGGGACGACTGGTAGCCGTGCCCACCACCCGCAGCGTTGCGTCGACCGTTGACCGCGCGCCGAGGGAAGTTCGCCCCGAGATGGTGCGACAGAACACCTGGCATCCGCGTATACTGAGCACCGGAACTTCCGCCTTGCCAGTCCCCGCCGAAAAGAACGCGGTGCACGCGACGCGCGCTTCCGCTCATCCACCGCTTACCGACAATGCCGCACTTGTGGCTGCGCTGGTTCGGGGAGACCCCTCCGCGTGGACCGAGCTGGTCGATCGCTTCGGGCCGGATGTGCAGCGCTTGGTCGCGGGTGCACTGGGGGTCGATTCCGACCTGGCCGACATCGTTCAGGACGTATTCGTGCGGGTGATGGAGCGCATCCACCAGTTGCGCGATCCCGCGGCACTGAAAAGCTGGATCGCCAGCGTGGCGGTCTTCGCGGCCCGGGGTCACATTCGGCGGCGGCGCCGGTGGCGGTGGATTCGCTTCTTGGCGCCGGCCGACATTCCCGATGTTCCCGCGCCGACGGCCAATCCCGAAAGTCACGCGCTGATCAGCTCGACCTATCGATTGCTGGACACGCTGCCCGACAACGAGCGAATGGCATTTTCGCTAAGATTCGTCGCCGAAATGGAGCTGACGGAGGTGGCGGCGGCTTGCGGGGTGTCACTGGCGACCATCAAGCGCCGGCTGTCACGCGCCGAGATTCATTTTCTGGAGGGGGCCCGAAAGGACCCGTCGTTGAACGAAAGGATTGAAAGAGGGGAGCGATGGAGGAGCCGGTGAATTCATTGGGCGGGGTCATGCAGGAGGTGGCGGCGGCGCAACGTCAGACGTTGGCGCGCGCCAACGTGCTTGCGCATGTTCGGTCGAATGTGCCGGTCAAGCGAACCTTCGGGGCTCGTGTCGCACGGGCGCTGCCCCGGATGCGTTTTGTCTTTCCGACGCTGGCGGTGGCCGGCGCGGTCGCGATTTGGTGGGGAATCTCCGTCACGAACGCGCCCTTGTCGTTCGCCGTCGCTGAACGCCCCGGAGCGTTGGGACAGTCACTGGAGGCGCCGTCCGACCGTGAACTCCCGCTGCGTTTTTCGGATGGATCCTCGGTCGCGGTCGCACGCGGCGCGCGGGTCAAGGTCACGTCGCTGGATGCGCGTGGCGCCACGGTTCAGATCGAGAGGGGAAGGGCGAACGTTGACGTCCGACATCGCGGCCGAACCCGTTGGCGGCTGCGCGCCGGGGCTTTCCAGGTCGCGGTCACCGGCACGCGTTTTTCCATCGATTGGGAGGACCGGTCCGAAGCCCTGACGGTGGTCATGACCGAGGGCACCGTCGAGGTGAGTGGGGGTCATTTGGTGGGTGGATCACCGATCACGGTCACGGCGGGCCAGCGGTTTCACGTGACAGCGCGCGCGTCTCGTTGGACGTTGGCGGCGGCCACACTCTCCGACTCGGCGTCCGAATCGCCCGCCGAGCCGGCGGTCGCAGCTATCCCCACCGCCCCATCACCCGCCGAGGGGCTGCCCCTGCCCACCGAGGCTCCTCCCGCGGTTACCCCACCCCCCGTGCGAACCGGTGGCTCGCCGGCAGCGACGGCGTCGCGATCCTGGCAGGCACTGGCCCGTAGCGGTCGTTACCAGGAAGCGCTTAAAACCGTCGAGCGGGCGGGCTTTGACAGGGCTTGCGTCCGCCTTGGGGCGGACGACCTGGTCCAGCTGGGCGATGCGGCCCGGTTGGCGCGAAACCCGGCGCGCGCCGAGCAGGCTTACCGGATGGCGCGCAAGCGCTTCCCAGGGGTTGATCGCCCCGTATTCGCCCTGGGTCTGATTGCGTTCGAGCAGCGACGGGACTTCCGAGCCGCCGCTAGGTGGTTCGACATCTACGTGCGACAGTATCCGAATGGTCCGCTGGCCCGAGAAGCTTTGGGACGGGGCATGGAATCCTGGCATCGTGCCGGGGATGCGCCCCGTGCCCGTCACGCCGCGCGTGACTACCTCGCCGACGCTCCGACGGGACCGTACGCGCCGCTGGCCCGACAGATCGCGGCCCCTTGAGGCGGGCGCCCTGTGTGGCGCCACCTTGCTGCTGGCGGCCACGATTTTGTGCCTGACCGGGCTGGCTGGGCTTGCCGGGCTGGAAAGTCGCGCGTGGGGGGCGACCGGGTTTCCTCCGTCGACCAAGGTCGTGCTGTTCACGCCGCCCTACACCGATCCCCTGGTCGCGCGCCTGGACGCGGAGCTGGCCGCAGTGGGGATCGCCGTGCGGCGATTGCCAATGCCCTCGGATGCCGATCTCGATTCCGCGATCACGCGCGAGATCACGTCGGGAGCCAGCGCGGCCATTCGGGTCATTCCCCGATCCCGTGGAACCGAGGTCTGGACCGGCGAGACAACGGCCAGGATGCTGCGCCGGCGCGCGATCCGGGCCGATACCTCGGATGCTGCGCTGTCGGTCATCGCCCTGCGCACGGTCGAATTTCTGCGAGCGAGTCTGCTGGACGTGAAACGTCGCACCCCCGCAAGTCAGGCGGTCGCGAGGAATCCTGGCGACCAGGTGCCAGTTCGCGAGACGGCCACCATCGAGAAGGGGATCCCGTCGGAGAAGGCGGCACCAGCCGACAAGGTGTCACCCGCAACGGTTCCGGAGACACCCGCGGTTCGTGCCCCGGAGGCCGCGACGGTTCGTCCCACCGAGACGCCCACGGCGCGGCCCGACGAAGTAACACAGGGCCGCACCACCGAAAAAGCGACGGACGTGCGTACCGCGCCCCCGTCTGCCCCCCCCGCCGACCGTCAGTCCGAGCCGCGGCTGTCCACAAAACGGGACACGATGTCGCCACATTTCGAAATCGCCGCCGGCCCGGCGCTGGTGGCCAGCCCGGGGGGAACGTCTCCCATCACATCGGCGGCGGCCATTGGTCGGGCCTGGCTCACCGAACAGGTGGGGATCGAAATGATGGCCCTGTTCCCCATGATTCCCAGCCGCCTGACCAACACCGAGGGCTCGATCGAGTTCAAGGCGGCCGTGTTCGGTGGCGGCGCGACTTTCCGATTAACGCCCCCTGGACGATGGACCGCCGACGTGGCGCTGGGCGTTTCGGCGATCCTGTTCCGCGCCGCGGGTGCCGGGGTGGGGGCGGTCAACAACGCCCCCAACATGGGACGGATCGATTCGGTCTGGAAAGCAGCCGCCCAAGCCCGCATAGGTGGCGGCGTGGAGATCAACCGCTGGCTGCTTCTGCGGGCCGACGTTCTCGCCGGCATGATCCCGTCGTCGCGCATCCAACTGGCATCCGCGGCCACCGATTCCACCGGCACGACAATCCTGAACGATCGCGCGACCTGGGGCCCCACCTTCGCGGCGGGCACCGTGGGCCTACAGGCCAACTGGTAAGCCGCTCAGCCGCTCAGCCGCTCAGCCGCCCAGCCGCTCAGCCGCTCAGCCGCTCAGCCGCTCAGCCGCCCAGCCGCTCAGCCGCTCAGCCGCTCAGCCGCTCAGCCGCTCAGCCGCTCAGCCGCTCAGCCGCTCAGCCGCTCAGCCGCTCAGCCGCTCAGCCGCTCGGCCGCTCGGCCGCTCAGCGCGCTTCAGGTGCCGACGCAGTCAGCGTGAACAAGCTGACGTCGGGGCGGGCGTAGGCGCGAAACGGTAACTCGACCGAGCCCAGACCGCGCGAGACGAAGAATCGGAGATCGCCGATATCGAACAGGCCCGCCGGGTAGAGGCGGCCGTGTTTGCCGTGGACGACGACCGGGCCCGAGGGCAGCGCAATCTGGCCGCCATGCGTGTGACCACACAGAAGCAAACTGAGACCCCGCCCCCTCAGGATCGGCACCGCCTCGGGTGAGTGCGCAACGGCCAACTTGATGGCCGCGCCGGCCGCGCCTTGCAGCGCGCGTTCGGGATCGGGCCGCCCCGTCCAGGGATCGTCGAGCCCGACGAAAGCGATATCGTCGAAGGGCGCGGGTAGGTGTACGGACTGGTTGACGAGGACCGTGGCCCCCGCGCGCTCCAGGGCCCCCTCGATCAGGTCATGCCGGGTCCACAAGTCATGATTCCCCATGACCGCCAGCTTCACGGTCGCCGGGACCGCCGCCACGCGTTCCTCCAGCTCGCGCGCCATCGCTGGTGTGGCATCCAGATACACATAGTCGCCCCCCAGAATCAGGACGTCGGGTCGCATGCCGGCCAGAAGGGCGAACGCGTTGTCCAGCACCGCTGGGGACGTCAGCGGCCCGATGTGGAAATCCGACGCGAACGCGATGCGCAGCGGCCGATCGCGATCGGGGCGCGGGGGCAAAATAGCCAGCCGATGTTCGATCACGTCGACGGCCGCCCGTCCCGGAATGCTTCCCCAGGCACGCCCGGGCCAGCCACCGCGAAAAACGACGCGCGCGACTTTCTCAAGCACCGCCCGCCTCAGCGAGTAGTTGATTCCCCGGCCGACCGCTTTCACCGTCAACATGATCGGCCCGTGGACGCTGACCCCAGGCCCGCCCCGCTACTCCATGTCCATCATGACGATGGGCGGGTGATGCATCAGGGTGATCTCCGGCGACGGGCCCGCCGTGCTTCTAGCCATCGCCAGCGCTTCGGTCACCGACTCGGCGGATTCCCAGCCTAGCATCGCCGGCACGTGCGCGTTCTGCGCGCCTGCCACGATCACACGCCCGATGTGCTGCCGTCCGCCCTCGCCCCAGTACCACATGAAGAACGGGTGCGCGCCGTGATACGCGTTGCCGCGCCGGTACATCTCGATGTAGCTGGGGTTGTGCGCGAATTCTTCCTCGTACTTGTGGCGCAGCTTCATCGCGTCGCGCGTCTCGGGCAACAAGCGGTTGAAGAATTCGATGTAGCTAGGGTGGTGGTTGTGATCGAACTCGTCGTAGCACGGGTGGGTCACGATCATGACGCCGCCCTTCTTCAGGATCGGCTTGCCGCGATACATGTTGTGGAAGTATCCCAGCGCCATCACCTGCACCAGCAGCGGGTTCAACACCGAATTCACGTTGTAGGGCGAGATGAACGGGATGCCGCATATCAGGATATCGGCCTGGCCTTTGACGTTGACGGCGTACTGTTCGAAACAGCGTTCTAGAATCTTCTCGTGCACCGGTTCGGTCTTGCCGGCATGGCACGCGATCAACTGGTACTGCGCCGGGATGGAATGAAACAGCTTGCGCTTCGCCACCGCCGGCATTTTGGACAGCGTCCACCGCATCGCCTCGAACTTCATGCGGTCGAACTCGGTGAATTCGTCCTCGTTCTTCGCCAGAAACGCCGTCGACCCCGCGTACATCCGGTTGTTCAACGCTGTCTCGACGTGAAACACGTTCATGTGTTCGTCGACCAGCGCACCCATGCGTTCCACCTTGGTGTTCAGCATCGAGCTTTTCGGATCCATGTAGCTGTTCGACTGGCGGATGGTTTCCGGGTCGTGATGCGGGCGCAGGCTGTCGTAATCGCACAGGCCCACGGTCACCGATTTGTGCCCCCCGTCCATGGGGACCAGGTTGATGTTCACGTAGATCACCAGATCGCTCTCGACGGCGCGACGGTTGATGTTCACCGGCTCGTTCTGGGAGGTGACACCCAGATGCACCATGCCGTCGGGATCCTCCGCGTCGTGGCAGTAGTAACGGTCGGGATAAAAGGCGTCGTAGATTTTCTTGCCCACCATCCGCTTCATCTCGGGCCCCGTCATGCGGCGGTGCAAAGAATTGGCGACGATGATGTGCACGTCGTCGACGCCATTGGCGTCCAGTAACTCCAACAAAATCTCGATGATGGTTTCGCGGATGTCGGGCGTCACCATGGGCGGCAATGGCAAACTGATGTCGTCCACCGCGATCGTGACCCGCATGCCGGGCATCAACTGGGCGTACAGCGGCTCGGTGCCGTGCGGATGGTTCAGTGCGTATCTGATGGCCGCGCCGGGATTCGCCAACCCTTCGATGGGGGGCTTCGGATAGACCACCCGGGTGCCGATGGGCAGATCTTCCAGCAGCAGGTCTTCACCGGAAAACAGGATGCGCGGCGCGGAATCCGTGTCGATGTAGACGACCTGATCGTCTTCCTTGCGACGCGGGGTCGGCCCGCGAAAAACCTTGGGAATGCGTTCTTTCATGATGCGGCAAACTCGCTTGGTGCGTTTTTCATCGTAGGTCCAAAATCGGCCAGTCGTGTTGCTGGGCGGTCCCGCGCAGCCGGAAGTCGGGATTCACGGCGGTCGGATGCCCCACCACGGACAACATCGGCAGGTCGCTCATGCTGTCCGAATAGGCGTAACAGTCGGACAGGTTCAGGTCTTCTTTTTCCGCATAAATGCGCATCCAGCTTGCCTTCGTCGCCGCCGCCATCACGGGGGGAAGCAATCGGCCGGTCGCGGTGCCGTCCACGAACTCCAGGCGGTTGGTCACAAAGTGGTCGATTCCCAGGTGTTTGGCGAGCGGCCGTACCGTCAGATCCAGCGCGCCCGTGACCAGGACCTGACGCAGGCCCAGACGCTTGGATTTGTCGATCAATTCGTACGCGCCGGGAAAGATCGACGGGCGGATCGCGTTTTCGAACAGCTCGTCCGCCAGGTATCGCAGGCGGTCTTCCGATTCGCCCTTGTAACGAATGAAGAAGACGTCGTTGAACAGGCGGCGATTGTAAAGATCGGCCCCAAAAAACAGAGGGATGCTGGCGAACGTCGCCACCGTACGCGTGATGCTTTTCAGGATGCCCTGCTGGTTCTTGGCGTTGTACAGGAAGGCGTGCACGAGGTTCGTGCGGACCAACGTCCCGTCAAGATCGTAGAAGGCAGCGGCGCCCCGGCGCATAGAAGCCGCATCGTATATCACAGGCAGGTTGCCCACGCCCGGGCAGGGCGCCGGGATACCCTGCCCGCCTCCCGCCGGCGACCCGCCCGGCGATGGATCTGTAGCGCTACAGCGTGACACCGTCGCGCTCACTGCCGATACGCGGCGCTGGTCGCACGCGACATCTGGCGGTCTCGCGCGCCGCCGCGGTGGTGGCACCACCATTGCTGTGACTGCCAGGCGACCACGCAACCTTCGAAAGGAACAACGACCATGCAGACCATCAAAGGATTCCGGGGAAAAAAGCTACTCATGTGCGCGCTCGTGCTCGTCTCGGGCTTCGTGGGCGCGGGCGCGCTCCACGCTGGACTCAAAGAGCCCCCGACCGCCTGGGAGGTCAAGATCACGGGCGACACGAACAAGGGATCCTTCGAGGGATACTTCGGCAGCGCGCGCAACAGCAGTGACGGATTGCAGTACATCGGCTGCCACGTGGAATGGTATGGCCCGCAGAGTAGTGCCCAAACGAGCAGCATTTCGGCGAGCAACTCGGGATGGTGCTCCGCCCGTGACCGCGGCGGGAACGTCCGAAGCTGCTACCTCAGCGTCAAGTCCGGCACGGCCGCGGCGGTGCTCGGCAACATGACTCCGGACTCGTACCTGGTGGCTAAGTTCTTTGCCACCTCGGACGCTCCCTACTGCAGCTTCGTGCAGATCTACAACTACTCGTCCGACCCGGTGAAGTACTAGCCATGCGTCGCCTGACTTTCGCGTTGTTGTCGGCGCTGATGTTGGTGTCGGGGGCGGGTTTGTACGCGGCCGCCCAGTACGCTTGGGCGCGAAGCAGCGCGGTCGAACAACCGCAACCCGCCCAGGCTGATCGGCAACAGGAACCCGCCACGCGGCCGGTCTTCGTGATGGCCGACCCAAGGACATCTAGCAAGGACGAGCTTGCGGCGATCTCCGGCCGCATGGCCGGCATCGAGAGCAAGCTTGACGCGATGGCAGCGCAGGCTGCCCACGCGGAACAGGTCGCCCCTGACGATCGCGGGGGCGACGTTCTTCTGAAGGCGCCCGAAAGCCGGACCGGTGACGAACAGCGCAGTCTGGACGCAGCGTCGGGGATCGTCGACGCCGCGCTAAGCCGCGGCCGGTGGGCCGACGGGGACCAGTCGCGGATGCGTGACGTCGTTGGCGACCTGCTGCCCGCCGATCGCTTTGCGTTGAAGGCCAAGCTGGCGATGGCCGGCAACCAGGGCAAGCTGAAGGACTTCGCGGCGCGGCCGTTCTTCTTCTAGGTCGTGGACAAACCCCTTCGTCGACAGACCGTTCGTCACCAGCCGGCTGGGGGCACCAGCGGGCCGTTGCCTGGTGTTCCCCAGCACGTGGTGGTGCCGTCGGTGCGGATCCCGCACATGGCGGCGGTGCTGCCGACGACGTCAGTGAACGTGCCGATGGGGGCATCGGGGAACGGGGGGTTGACTCATCTGACGAAGGACCGGTAGCGAAAGACATATGCCTCTCTCCCCCGGCCGCGCCGCCTTCAATCGCGGCGACTATTTCCAGGCGCACGAGCTGTGGGAGGACGTGTGGGACGGCCTCGAAGGCGCCGAACGCATCTTCGTTCAGGGGCTGATCCAAATCGCAGCTGGCCTTCATCACCTGCAACAGGGCCGGCGAAGCCCGGCGGCCAGTTTGTTGCGCAAGGGCCTTGCGAAGCTATCAGAAGGAGCGCCCCCGCGATTCGCTGACCTGCACATCGACATGCTGACCCGCCGGCTTGCGATCCTGATTTCGGAGCTAGACACGAACGCAACGGCTGTCCCAGACCTCGGGGCGATCCAGGTGTAGCTCCTGGCGACTACCTTGGAAGGGGCCAGGCCTATGCCCTAGCGTTTCGCCTAAACGCATCTCCGCTGCCAAGCTATCGTGGCCGAACCCAACTGGTGACGAATGGCGACTTCCCAGAGCACGATTGATTTCCTCCTCGACCAGCTGCGCGGGGTCCCCGCGGTTCGGGCCAGCAAGATGTTCGGTGAATACGCCCTGTACTGCGGGGAGCTGGTCGTCGCCCTCGTGTGTGACGACCAGCTTTTGGTCAAGATCACGGAACCGGGCAAAGCGCTGCTTGGCAAACGCTATGCCGAGGGTTTCGCGTACCCAGGTGCCAAAGCTTCGATGTTGATCGGGGCCGACGATCTGGAGGACCACGATCGCCTCGCTGCGCTGATACGCGTCACCGCGGCTGCGTTGCCTGCTCCCAAGCCGAATAAGGCGAAAGCGTCCAAAGCAGGCGAGAAAGCAAAGAAGCCGGGGAAGCGAGCCACGACCGCCCGGAAGTCGTAGTCGTAGCTTCCCCCCGCCTCCCACGCGAATTGTGCAATCGGAACTGGCAAAGAGCCCCGTCCCCACCCCATGATTGCCAAGGACAGCTCATGGGATGGCTCGTCGATCGGTTGCGTTTCGGAAAAGACCGCAAGCCGCTGCATACCATTCTGACGGAATCGTCCCCGGTGGACTTCCAGGTGGTGGGCCGTACGCTGTTGCACGCGGCCATCGTCGGCGCCGCCGCCGGGTTGGTGGGCGCCGCGTTCTTCGCCGCCCTGGAATACCTGCAGCGGATTCTTTTGGAGGATCTGGGCGGATATCACCCGCTGCGTGCCGCCGGCGAAAATTTTCTGCCCGAACCTACCGGACCTCAGGTGTTCCGTCCGTGGTTGCTGGTCGTGCTCCCGGCCGTCGGTGCGCTGGCCTGCGGCATCATCTCGCAGCTGGCGCCCGAGACCCGTGGCGGCGGCGGCGACGCCATGATCGACGCGTTTCATCACCACGCTGGGTTCATTCGACGGCGCGTGATCTGGGTGAAGGGCCTGGCGTCGCTCTTCACGCTGGGCAGCGGCGGCTCCGGCGGGCGCGAGGGACCGACCATGCAGATCGGCGCCGCGCTGGGCTCGCGCGTCGGGTGGATGTTGCGGGTCAGCGCATCCGAGCGGCGCATCTTGATGGTCGCCGGCGTGGCGGCCGGCATCTCGGCCGTGTTTCGCACGCCTCTTGGCGCCGCGCTGCTGGCTGTCGAGATTCTGTATCGCGACGATTTTGAATCCGAGGCGCTGATCCCCGCCGTTCTGGCCAGCGTCGTCGCCTATTCGATCGTCATTTCGATTTTCGGGGAATCGACGCTGTTCTTGCAGCCAAATCGTTTTCCGTTCGTGCCCAGCCACCTGTGGCTGTACGGCGTCATGGCCCTGATGGTTGCCCTGCTGGCCAACCTGTTCCTGCGCACCCTGCGCACCGTGCAGGCGGTCAGCGCGCGCCTGACCGTGCCCGACTGGGCCAAGCCCGCCATCGGAGGCCTGGCGCTGGGCGTTTTCGCCGTGCCGTTGGTCATGGCGGTCGGCTGGCAGGTGGGGCAGCCCGGCCAGGGATTGGGGCTGCTCGGCGGTGGATACGGTGCTGTTCAGATCGCGATCAGCGGGGCTTCCTGGCTGCCCGGCGGATGGAGCGCAGTCGCTCTGTTGGCGGGGCTGTGCATCGCCAAGTTGTTCGCGTCGTCGCTGACCATCGGCACGGGAGGCAGCGCCGGCGATTTCGCGCCATCGCTGGTGATCGGCGGATTGTTCGGCGGCGCGTTCGGTCGGGCGGTCCAGCTGATGTCGGACGATCCCCGCATCAACCCCGCCGCGTTTACGTTGATAGCGATGGGGACGTTTTATGGCGGGCTGGCGCACGCGCCGCTGAGCTCGCTGATCATCGTGTGCGAGCTGGCGGGAAGTTATGACCTGCTGGTCCCGTTGATGCTGGCGGAGGGGATCGCGTTCATCGCCCTGCGCAAGCGCAGCCTGTATCTGGCGCAACTGCCGACGCGGCGGCAATCGCCGGCGCACAGCGAGGATTCGGGGTTGATTGTTCCGCCGCCCATACGCGTCACCATCGAGAAACCAGCGGCAAATCCAGATCCCGCGCCGCCCGCCGCTCCCCCGGTGCCTCCCGACACCAGCGGAACCCGGTAGCGCGCGGACGCCCGCCCGCAAGCCCAGTACCGCAACCGACCCCAACCGACCCCAACCGATCCCGACCCGACGAACCTGAATGAAACCCCGAAGCCGCGAAGCCCTGGAGAAACTGGAAACGGCGACGCTGGAGGATTTGCAGGCGCGGTTTCCCGCCGACTGGCAGGCGCTGGGGACGCAACTGGTCGCGGCCACTGAAACCAGACGCCCCGAAGCGCTAGCGTCCTTCATGAAGAAAACCGCCGACGCCGCCAGGCCCTGGCGCGCGCGCCTGGAGAAGCCACGCGCGAATGCGAACGATCTAGCGCTGGCGCTACCGCACCTGGCCCGCGCGCGAATGGCCAAACTGGCGGCCGAGCAAATCCTGCGGGCCGCCGCCGCCCAGGTGGCGACCGGCAACAAGGGCGTGCCGGGAAAAGCCAAGGGCCCCGTGCGCCTGGGTCTGTGGAGCGGAACGCTGATCCAGCGGCTGATGTTCGCCCACGGCCTTGCCCGCAAGCCTGTGTCGATGACCGCGTTCCGGTTGTTGTGGCCGCTGATACCCGACCGGCGCTTGCTGATGCCGCTGGTGCAACCAAAAGGGATCTACTGTTTCTATTCGCGCCAGCTGGTCGGCGCGCTGGCTGCGCTGCTGGGGGACAGATCTTGTCTGGAGGTCGCCGCCGGCGACGGCACGCTGACCAGGTTCCTGCGGGCGGCGGGGGTCGAAGCGCGTGCCGTCGACGATCAAAGTTGGGCACACGCGATCAGCTATCCGGACGATGTCGAACACCTAGATGCCGGGGCGGCGCTTCAGCGGTACCAGCCGCGCGCCGTGATCTGTTCCTTTCCACCGCCGAAGAACACGTTCGAACGGGAAGTCTTCCGTGCCGCGAACGTCGACCTGTACATCGTCGTCACCACGCGGCACCGCTTTGCCGCCGGTGACTGGGACGCCTACGAACAACAGCGCGCGTTCACCTGGGCGCCCGACCCCGCTCTGGCCCGCCTGGTCCTGCCGCCCGAACTCGACCCCGAAGTCCTGGTATTCCGCCGCAGGTAGGCGTACGTAGGCCGGAGCCCGAACGCGAGGGCGTCGAGACCCACTGAGTGGCACGCGTGGCAAGCTGGTGCCTGATTGGTGTATAAGATGTGTATGAAGCGCACCAACGTGGTCGTGGATACGCGCCTGTTGGCACGGGCTCGAAAGCTCACCGGGGTCCGGACCACGCGCGAAATTCTGGGACGGGCCCTTGAGGATCTGGTCAACCGAGAAGAACAACGGCGCTTGGCGGCCCAGCTTCGGGGATCCGGCTGGAAGGGAAATCTTTCCGAGATGCGAAACGCGCGGTGAGGCGTTGATTTCATGCTGGTTGATACCTCCGCATGGATCGAGTGGCTTCGCGCCACGGGATCGCCCCCCGACCGCAGCCTGAGTTCCGCCCTTGATCGAGGGGAGCAGCTTTTTGTTACTGGCCCAGTTGTCCAGGAAGTCCTGCAGGGAGCCAGAGACGAACGACATGCCGATGAGCTGCGAAGCCTGCTGGCAACCTGTGATTTTGCCGAACCGGTTTATCCCGAGACGTATGAACACGCCGCGGCCCTGTTCCGTCGCTGCCGGGTGGCGGGGCGCACCGTGAGAGGCACGGTAGACTCCCTGGTAGCGGCCGTGGCCTTGGAACGCGGCATCGAGGTCTTGGCGCACGATCGCGACTTCAAGACGTTGCGCGACGTCTGTGGCCTGCGCTTGGTCCCAACCAAGTAGAGCCTTCGCCCGCTGGGCCCGGCGCGCCTGGGTCCTGCCGATCGACCTGGACCCCGAAGTTTTGGTCTTTCCCCGCAGGCAGGCGGCCCCTGAGCCGCGAGAACGGTGCATGGACACCCTTCCCTGAGATCCCGTGCATTTCGGGATCGTGGGCACCCCGATGCACGGAGTCGATGCGATGTCGTACCGCTCGAACCTGGAAACAAGTCTGGCCGCTTATTTGCTGGGCGCGGTCGCGCTGTTGGGCGCGGGGGCATGCGCGCGCGTCTCGACCGGCCAGCCGATAACCGGAGGGCCAGACGCCGGGGCAGGCGGCGCGCCGGTATCCACGGGGGCCGGCACCGGCGGTTCGGGTGCCGGAGCGGCCGGAGCGATGGACGCGTCCGTCGTCACGCCTCGGGGCGACGCCGCGATCACCACCTGCACAAAGGTGTCGTGCATGCCCGCGGGTGGCAGGTACTGCGGCGTCATTGGCGACGGCTGCGGGAGCACGCAGGACTGCGGCACCTGCGCCGCCGGTGATTCGTGCGAGGGCGGCCGCTGCGTCGGCGGAGCGTCTTGCATGACCCTCTCGTGCCAGCCCGCCAACGGCAGGTACTGCGGAATGGTGGGGGACGGTTGTGGGCGGGAACTGGCCTGTGGGGACTGCCCGACGGGCCAGATCTGCACGTCGGGCGTGTGCACCCAGGGGGCCGGTTGTCTGCCCCTGACGTGCACGTCGACCAACGCGCGGTACTGCGGCACCATCGGCGACGGGTGCGGCGGCACGCTGGCGTGCGGCGACTGCCCAGCCGGATCGACCTGCGGCGGCAGCGTGCCGGGTGTCTGCGCGGCAACCAACTGCACGCCGATCACCTGCAACCCGATGGGCGGCGGGCAGTACTGCGGGCGCATCGGCAACGGCTGCGGTGGCGCGCTGGAATGCCCGGCCTGCCCGGGTGGCATGGCCTGTGGCACGGGCGCCAACGCCAACGTGTGTCCCGGGGGACCGACCACCACCGGTGGATGCACGGGGCTGCAATGCATGATCGACAAGTGCGACGGCAAACCCAAGACGACCGTCAAGGGAACCGTCTATGACCCAAGCGGCAGGTTGCCCTTGTACAACGTCATGGTGTACGTGCCGAACGCGGCCCTGGATCCGCTGGCCGAGGGCGTTTCCTGCCAGAAGTGCGACACCACTGTATCGGGCCGGCCGGTCGCCAGCGCGTTGACCGACGCCGCTGGGAATTTCACCATGCTGGACGTCCCCGTCGGTCCCAACATCCCCGTCGTCGTCCAGACTGGAAAATGGCGCCGGCAGATCACGCTGCCCATGGTCCGCGCGTGCCAGGACAACTTGTTCCCGGGCGCCGAAACCTTCCGCCTACCGAAGACCCAGGCCGAGGGACATATCCCCAAGATCGCGATGCTGACCGGCCGGGCCGACAAGCTGGACTGCATGATGCGGGTCATCGGCGTCGCCGACTCCGAATTCACGAATCCCACGGGAACCGGGCGCGTGAATCTTTACAACCAGGGAGCCAACGCCACGTCGACCTATGCGGCGGGTGGCACCCTGCCGATGGCGGACACCCTGCTCAGCTCGATCGAGATGCTCTCCAAGTACGACATGGTGATCGGTTCGTGTCACGGTGAAAGCAGCGCCATCGGTTATGCGCAGCCGACGGCGCAAAAGGAAGCTGTCAAAGCCTATGTCGACCGCGGCGGGCGCTTCTTCGGGTCGCATTTTCATTTCAGCTACCTGCGCGGGCCGCCCGCTTCAAAGAATCACCAGGCGACCCCCTTTCCAGATGTCGGACCGTGGGACCCTGACACAGGTGCCACCGCCTTCAATGTCGAGAGGGGTTTCCCCAAGGGGCAAGCTTTCGCACAGTGGCTGGTCACCGTGGGCGCCACCCCGACGCTGGGATCGATCACGCTGACCGGCGTCGAGGGCACGGTCAGGACCCTGACCACTCCGTACACCAGGAGCTGGATCTCCGGCACGAACACCATTCCCTATTTCTCGATGAACATGCCCATCGAAAAACTGGCGACGCCGGCCGAGCAATGCGGGCGCTTCATACACACGGGCCTTCACGTTTCGAACGGTGGCAACGATCCTTTTCCTTCTGGGTGTGGCGCCGTGTCGCGCGAGCTGACGCCTCAGGAGAAGGCGTTCGAATTCCTGATCTTCGAGCTGTCGGCCTGCGCGATACCCGACACCCAGATGCCCACCGCGCCGATCGTTCCACCACCCGGCGCGCCGAACACGCCGCCGGGCGCGGTGACCACGCCACCGCCACCACCCCCGCCGCCACCGCCGCCACCACCGCCGATCATTCCCTGAGCCGACCTCAGACCAATGCGGCCAGATTCTCGACCGCGATCCTCCGAAGTTTCAGGTAACGATTGGCGTCGGCGGTTTTGTCATCGAGAGCGGCAAGCGCGGCGATGCCGGCATCCCCCAATATGTGAACGAACCGGTCGGGCCAATGGTGCTGAAACCCGCGCAGCCAGGCGAACAGGCATTCGCGCATGGTTGGGTCCAATCCCTCGAAGCGCGCCTCGCACAGCGCCGCCATCACGGGGCTGATGTCGTCGGGATTCAAGCTGCCCGAGGGCACAACACGAATCGCGCCGTCCGGAACCCCCCAGCGACACAACGCTTCCCATGCCGGCGACATGTCCATATCCTAACATCGTGCCGATGGAGCTCGACCGTGCGCGCATAGATGCCGTTGTCCATGCCGTGGCCGATCGCCTGCGCGGTGATTGGTTGCTGATCGGGGGCGGATTGGTCGCGCTTTGGCTCGATCACCGACGCGTGACCGAGGATGTGGATCTGGTCAGCATCGAGGGCACCGGCTCGGATCGCCTGGATTTGCTGGGGCTGGCCCACGATCTGGGGTTACCTGTCGAAGCAGTGAACTCCGCGGCAGATTTCTTCGTTCATCGCATTCCCCACTGGCGCAGCCAGATCGAGCCCTTCCGTCAAGGAACCGGTGCGCGCATTTTCCGGCCATCACCCACGCTTTTCCTGCTCTTGAAGATCCGTCGCCTGTCTGCCCGAGATTTGGACGATTGTCTTTCGTTGATCGCGCTCGTGACCGCCGAGGGGCTTGCCCTCGACGCCGCGCATGTCGTGGCGATGTTGGACGCGCTGATCCCCGTCGAAGACTTGGCGCTGATGGACCGTCGAGCGCGCCTGCGATCCGCCCTTTGAACTGCGCGGCGTCAGTCGTACTGAAACGCCGAGATCCGGACGCCCATCCACTGTTCGTTGAAGATTTGGCGGCCG
Organism: Pseudomonadota bacterium; assembly: GCA_031407985.1. Classification (GTDB taxonomy): domain Bacteria; phylum Myxococcota_A; class Polyangia; order Fen-1088; family Fen-1088; genus FEN-1088. The sequence goes on along the minus strand of JANOJB010000076.1, from coordinate 3,331 downwards.
GGATCGTCGCTGGCGGCGCCTGCGACCACCATCAGCGGGATCAGGTGTTCCTCGCGAGGGTGGGCCATCCGGCCGCCCGGCGCTGTCTTCCATGCGCCGAGGAGCCGCCACGTCTCGCTTCGGGATAAAGCCGCGCATGTCGATGAAGGGCCAGGCGCCGCATCCGTGGGGAACGAAGATGGTGGGCTGGCGAGCGCTGAGGGTATCGCGAACCATGGTGTCATGGTGTAGCACCGCTCGCGTGGTTGGTCCTTCACATCATGCATACAAGTGGCGGCAGAATGAGCAGCGCGACGGCTAACAACCACACCTTGGCGCGGGCAAGCGCGATGACCGTCGGTAGTCCAGGAAAAATGGACAAGACGCGGACCAGGCTAGGGATTGCTCGCCGATCGTCGATCAACAGCACCGCGAAAAATGCGACGACCAAAGATACGAATGATGCCAGCGCCACTCGTCCGACCAGTGGGACCAGGAGATGTCGTTTGACGATGGCGGCCACGAGCATCTGCCCGACCCCCACCGGAAGCAGCGCGACCCAGCTCAGCCGCGCGAAGATCTCCTCGTCGGTTATGTGCCCTTCAGCCATCGCCGACCAACAAACGATTAAGGCACCCAGAGGCGCAAGGGTCAGGCGCGAAGCGAAAGGGTCCTCCCGATTCATCTGCCGTCAACCCTGGCAGACCCGAGGAAGTGCGGCAATGCGCCAAGTCGTCTGTCGTGGTTCAGGTGCCTGGACTGTAGACGATCATCGAGAAGCGCTGGAACTCGACCGCGCATGGCGCGATCGCTACCATCGGATTCATCCACGAGTTCAGGCGCAGGAGCCCGGATTATGCCGCGCTCGCCGTAATCGCAAGAACGTGCTTCGGCCCGATCGCTTCCACCTATACGCGCGGTACGGCGTGAATCGCCGTACCGGTGAGCCAGCGCCATTCGCCGTCGCCTCATGCATCCGACCTCCCTCCCCAGTCCCCCCACGGCCCACCTTTGGGCCATTGTCGTCGGAACGATCGATCGTCGCGGACCGCGTCCAGGATCGGCTGCGCGAAACGCCGGATCCCCGCGACCACGCCAAGCAGATCATCCTCGGCCACAGTCAGCCGATTCTTCTGGACGAACCCCCGCCAACGATTCGCGTGGAGTGGCGTGCGTGCAAATTCATCGGCCAGGCCCTCCAGGGGCTCGGCGGGAATGTGCGTAGCGCGACGTGCGAACGTGCGACGGATTGATTCGACCAGCGTCGGTCCGTCGAAAGCCAGCGCTCGCGGCAATTCGATCAGATCGTAGTAGTCCTTGGTGCGACCGTTTGCATCCCCCAGCACCACCATCGCCTCCAGCTTTTCCGCAATCGTCGTGTACGGGGTGTAGGCGCGCACGCTGGCCATCGGCATCCCGAGCAGCCCACCGGGAACAAGATCCACGGTTTCAGGAAATACTGCATCGCCAAGCCCGACGTCCACCTGATACCGCAGCTTCGTCCTTCCAAGGACCGCGTCGAACTTGGCGCGCCAGCCGAGAACAGCTGACCCGGCACGGATCGGCTGGACGCCAAGCGAGTCGACCGCGAACTCGATGCCGTCGTCCTCCACCGCGAGACGCATGAAACCGCCCAGAAGGTCCCGGAGACGTTCCGCCCCGATGTCGACCGGCCCAAGAAGATCGATGTCGCGCGTGGGGCGTGTGTTCGCGCCCAGCCAATGGCGAAGGAGCAGCGCGCCTTTCAGGACGAAGTGATCGCGATGCGGCGAACGCCCCAGCCGGTGGAGAAAACGCTCGATGGCGTACAGTTCCAGCAACTCGGCGAACGGCCGGCCGCTTTCCTGCGCCTGGTTCTTTAGGCGCACATGAACCGAGTGGACGAGCCCGGTCGGGCGAGGGTGGCTCATTGCAGCGCCTCGAGATAGGGGCGCACGATTCGGTCCACGCGGCAGATGCGCGCGATGCGGAGAAACGCGGCCGGCGTGAACTTCTTCTCTTCGATGGCCGTACGCAAAGCCTCGATGGCGACCTCGATGCCCAGACGATTGCGAAACCTGAAGCAATCGGCGACCGTTTTCGCCGCTCCGTAGACGCGCAGTGGGACCCCGTCGCGTTCGTGCGTTTCGATCCCGGTCGTGAACATCGCCCCGGAGAATCGGTAGACGCGCAGCGGGGGCCAGTCGAGCTTCGGGCGAGATGCCCCCTGCGGCAACGCGATGCTGACGTCGTGGGGGATCTCCGTGGTCAGGCGGTGAAAATGCAGCGCCGAAACCAGAGCAATCACGGCCTTGGGTATGCGCAGCGCCACGGTAATGAGATCGGGCTCGGCGAACGGCGGGAGATCGGACAGGCGGAAAACGCCACGGCTGACCTGTTCCAGGACGCCCGCGTCCCGGAGGGCGTAGAGGTCACGTGGGTGCACGTCCGCACGCAGGGCCTGGGTGGTTCGAAGAACGCCCCCAGCCTCGCTGAACACGGCGCGGACCCTTGCCTCGCGCGGATCCTTCTTCATTGAGGATAGTATCTACATCACTTAAACATAAGTGTAAACTATTTTATCCGTGCCGGGCCCGTCGCGATCGGACCAGGCGTCGACGCGCGGCTTAGGGGCTAAGGCAGCGCCTCGCTATCCCCCCAGCGCCCCGACAACCTCAGTCAGCGTCTTGAACGTTGCGCCCGCGGCGCGGATCTCAGTCAGCGTGGACTCCAGCGCGGTCCTCTTGGCGGCAAGCGTGCGGCGCAGATCGGGCTGTCGCGCGATCAACGCCGCGGGGATCCCGTCGGCCACGGCGTCGGCCAGATCGATCCCGTGAAGCTCCAGGTTGAAGAACGGCCGGCGCAGGGCGGACGCGACCAGGTGGCGGCGCAACCATTTGGGTGCCGTGATCAAACTTGTCCCGATCACCGGTAGGCGCAGACCCGGCGTGACAGCCATCGGTAGCTCCCAGATCGGCAGATCCCCGCGACGGTACGGCCAGCCCGATGCCGGGTGATACGGCCCAGTCGGCGCCGTCAGTATGCGCGGACTTCCGAGGTGACTGCCCGATGGGCGCCCGATGACGCGCATCGCGGCCATGACCGCCGCCTTGGCTCCGTAATACGGAATCGACGGGAACGCCGACGAATCGTAACGATACGACCGCGCGCACAACAGATCGATCACCGCGCCCGAGATCTCGTACCCGGGCGCGCGAAAGCCGGCCGGCGCGCGACCGGCGCAGGAACCGATCGCGTCGTGCGCCCGATCGATCTCGTCGGCGATTTGGGAGACCGGCAGGCGCACCAGATCGTACGGATGCGTGTGGCTGTGGCTGGCCAGTTCGTGACCATCGGCCGCCAGATCGGCCAG
>JANOJB010000137.1:0-6577 GCA_031407985.1 Pseudomonadota bacterium | reverse complement strand
CGCCTTTTCCTTCCGCTGCTTCAGATGACGTTTCCCGAGATCGTCGACATGAATCTACCCATCGAGGGGGTGTTCCACAATCTGTGCATCGTGTCGATCCACAAGGAGTATCCGCACCACGCGCGCAAGATCTGCCATTCGTTGTGGGGCATGGGGCAGATGATGTTCGCGAAGGTCATCATCGTTGTGGACGATGATGTGAACGTTCAGGACGTGCGCGAGGTCGCGTGGCGGGCGTTGAACAACATCGACGCCAAGCGCGACGTGTTCTTCGCCGAAGGGCCGATTGACGTTCTGGACCACGCCTCGGTCGCGATGGGGTTTGGCGGCAAGCTGGGCGTCGATGCCACGCGCAAATGGAAGGAAGAGGGATTCACGCGCGAATGGCCCGAGGTCCTGAAGATGCCCCCGGCGCTGATGACCCGCGTCGATGAACTGTGGAAGGAACTGGGTCTGTGAGCGCCGCGCATCCCTTGTCCTCCCCCACCGATACTCCGCAGACGCACCAGCCCGGCGCGCCCGCGGGACATTCCGTGCAAGAGATGTTCGACCGGATCGCGCCGCGCTATGACGCCGCCAACCGCGTGATGTCCGTGGGCGTGGACATCCTGTGGCGACGAAAAGCCATCCGGCGGCTGCTGCACGGATTGGGCGATACCCCGCGCCTTCTGGACCTGGGGGCCGGCACCTTGGACGGCGCGCTGGAAATCGCCCGTCGTCTTCCCGGCGCCCGGATCATCGCCGCGGATTTCGCCCGCCAGATGTTGCGCGCGGGCAAGGCCAAGCTGGGGACGGACGATCTACGCGCCCGCGTGCGACCTCAGGTGGCCGACGGGCACGCCCTGCCCTACGCCACCGGGGCGTTTGATGGCGCATTCTCCGCCTTCTGCGTGCGAAACCTGTCCGACCTGCCCCGCGCGATGCGTGAACTGCGGCGGGTGGTTCGACCCGGGGGCCGCGTCGCGATCCTGGAGTTCTTCCGTCCCGAGCGATCCCGATTCTTCTTCGACAAGGTTTACAACGCCCGGGTGCTTCCGCTGGTCGGCTGGGCGGTCACCGGCGATCGCGAGGCCTATCGTTATCTGCCCGCGTCGATTGCCGGCTTTCGCAGCCGCGACGAATACGCGGCGGTCCTTCACCAGGCGGGGTTCGCGGAGGTTGATGCCCGCCCCTTGTTTCCCTCGGGCGTGGCGTCGTTGGTGGTGGCGTCATGAAGCTGGTCGTGGCCGTAGGCGGTGCATCCGGATCGGTGTACGCGCGCCGCCTGCTTGACACATTGGCCGCGATTCGCGCGCGCGAGGCCGCCGCTGTTCAGGTTGGTTTGTGTTTTTCCTCCGCGGGCACCGAAGTCTGGCAGCACGAAATCGGCGCCGTGCCGGATTATCCGTTCACGCGCTATGGGTTGCGCGACTTTCGCGCGCCCTTCGCGTCGGGATCGGCGGGCTGGGACGCCATGGTCGTGATTCCCTGTTCGACGGGGGGACTGGCACGCATCGCGCACGGCATATCGGACGATCTGATCGGGCGTGCCGCCGACGTCATGTTGAAGGAACGACGCAAGCTGGTGCTGGTGGTCCGGGAAACACCGCTGTCGCAGATTCACCTGGAAAACATGCTCGCGGTGACGCGCGCGGGGGCCGTCGTCCTTCCGGCGGCCCCGTCGTTCTATTCAAAACCACAGACGGTCGAGGCGTTGTTGGATACCGTCGTGGGACGGGTGCTGGACCAACTGGGTCTGCCCAATGATCTCGCGCCGCGCTGGGGAATCGAGAAGGGAACCCCCTCATGAGCGCCCACATCCCTGCTCTGGAAAAGACAGCGGCAGCATCGGGACGATCGGCACAGCCGACGGACGCCGGCGACGGACCGTCAGGCCCGACGGGCGATCTGGCGCAGGAATCGCACGCGACGTTTGACCTCTTCGACCTGGGCCGCCGTGCCGCGAACGCGCGTGATACGCGCCTGGGCGCACGGGCATCGTTCGTTCGCGCCAAGCAGCTTCTGTCCACGGGGGCCTGGAGGGGGCCGCGCGACGCTTCGGAGACCTTCGTCGAAGCAGCCGATCTGGCGGCACTGGGTGGCGGGGGGTTCGCGACCGCCGCGGGCGCCGGTGTGAAGCTGCTGGTCGGCGCCGGCGACCTTGAACCCCACCGTGCCGCCCACGCGAGCCAGGGGCGATCCCTGTGGCGATTCCCCTTCCGCAGTGGAGATTCGCCCCGTGACCGGCGTGACCGTCTGGCGCAGTTCCGGGAGCTGTTGCGCGCGGCCATCACCCTGTGGGGCATCATGCCGACGCCCGAGGGCGAACCCGAGGGCCTTGATACCTTGCGATTGGTCGCCACCTTGCGCCTGGAAATCCCGGAGATCCCCCACGTGGTGCTGGATGTGGCGTCGCTGGGGCCGCGCCTGGCGCAAATGGCGCTGGGCTTTGGTGGCGACGAGCTGTGGGCCCCGATCGTTTCAGAACGGGCGCTGCGCCTGGGCGGCAACGCCAACAACCCGGCCATGACACGCAAGGAGGCCGCCATCCTGATTCGCGGTGCCGGCCTGATCGCCTGCGAACGGATGGCGCCCGAAACGTACAGCGAGGAACCAGCATGAGCATCACGAGCATTCGCGACAAGATCCGCGACGGCGAACCGCTGTCGTTCGACGACGGCGTGGTCTTGTACCGCCATCCGAACCTGATGGAATTGGGAATGCTGGCCAACGAGGTCCGTGAGCGCCTCCACGGGGACCGCACCTATTTCAACCGCAACCTGCACATCAACGCCACCAACGTCTGCGTCGCCAGTTGCATGTTCTGTTCGTTCGCGCGTCTCAAGGAAGGCGATCCCGGCGCCTACACGATGTCGCACGCCGAGGCCTGGGAGAAGCTGTCTTCGCGGGTCGACGCGGGTGAGCCACTGACCGAGGTGCACATCGTCAACGGTCTGCACGGCGGGTTGCCGTTCGCGTACTACGAAGAGCTGTTGCGGGGACTCAAGCGCATCAAGCCCTCGATTCATCTGAAGGCGTTCACGGCCGTCGAGATTTTCTTCTTTCACAAACATTTCGACCTGCCCGTGCGAACGGTGCTTGAGCGGCTGCACGCCGCCGGGATGGATTCCCTACCGGGCGGCGGCGCCGAAATTTTCGCGCCGCGCGTGCGCAAGAAGATCTGCGACGACAAATGCACCGCCGACGAATGGCTGGACGTTCACCGCATCGCGCACCAACTGGGCCTGCGATCCAACTGCACGATGTTGTACGGGCACATCGAATCCGATGAGGATCGCGTTGACCACATGTTGCGCCTGCGGGCGCTACAGGACGAAACCGGGGGATTTCAGACCTTCATCCCGCTGGCGTTTCACCCCGACAACAACGCGTTGATGCGGCTGCCGGGCCCGACCGGCGTCGAGGACGCCCGCACGTACGCGGTGTCACGCCTGGTCTTGCACAACATTCCGCACATCAAGGCGTACTGGATCATGCTGGGCGTGAAGACCGCGCAGACCGCGTTGTGGTTCGGCGCCGACGATCTGGACGGCACCGTGCAAGAGGAAAAGATCTATCACATGGCCGGCGCCGAGACACCGCAGGTGATGAACCCCGCCGAGATCGTGCGTCTGATCCGCAACGCCGGGCGGACACCGGTGGAGCGCGACACGCTGTACAACGTGGTCGCCGAAGGCGACGCATTGGGCGCGAACCGACCTTTTCGCCGCGATGTCCGCAAAAGTCTGGACGTGCTGTCATGAGCGCGTCCGGGGCATCCGCGGGGCGCCGCATTCGCGTGGCGGCGGTGTCGTTCCTGAACGCCCGGCCCCTGACTTACGGCCTCGAACGGGGCTTTGGCCGCGAGGTCGACGACGATCGGTTCCAGCTGGATTTCGACATTCCCAGCCGCTGTGCCCAGCGCCTGGCGCTGGGCGAGGTCGACCTGGCGCTGCTTCCCACCGCCAGCTACCGCGAGATCGAGGCGACGACAGAGCTGCGCGCCGTCCCTGGTGTCGCGATCACCAGCATCGGTGACGTCCGAACCGTGGTGCTGGCCGGCGATGTTCCGTGGGAGGAGATGACCGAGATAGCTCTGGATGGCGCGTCCCGCAGTTCGGCCGCATTGCTGCGCCTGCTTTGCCGCGACAAAGGCCTGACGCCGCGATTCGTGGAGATCGCCCACGACAACATCGACACGGCCGCGCACGAACGGACCGGCGCCCTGGTGATCGGCGACGCCGCCTTCGCGGTCACCTCCCGCTATCCCCACGTCTACGATCTGGGAGCCGAATGGAAGCGCCTGACGGGCCTGCCGTTCGTATACGCGGTCTGGGCCGGTCGCCCCGATGCCGTGGACGACAGCGCCGTTGCCTTGCTGCGCCAAAGTCTGGAAGCCGGCCTGGCTCACCGTGGTCAGATCGCCGGTGCCTGGGCCGAGGCTCACGGCGGCGCGCCATCGATTTACGAACGCTACCTGACGGACAACATCCAGTACCGCCTGACGTCGGCGGAGCTGTCGGGGCTGGCGGCTTTCTTCGAACGCCTGCGCCTGGATGAGGGATCGGACCGCAAGACGCGCTTGCGATTCTTCGATGGCGCCTATGTGAAGGAACGGGCCCTGCGCATCGACCCGTCGGCCCCACCCGATGCAACGGAAGGCAACCCTCGACACCCACGCCTACCATCCGTTGACACCTTGCTTGCGCGGGCGGCGGAGGGGGGCCGCCTGTCGCCCGAAGACTTCATTCACCTTTACGCGGACGCCTCCACGTTGGACCTGGGGGCCGCGGCGGATACCCGGCGCCGCGCGCTGCACCCCGAGGGAACCGTCACGTACATCATCGATCGCAACGTGAACTACACCAACGTTTGCGTCACGCGCTGCAAGTTCTGCAATTTCTATCGCCCCCCCACCAGCAAGGATGGCTACACCCTGTCGCGCGAGGTGTTGGCGCAGAAGTTTCAAGAGACCGTCGATCTGGGCGGCGTGCAGATCTTGCTTCAGGGCGGCCTGAACCCGAACCTGCCGATCGGCTGGTACGAGGATCTCTTCCGCTGGATGAAGGCAAACTACCCGCTGGCGATTCACGGACTGTCGCCCGAGGAAATTCGATACATCGCCGAGATCGAGAACATGCCGATCCGCGCGGTCATCGAACGGCTGGTCGCCGCCGGCCTGGATTCCATACCGGGGGGCGGCGCCGAGATCCTGGACGACGAGATCCGTCACAGCATATCGCCGTTGAAGTGCACCACCGACACCTGGATGGAGGTCATGCGCGAGGCCCATGCCCTGGGTCTGCGCACCACGGCGACGATGGTGTTCGGTTTCGGCGAGAAGCCCGCCCACATCGTGAATCACCTGGAACGACTGCGCGCGCTGCAGGACCAGACTTCCGGATTCACGGCGTTCATTTGCTGGCCGTTCCAGGCCGAGGGAACCCGCCTGAAGTTGCGCGACGACACCACGGCGATGCGCTACCTGCGCCTGTTCGCGCTGTCACGCCTGTACCTGGACAACTTTCCCGGACTTCAGGTCTCGTGGCCGACGATGGGACCGGAGGTCGGACAGGTGGCGTTGCGATTCGGCGGAAACGATTTTGGATCGGCGATGATCGAGGAGAACGTGGTGTCCCAGGCGGGGGCGGTTTTCAAATTGGGCGCGGAGGACATCGAGCGCTACGTACGCGGCGCCGGGTTCGTCCCGCGACGACGCAACATGCGCTACGAACTGCTGCCGACCACGCCGGCGGCCTAGCAAGGCCACGCCGTGCGTTTGATCAGCGCGCGCTGGGTGATACCAATTTCGGTGCCGCCGATCCGCGAGGGAGCGGTAGTCCTGGGTGGTCCGGACGAAAGGACCGTCGTCGCCGTGGGCCCTCGCGCCGACCTGCTTCGCGAACACGGCGGTCTGGCGGAAACCCGCGCCGACGGTGCCCTGTGCCCGGGCCTGGTGAACGCCCACGCGCATCTGGAACTGTCGACTTTCGCGGGTAAGGTTCCCGGCGGCGACGGTGTCGCGAACTGGACGCGACGGCTCTCCGCGATGCTGGCTGGGCAGGACAGCGCCGCGATGGCAACCGCCGCGGTACAGGCCGCCACCGACGCGAAGGCGTACGGAACCGCCGCTTTCGGCGACGTCGGCAACGGATGCGCGGGATGGCGGGCTCTCGGACGCGCGGGACTGGGTGGTGTGTTCTTCCATGAACTGGTCGGCTCGCGTGAAGCGCGGACCGGCGACGCCATGGCCGACGCGGCCGCCGAACGCGCTCGTGTGCCACACGCCGATCGGCCAACCGGTGTCGACGTCGTTGCCGCGCCACACGCCCCGTACTCGGTGGGCGCGGACCTGATGCGGCGTATCTTCGCCGCGGCGGCAAACGCGGGCCGCGCCACGACGATTCACCTGGCGGAAGACCCGGACGAGTTGCAGCTCCTGCGTCACGGAACCGGAGCCTGGTCGGATGTGTTGCGGGCGCTGGGCGTGGAGCCGGCGGAACGAGCACCCGGCCTGGGACCAACGGAGTATCTGGAACGCCTGGGCGCTTTCGCGATGCCGCCCCCTCCGTTGCTGGTTCACATGGTGCACGCGGAT
>JANOJB010000135.1:0-83343 GCA_031407985.1 Pseudomonadota bacterium | reverse complement strand
CAGCCCCACATCCTCCAGACAGGTTCGTACGACGGATGCCACGCGATCCGGCGCGGGCACGTACTGAAGTGGCATCGACGGAACATAGAGCTTCAAGCGCCGCCCGACGGCGCCGCTGAAACCCGCTTCGGCCAACAACGTTCGCGCGCGCTCGGGATCGTAACCGAACGTCACCAGATCGCTGCGCGCCCCCCAGACGTTTGGCGGCAAAGGCCCCACGGCCGGGGTCGCCAGCCCCTGATACACGTACCGAACGATCGCGTCCCGGCGGATCGCGTGGGCGATCGCGCGACGGATGCGAGGATCATCCAGCGGCCGCCGCTGCGTGTTCAGCGCCAGATAGGCCACCAGCGCGGCCGGAGCTGAAACCAAGCGCAGGTCCGGATCGAGGCGCACCAGCTGAACATCCGCTGGGGCCAGCTGCTGGATGATGTCCGCGGTCCCCGATTCCAAGGCCTGCAGGCGCTGGCGCGCGGCGGGAAGCAGCAGCATGACCAGGTAGCGGATCTTCGCCGGCTGATCCCAATAGGTTTCGTTTCGTTCAAGGGTGATGCGGTCACCCGGGATCCATTCGAGGAACCGATACGGCCCCGTCCCCACCGGATGCCGGCCGAATTTCGTTCCCCATTTCTTGACCGCGGTGGGCGACACGATGGCGGCGGGACCGATGGCCAGGTTCGCCAGGAACGGCGCGTAAGGACGGTCGATCTGGAACTGTACGCGGAGAGGCGAAAGTGCCTTGACCTGCTTGATGTTGTGGTAGCTGCGCGCCCAAACGAAGTCCGGTTCGTGGGCCGTGTGATCCGAAACGATCTGGCGCTCGAACGAAAAGACAACCGCCTCGGCGTCGAACGCCGTCCCGTCGTGGAATCGAACGCCTCGCCTCAGATCAAACGTCCAAATGGTGCCGTCCGCGCTGACAGACCATTTGGTCGCCAGATCCGGTTCGGGCTCAAGGCGCCCCGCGGCGAACCGAACCAGACGGCCGAATACCTGTTCGGCGACCTCTAACGATTCGATGTCCGACGCGCGCGCCGGATCCAGGTTGGTGGCATCGCTGGCGCGCGCAACCACCAGTCGATCCGCACCCACATGAGACGTGCCCTGCCGCGAACCACAGGCGGTGCCCACAAGAAGGCCCAGCGCCGCCATCGCCAGGCACGGGACAAAGAGCAGCAAATCGCGACTGTGGCGATCCGATGTCATTGTCTTTCGGGCCCGATCCCGATTCGAACCTCCTCCTGCTCAAGCACGTCAACCCTGCGAAGCTCGTCAGCGACCGTTGGGTAGTCCTGCAGAGGGACGCGCATGATGGGGAAGCGCGCCTCGCGTCGCAACAGGATGACGGGCGCCGCGCTGGCCGGACTCTCGATGCGACGCTCCTCGAGAAAGCGATAGCCACCCCGGCGCGCCACCACACCACGGGAACCACCGGCGCCGAAGGCGGCCTCACCACCGGATGCCCGTTGCGGATCGACCACCCGTGCGCCCGGAGGTAGCTCGACGCGTGCGTTCAAATCCAGCGGAACGTCAAACCCGGTCAGGAGTGTGGTGCCGCGACGGGGTTCGGTGGCATAACGACGCCCCGGCTGAGACCGAAAGAACGTCGGGAGAAAGCGCATCTCGCGATCTCGCTTCAAAGCGAGACGCGTACTGGAAAACGAGTACCGCAGGCGAACCTGCGCGGCGGTGTACGGAACACCGGGGGCCATTTCAACCGACTGAGGTGCCGGAACCGCGGCAAGCTGAGCACCGGTGTTGGTTCCGGCCTTGCGGCCATCGATTCCCAGAATATCGACCTCCAGATCCTTCAACACGGCGCCCGGAAAGTGTACGCCCAGCCAGCGTTGCTCGAAATCCTGGCGCAACTTGGTTCGATCCAAGCCGAATCGATCGACGATTTCGGCCCATTCCAAGGCCGGCCAGCCCCGCAAGGTTTCAGCCGCTTGGACCACGCCCCCGCCCTGCCCGTCCAGACGGACCGCCATGTCCACGGTGCGGTGATCATCGCTGCGACCGTGCGCGATTTCAAAACGTGCCTGGTCCAGCACCAGGACCCGCGCGCCGTCCAGACCGGGCGGCAGATACCCGAAAGGAGCATGTTTCAGTCTGGGATCGACGAAGAAGACCTTCCTGCCGGGAAGTTCGAAACGAACCAACGGATCGGCGAAATCATCCGCCTCCTCGAGAGGAGTGGGCGCATCGCCGTCCGCGGTCAGCCGCGAACGCGCCAACACGGGTCGGGCATCGAGCCCCAGTTCGCGGGCAAGCGCCAGGATGACCGCCAGTCGATTACCGCGTCCGCGCGCGACACCAAAGCTGGCGGAAGCACGCAGGTCATCTTCGGCCTCGACGTTCTGACCAACCCACGCGGTCAGCGCGGCGGGCAGCGCCTCGGGATTGGCTCCGACCGCCGCCGCGCGAATCTGGTCGGCCGCTCGTTTCAACCCGGGCGACGTGCGCGTCGTACCGTACATCTGTTCGCGCAGGAACCTCGACCACGCCGGCCAACCGATCTGAATCGAGACCCTGACCGACGGAACGTGCTCGATGGCCGGAACCGACGAGCGTTCCGGGAAAAGCTGTGGCACCGCGGACGCCGCGAATGTCGTGACCACGGTATCGGCGGGCAAAGCAGCACCCGATTCCACCACCGAACCGATGTTCGCGGCGTTCGGCCCGGCGGCCTGGGTTGCGACGGGCGCCCCGCCCCGCCGATCGAAACGCATCCGGCGGGCGGCATCGCGGCTGGTGACCAATAGGTACTCGCTGCGGTCCAGCGGGGCGTCGAAGGATTGGAAGTAGAACCGATCACCCAGAAAGCCCCCCGAAAGATCGCTATTCACGATAAACGCGTCACGGGGCGGGCGAATCTCGATGGTTTCTTTTTCCAGATAGTCTCCCACCGTGAGGTCCGCCGCCGAAAGCGTCTCCTTCCCGGCGAACTCCTCGGGCTCGCGCGTTGTCCCGTCGGGTTTGTGCGTTCGCAGCACCAGAATCTCGGTGCGCCCGGGAACCGCGACTTCACCCCATTTCTCGATCGCTTCCTTGCTTTGCACACGGACGATCTCGTGGGTCAGAACCATTTCGGCGCCGCTGGGAAAAATGCGCGTGACGGTACGATCCAGCACAATCACGGCCGGCGAGGCGTACCGACGTCCCGAAGCCTGGAAGTCCCGGATCGCCTGCCTTCCGTCGAGGCGAAACGAATCCAGCGGCAGCGGTACTGCCAGCGCGCGCGCGGCACGCTGGAGGTCTGGGTTCTCGGGATGGGCCAACAGCGCCTTGGCGATGGTTACCTTCGCCTCGGCGGGACGGCCAGCGACTGTCAGTGCGTCGGCCAGACGGACCTGTCCCTCGCCCTCGTGGCCGTCGCCGCCATCGTCACCGTGGACAAGCGACGCGATCAGGTCGGCCGCCTCCTGGCCGCGCCGCTGGGCCAGCAGGGTCGACGCCAGATCCAGTTTCGCGTCGTCACGATCGGGCGCGATAGCCGACATGCGGCGCAGCGCCGCCTCGACACCGACCAGATCGCCCCGACGACGCAACCGTTCGACCTGTTCGTCCGAATCCTGCCCGCACGCCGCCAACGCCTCGGAGAGGCGTCCCTCGGCATCCAGATCGCGGCGATGTTCCGCGCGACCGAGCGCCGTCACGATAACCGAGCAGGCCCCCGGTGCGTGGGCCAACGCGCGATCGAGTGCCCGATCCGCGTCCCATTCCAGGCCGCGCAAACGATAGGCCGCATGAAGGGTCAACTCGGGTGGCCACCAGGCAGGCGCGGCTTTGGTCGCGGCCAACGCTTCATCCAGCGCCTCGCGCGGGCGATCGTCTTCAAGCGCGATGCCGGCAAGCGCGTACCGTGACCGGGCCAGTTGGGGATCGATCGCCACCGCCGCCCGCAGCAAAGTCCGGGCACGATCGCGCCCAAAATTCGCGGGCCTGCTGGGATCGTCGCGCGCGACAACCGCGGTAAACGCAAGCCCCAGCGCGAAGCTACGCCAGCGATCAAGCCGGGCTGCCGCCGGCCAGGCAATCCCGGCGTCACCACGACGGTTCGCGACGTAGGCCTCGGCCAGCACCAACGCAGCCTCGACTGACTCGACTTCCGCCGGCGCCTTCAAGGGATTTTGAGGGGTCGATGACGTATCTCTGTCGTCCGGCCCCGACGGAAACACCATGACGACCAGGTTCGGACGCCCGCCGAAGGTCGCCAACCTCAACTCCAGTTGGTGGTGGCCCTGCGAAAATTTGACCCGTACGGAGGAAACCCGAGCGCCATAAGCGTGCTCGTTCCCATGTTTAATGGGCTTGCCCCCGTCGACGATCATCCGCGCCTCGCCCTGGAAATCCAGCACGATGTCGTACGATCCGCCGCCCGAGACCCGTAGATCAGCGAACACCCGCTGGGCGCCCGACCGGCCCGCATACGCGGGCACGGATATCACACACCCCAGCGATCGAATGTCCCGTCCCGGTGGGATCTTGCTGGTCTGGCCCGGAGCGGGCAGATCAAGATCCATGTGAGGCAGGATTCCGGCGGGGCGCGCAACCGTGAGCGCGCGAATACAGCCCGCCGCCCGCGCCGCGCGTGACAGGGTGTTCGCATCTCCGCGGCGCCTGGCCACCCTGTCGAGAATCAACGCAAGGCCATGCCTGGCCTCCCAGCGCAACCGAACGAGAGGCAGCGCGAGCAAGCGATCCTCGACCGCGCGGCGGTCGGCCTCGGGCCCCGCGTGTTCATCCAGCAACGTCGCGATGCGACCAACGGCCATCGCCGCCAGCAGCGGCGCAAACCGATCGGGATCCGTCGCCGCCCGTTCCAACAAGGCCAGATACGACGCCAGGGCGCGCGGGTTGTCGCCACGCTCGAACGCCAAGGAAGCGTCACCGAACAACGCCAGCACGTCCGCGGGTGCTTTCGCCAACCGGGTACGAAAACTGGATACGGCGGCGCTGTCGCGCCCGTGGACCAGTGCCTCCCACGCGCCAACAGCCTCGGGGGACACGCCACCCAACCGGCCGTGGGGCATGCCGCCAGCGAAGGGACCGGCGCACCCGGCAAGCAAAGCGACGCCGAAACACCGCACGAGGCTATTCGTCATTTTGCCTCACGCGCGCGTTCCACCACGATTCGCTCGGACATCGCCGTGTCGACGTCGGCGAGAAAGTGTCGAAAATCCTCGTAGTCCGCGGCGGCGATGCGTTCGCGCGCGACATCAAGTCGCGCATCAACCACCAAGCCCGTACCGCGTTTCTCGACACGCAATTCGAAGCGACCGAATCGGTTTTGAATCAGCCGGTCCTTCGGCAGCAAGGGCGCATGATACCCGGCCGGCAACTGATACGTGATGGTCTCCTCGTGTCGCCATGGATACGCCAGCACCAGATCCGATCGCCGGTTTGAAAGGCGCGCGTAGGTCCGAACCAGATCGGTGTCACGGGTACCCAGCATCAGCAGAAGTCCACCGTCGGGCGTCGCCTCGGCCAATCGGGGCACGTTGGCCTTGGCGTTGACCGTCACCGGCCGGTTGCGATCGTCGATCCCCAACATCTCGACGGATTCCAGGCGCGCGCCTGGATGACGGCCGGTCCAGACCTTGGCGTAACGATCAATCCGTTCGCCCGGCGTCTGGTAGTGCGACCGCCAATCGGGAGCCGCCTGACCGTCGATCGCCAACTGCTCCTCGACCTCGCCGGCGCCATCCGCTTTCAAGCGCACATTCCACACACGGCGCGCCCGGTTGTCGGCCGACGGCAGGATGGGCGTCTCGACCAATTTGGATCCGCGCGGACCGACGCGCAAGACCATCACGCCCTGGTCCTGACCGGGCAGTTCCTTCATGCCCGAAAATTCGGCGGTGCCATCCAGATAGAGATTCAACTTGGGAACGAAGACGATGGCGTGATCGAACACCGCCAGCGACGCGGGCGCGGGCGCTATCCGACCGCCCCGACGGGTGCGCAGCAACACCATCTCGGCGTCGATGCCGACCTGGGTCAGCATCGCCACCAACAGGGCAGCCTTGTCTTTGCAGTCGCCGAACCTGCGCGCCAGGACCTGCGACACCTTGTAAGGCTTGAAGCCGTGGATCCCGAATTCCAATCCGACATAACGGGTCCCGCCCAGAACCAGCGCGTGAAGCGCGCGGACCTTGTCTTCGATGGTCATCGCCCGACCACCCTTGGATCGCAACGCTGTCTCAGCGGATCGAATCGCGGTCTGGGCGGCGACGCGAACGGTGTCATCGGGGACCAGTTGCTCCTCGACCAGCCGCCAGTACCACGTCCCCACGTCATCCCAACTCCCATAGGTGCTGACATGCAGATAAGGCGACACCTCGCCGATGCCGGGCATGGCGGGTTCGACCTCGATGCGCGGCACATCGCGCGCCGTGAACTGCGTGACGCGTTCCTGTCCGTCATCCGACGTCGATGTCGTCTCGGTAAAACCGGCGACCACGGGTCGCGCGAAATGGAAGTCGCGGGCGGGCGGCGCCAGCAGCGCATAATCCCAGCGGCGCTTCGGAACAGCCTCGGCGATGAACTGAAGATCTCCGAAATAGCCCGCAAGCTCGTTGCCCCGTGACACGTCGGATACCAGGTACTGCACCTCCAGCACGTCCCCGGCGCGTAGACCTTCGAACACGACCACCTCGGCCCGGTAGTCGTAGTACAGCCCATACCAGGGTTCGGAAAGATCCTGATCGTCGCGCTCCGACGCCTGCAACACGTCCAGCGCGCCGCCGGGGCCGCGCCGGAAGATGCGCGCCTCCAGAATTTCGACCTCTTCGGATCCGGGCGTGTACCGCACCAGGAATTCCTTGTTGTCGCGGGCGCCGCCGTCTGTACGCACCTCGACGACCCGCTGCGCAAACACCTCGGACAACCCGTTCGGGTGCACGCGCACAGCGCGCCGATCCAACAGCACCACCGCGGGATCGGGATCGGCCGCGTTGGCCGTGCTGGCCGTGCTGGCCGCGGGAGCGTCTCGCGCGCTTGGCTTGGTTCGGCCGGACGTACCTCGCGCGCGTTCCGCCTCCAACAAGGGGGGGACCGGCAGCGCGAATCGACGGGGCAGATCGCCGCGTGCTCCAGCACCGACCGGTCCCGCCACGTCCGGCACGCCTGCAAGAGTGGACCCCGGCCGGCGCGATGACAGCCGCGCGCCAACACCGTCGGCATACCGTCGCAGGTCCGGATCCTGCGGACGCAGTTCCAGCGCCAGGCGCAACCACTCCGCCGCGCGCGCGGTGTCGCCCGACCTATCCAACAGCCTTCCCAACTCGGCGGCAAGGATCGGCTCGTGCGGCAACCGACGCGCCGCCCCCTCCAGGACGACACGCGCAGCCGCGCCATCGCGCGCCCCTTCCAGCGCCCGTGCCCAGTCCACGGCCAGGCTGGGTAATTCCGGACGCAGCGATGCCGCACGTTGAAGCAACTGAATGGATTGGACGCCATCACCACGCTCTCGTGCGCCGGTGGCAAGATCGCGCAGCAGATCCACGTCGTCCTGGGCATCCGCCAGCAACACCTTCCACGCCTCCTCTGCGTCCAACCGCCGACCCAGCGCCATCAACAGCCGCGCCCGTTCGCGTGCGACGACCGGAACCGCGCGAATGGCAGCCGGCAGGTTGTCGATGCGCGCCAGCGCCGTGCCCGGAAACCCCGCCGACTGCTCCTCCCCCGCCAACGACAACGCGGCCGGCCACCAACGCGCGTCCGCCACCAAGGCCGCCCTCCAGCGTTCAAGCGCGAACGTCTCTCGGCGCTGATCGCGCGCGACGTCCCCCAGCGCCGACAAAACGCGCGCGCGATCGCGCGGAGTCTTCGCCACGGCCAGCGCCCGTTCAAGCGCGCGGCGGGATTCATCTTCCTCGCGCCCGGCGTTCGCCAACCCCATCAGCGCCTCCACGGTCGGGCGATGCCCGACAGCGATTTCGAACGCTCGCGCAGCTGCCTTCTGATCTCGATCGGCGGGATCAACCAGCAGCAAATAACGTCCCAAATCCAGTGCCGCCTGTCCCGCCACATCCGGCGATCGCGCCGTACGCACGCGTTCGCGTAGTATCGGCTCCAAGGCCCGCACCACCACCCGCGCCGCCCGTCCCGTCCCGCCGGGCACACCACTGGGTCCCGATCTCTGCCCCGCGGCCGGCGCCACCGACGGTGGGGCCTCCCATTCGTTCGTGAAGGAAACCGGCCCGCCACCAGGCGCCGTCAACCGCGCGAACAACCGCCAGGCCCCTCCGGTGACCACCGTCTTGATCAGCAACCGATTCCAGCCCGTCCGCAGACGAAGTCCGACGGCGTCCTGGTCCAGTCGGGCCGAGCGAATCTGATCCGCCGCATGAACCAACTGTCCGTTGCACCAGATCTTGACCGGACCTGGCGTACCCAGGCGCAACGCCGCATCGGTCGCCCGGTCGGCGCGCACGAACGCCAGAACGTAGGCCGCAGCCTGTGTGTCAGGACGCAACAGCGCGCTGAGATCCAAGGCACCCCGACGGATGGCCCCATCCGCCCGTCTCCAGCCGACATTTCTTTCCTTGCCCGGATAGATCCGCGTGGCGTCGGGTTCCCCGACTTCCGTTTCGGGTGGGTACGTCACGCCGATGCTGGCGCGGCCGTCACCAAAGGGTCCCACCACCCAGAATCGCGTCAGCAGGCCCAATGGTTCGCGTATGTGCGCCGCCGCTGCGTCGTCGCCCCGCTCCTCGGATCGGCGGGCCAGCCAATCCCGCGCGCGGGCGGCAACCAGCGGATCGCCGGATCGATCCACAACACGTTGGATCGCCGCATCAAGGCGTCCGCGCGGCAGAACCTGTGCCAGTTCCAGCAAGCCCAGCAATGGGCCAACCGCCTCGGCACGTCCCGCCGTCGCGACCAGCCGCGCTTCCCCAATCGCCGCCAGTTCTTCGAAGGGGTTCTCCGGTGTCGGGCTCCCCAGCGCCGGGGTCGCGGCTAATAGCCCCAGCAAGAACACCAACTTCGACCGCGCCCACGCGGAGCGCCGAATGATCATCGGCACCAGTATACGCGACCGCGCCCACGCGACGGCGTGGCGAACGAACCTGTTTGGCGGTCCTCCCAGGCGTGAATCCGCAGCGCCCGCAGCGCCCGCAGCGCCCGCGTCAATGCTGGCCGCGCGCCGGGCCACCGTCGAAGTGGGCCCCGATCGTGTCACGCAGCGCAATCCGAGCGCGATGCAGACGCGTCTTTACCGTGGGGATCGATAGGTCCAACGCTTGGGCCGTCTCTTCCGTGGACAGCCCATCCACGTCGCGAACCAGGAACACGGTTCGGTAGATCTCGGGCAAAGCATCCACCGCGCTCTGGATTTGACGCCGCAGCTCCTCGGATTGCAGTTCCTCGTCGGGGCGCTTCGACCAATTCTCGCCGTGGGATAGCATCTGTCCATACGTGGACTGCTGGCTGTCCAAGAACCCCGGCGGCAGTTCCTCCGTCGAAACCTCCGCGTGCCGACGCTGCGACCGCAGGCGCATCAACGCAGCGTTCGCGGTGACCCGAAACAACCAGCTGCCGAACTGCGAATCACCCTTGAATCCGTCCAGCTTCCGCCACACCGACAGCAGGGTATCCTGAACGATTTCCTTGGCCTCGGTCTCGTTGCGGACGAAACGAAACGCCAGCCGGTAGACCTTTTCCTGGTAGGTGTTTACCAGCGACTCGAACGCCTCGAAGTCGCCCTTCTTAGCCCGCGCGATCAGAATCTCCTCGGACACGGGCGCCGAATCTGCCCGATCGGACGAGGGACTTTGCGGTTCCTTCGACGACATCGTTGACCCGGAGCGATTCTCCCAGATAATTCCGCCCGCCGATAGACATGCTGGTCCCCCTCATCAAGTCAGCGCGCCCCCACCAGTGGGTCAAGAACCTCTTCGTGGCGGCCCCGCTGGTCTTCGCACGTCGGATCAGCGATCCGACCGCGCTTCAACACGCCGCGCTGGCTGTCGCGGCCTTCTGCCTGCTGTCGAGCGCGGTCTATTTGATCAACGACCTGGTCGACGTCGACAAGGATCGCGCGCACCCGGTCAAGCGTCACCGTCCCATCGCGGCGGGGTCGATCCCGTTTGCCCTGGCCCGCGCGCTGGCTCCCGGCATCGCGTTGTTGGGATTGGGGTTGGCGATGCTTCTCGGTCCGGCCTTCGTGGCGGCGGCGGCGGCGTATCTGGCGCTGAACCTTGGATACTCCCTGGGCCTCAAGAAGATCGCGTTTCTGGACGTGGCCTGCATCAGCCTGGGGTTCCTGCTGCGGGTGCTGGCGGGATCATTCGCGATCCCGGTGCACCCGTCGCAATGGCTGCTGGTCTGCACGCTGTTGCTGTCGGCGCTGCTGGGATTCGGCAAACGTACGCACGAACTGCGGGTGTCCGGCAACGGCGGTGCCGCCCAGCGCGATGTCTTGTCCAAGTATGCCCTGCCGACATTGCAACGCCTGATGGCCGTCCTGGGGGTGCTTACCAGCGCGACCTATCTGGCGTACACGCAATCCGCGCACGCCCAGTCCCTGTTCGGCACGCTCCCTCTGGTGCTCACCGTTCCTTTCGTCGTCTTCGGCATCTTTCGTTTCACCTGGATTACCAGCCGAAAACTGGACGCCGAAAGCCCGACGGATTCGATGCTGCGGGACTGGCCTTTCATGCTGAATCTGGCGCTGTACGGCGCCGCGATCCTGCTGCTGGTATCGCGCTAATCCGTCCCTGCCCCTTCGGACCACGCGCGTGCTACAACGCCGTGCATGCGATTCGTACGATCAACCCACCGAATGGCCCTGGGGGGCGCCCTGGCCTTGTTGCCGTTGCTGGGAACGGGAACACCCTTGACGGCAGGCGCGGCCCCGGGCACCAAAACATCCGCGGGCAAAACCAAACCCAACCCGTCGTCCATGGGCGCGGCCGCGGGGCCCACGCTGCCTTTCGAAAAATACACGCTGGCGAACGGCCTCGAGGTGATCCTGCACGAGGATCGTCTGGTGCCCCAGGTCGCCATCGACGTTTGGTACAAGGTCGGATCGCGCGACGAACAGCCCGGCCGCACCGGCTTCGCCCATCTGTTCGAACACGTCATGTTCCAGGGATCGAAACATGTCGGCGAGGACAAACACTTTGCCTATCTGCAAAAGGCGGGGGTGTCGAACGCGAACGGATCGACCTCCGAGGACCGCACCAATTATTTCCAGGTCCTGCCGTCCAACCAACTGGAGCTGGCACTGTGGCTGGAGAGCGATCGCATGGGCTTCCTGCTGGATCGCCCGGGCCTGCAAGAAACGTTCGACGGCCAGCGCGATGTCGTCAAGAACGAACGCCGCCAGCGCGTCGAAAACCGCCCCATGGGAATCGTCAGCAAGATACAGATCGAGGCGCTGTTCCCCCCGGCGCATCCGTATCACCACGAGGTCATCGGCTCGATGGAGGATCTGTCAATCGCCACGCTGGACGACGTCCGGCGTTTCTTCAACCGCTGGTACGTGCCCAACAACGCCACCCTGATCGTGGCGGGTGATTTCGATCCCGGACGGACAAAAATGTTGATCGAACAGTATTTCGGCCCCATCCCCGCCGGCCCGAACGTGACCCGCGCCGTGGCGCCGGCCGCAACGCTGGATCGCGAAAAACGGATCGCGCTGGAAGCCAAGGTGCAACAGCCGCAGCTATTCATGGATTTTCTAACGCCCAGGAACTTCGCGCCCGGTGATCGAGATCTGGACGTAGCCGCCCATGTGCTGGGGGGAGGCAAGGCCTCGCGCCTGTACCGGCGGTTGGTCTACGACATGAAGATCGCGCAGACAGTGACGGCGGCGCAGCAAAGCCAGTTGCTGGACAGCATCTTCGAGATCTCCGCGTCGCCCATGCCGGGGCACACGCTGGACGAAATCATCAAGGTCATCGATGAGGAACTGGACAAGCTGCGAGCCACGCCCGTCGAGCCGCGAGAACTGGATCGCGCCAAGAACCAGATCGAATTCGACACATTCCGCAGCCTGGAATCACTGTTGGCCCGCGCCGAGCGGCTGCACATCTACAACTACAACGCGGGGGATCCGGGTCTTCTGCCGCGCGACCTGGCCGCGTACCGCGCCGTCGACGCGGCGGCGGTCCAGCAGGCCGCAGCCCGGTACCTGCGCAAGGACGGACGGGTGGTTATCACGGTGACGCCCAATCCAGAAGCACCGATCATGGGACGGGTGAAACAATGACCCACCGTCTGTTGGAGTTCGCCACCCGCGGCGCGACGCGCACGCTGGGATTGTTGGGACTGGCGACACTGACATGGGGATGCGCCGCGCCGGCACTGCCGCTTGCTTCCGTTCCCGTGCCAGCCGATGCGGGGACAGCCCCAGGAACGGCTTCCGCGATTCCTGCCCCCGCCTCCACGCGACCGCCCGAAGCGCCGCCACCGCAACGGATCACGCCGGACGCACCGTTTCGGGCCCAGGCCCCCGCCGCGGGTCCCGAGCCCACGTTCGCCGTCCCGAAGTTCAAGCGCTTCAAACTGAAAAACGGCGCGAACGTGATCCTGGCCGAGGTGCACGCATTGCCCCTGGTCGAGGTCCATCTGGTGGTCAAGACCGGCGGTGGCGCCAACCCGCTGGGCTCGGCCGGCCTGGCGGATCTGACCGCCAACATGCTGGACGAAGGGACCAAGACAAGATCCGCGCTGGAAATCGCCGAACAGATTGGCGATCTGGGAGCGACTTTGGCGACGTCCGCGTCGTGGGACGCGTCGATCGTCACCCTATCGACCATCACCCGCAACATCGATCCCGCGATCGCGATCTGGGCCGACGTGATCACCCGTCCGGCATTCCAGGACAAGGAGTTGGCGCGCGTGCGGGACAACCTGATCACGGCGGTGGCTCGCCGCAAGGACAGTCCCCCGACGGTGGCCAGTCTGGTCTTCGCGCGTCTGTTGTTCGGGGACAAGCATCCCTACGCCTGGCCGCAAGCCGGTGTTGAGGACAGCCTGAAGAAGATCTCGCTTGTCGATGTTCGCCGTTTCCACGAGACCTACTACCGTCCCGGCAACGCCACCATCATCGCCGCGGGCGACATCACCGAGGTGGATTTGCGCAAGAAGCTTGAAGCCGCGCTCAAGGATTGGCGCCCGGGCAAGGTCCCCGTCGAGAAGATTCCGGCCCCGCCCACCGTCGACAAAAAAAGAATCATTCTTGTCGACAAACCGGGCGCCCCCCAGTCATCGATCCGCGTCGGATTCGTCGGCGTGCGCCGAACCGATCCGGATTACTTCCCCATCCTGCTGATGAATCAGATTCTGGGCGGAAGTTTCTACCGTCTGGATATGAACCTGCGCGAGCGCAGACAGTGGACCTATGGCGCGCGATCGGTGTTTGACATGCGCCGCAGCGCCGGCCCGGCTTCGGCGGGCGGCGAATTCGTTGCGGTCCACACCGCGGAAGCCGTCGACGAGATCCTGAAGGAGATGCAAATCATCGCCACGACCGAGGTCAGCGACGAAGAGCTGACGCGCGCAAAGGACAATTTCGCCAAGGCATTCCCCGCGCGATTCGCGACCCGGGGATCGATGGCGGCGCTGCTGGGTGAGCTGGCTGTCTATGCTTTGCCGGACGGTTTTCCCGCCAGCTACACCAAGAGCATCCAGGCGGTTACGAAGGCCGACGTCCTGCGTGTTGCCCGAAAATTCCTGCTGACGGACAGGATGGCGATCGTGGTCGTCGGTGATCGCGCGACCCAGGAAGATGCGCTCGCCAAACTGGCTCCCGTCGAGCTGCGGGATCTCGACGGAAACCCTGTGACCACACGCCCCCCCGCGAAAGACGTCCCCGCCGTTGCTCCAAAGGCCGGCTCTTCGCAGGACTGAGAGGCCCCGACAAATCTGTCGCGGTTCGGTCGCGGCACCACCGACAGCGGCTTGCCCCTGGGATGGCACACGCCCTGCATCGGGACCCGACGATGAATCCGGGGGATTCTTCCGAGGCATCCATCCATCCGAGGGCCGTGCCCGCCTTCCTGGCGCGGTGCTGGATCTTCATGCGCGATCGTTGGTTCAGCATTGACCTGCGTACGCTGGGTCTGTTCCGGATCGTTTTCGGCATTTTCTTGATCGGGGGTCTGCTGGATCATGCGCGCGACGGGAACCTGACCGCGTTCTTCTCGAACCAAGGCGTTCTCAGCAATCACTTCGCGCTGTTCGCCCCGATTCAACCCCGTTGCTGGTCAATCCTGTTCGCGTTCTCGGAGCCAGGAGAGGTGGCCTTCGCGTTCGCGCTGATCCTGATCGTCTACGTGTTGTACACCGTCGGCTGGAAAACAAAGTTGATGCAGATCCTGGTGATCGTCTGCCACGTGTCGATCATCAACCGCAATCTGTTGCTTCAGGATGGCGGCGCCTTTGTCACCACGATCCTGGCGGTCTGGACGGTGTTCCTCCCACTCGGCGCCAGATTTTCCCTGGACCGGCGGCGATTACGGCCGGATCCGCGGCGCGCGATCGGGCCCGCGTCTGCCGGGCGTGCAGCCTTTGTTTGGACCCGACCGTCGACCAAGGATCCCCCACGAAGGCATGTCTCGTTTGTCTGCTTCGCCCTGGCCGTGCAGCTTGCCGTGATCTACGTGCTGAATGCCGTCAACAAGACCGGCTCCACCTGGCAGGATGGATCCGCCGTCCACTACACCCTTTGGTTGAACCGAATGAACACCGGTTTGGCCGCGTACCTTCGATTCCACGAGCCTGCGTGGATGAGTCCGTTCTTCACAAAGGCCACGTTGGTGTTCGAGTTGACCGCTGGCGTGTTGGCCCTGACGCCCGTTCTCCAGACCTGGGCTCGACGTGCTCTGATGATTCAGATGTGGCTCTTTCACATCGGCATCGCGTCGCTGCTGTCGATCGGCCCATTTCCCTACGTCATGATCACGTACAGCCTGCTGCTGCTGGGGCGGCGCGACTGGGACCTGCTGACGGCGTTGGAACGTCGTTTCGGGCACCTTCTCGACCGGACCGGCCTTCCAGGCTCGCTGGCACAGCTCGCACGCCGGGGCCAGCAGATTCTCGACGTTCGACCTTCGCCGGGGCCAGGCGAAGGACCAAGGGGCGTCGAGATTCGCAGGTCGTCGCCACCCCGGCCCGCCTCGCGGTTGCGGCGCCCGGGCCGAATCGCCGCCGAAGTCCTGTCGGTATTCCTTTTTATCGCGATGATCCCCGAGTTGACGCTGGCCAATCCCTGCGTGCCCGAGCATTACCGGATGCGGAATCGGCCGCAATGGATGGCGGACATGTTGTACTACCTGCGCGTTTATCAGACGTGGGGAATGTTTTCGTCCGACCCGCCGCTGGAGGACGGCGTCGTCGTGGTCGACGCCGTTTTGGCTGATGGTTCGCACCTTGATCCGTTGACCGGTCGGACTCCCGATTTCGACGCTCTGACTCACGGTCCCTGGTTCTTGGGCCACGACTGGTCCGAATACATGTCCTACCTTCCCTGGGAGCGGCACCGCATGCACCGCAACGGCCTCCTGCAATACGTCCTGCGGTTGCACGAAAGGCGGGAGCCCTCACCTGGAAGGAAGATTCAATCAGCGGAGATCATCTGGCTGAGTGGCGCGTTGCCGCCGCCCGGTGAGCACACCCATCGCAACGTCAGGCGCCAGGTCTTGGCGTCCTACGTTGTCGCGGGGCCGTAACCCTCGGCGTGGGGGGCCAAGACCGGCCGCGATTAGAACTCGTGACCAATCGCGACGCGCAGCGGGAAAATGCGACCGAGGCCCGTCAATGATTGCGGCTCCGCGCTCCGGTAGACCCAATATCGAAAATCGATCGCCAGCGGTTGGACGCACAAGAACCAGCCACGAAAGGTCGCGGACAACTCCAGTCCGAAACCACTTTCCATTCGCAGAAACCTTCCCCCGCCATTCACGAACATGATTTCGCCGCGGATAACGGTCAGGATCGGCTCCAGATCGACGTGGACCTCCGATGTCGTCAACAGGCGAATGGGATAGCCGAGCGAAACGAGATCGATCCTGAACCCCCGCGCTGAATACGCGCCGTTGCTCTCCCACTGGTGGGCCAGCCCCAGGTGGTTCCGAACGTAGCTACTGGAAGGCGAGACCAGATCCAGTCCAAGGGCGTTGGTCGCGAGATTGTTGCTGCTCAGATCGCCGTCCTCGCTGAGTACCCGCGTATAGGTCATCCCCAGGCGAAACGGGGTTGCGGACCGCGGCGGCGGCGGCGGCGGCGGCGACATCCCCCGTTGCGTCGGTGTCGTGTCGGACGATGGCGCCGCCCACGCCACGGCGACCGTACCAACGGATGCCGCCAGGAACCAAACAAGTACGTGCGCGGGATTCGTCATCGCTGTTGACCGGCGAAGATTGATACACGGCCCCGCGTCTGTCGACGAATTTGAAAAACACGTCGGGCAGCGCGCTACACACCGACGCCTCTGGGAGTTAGCCTCCCGGTATGAATGCCGCCGATCTGAAAGCCGCGCAAGCGCCCCTGAAGGAACGCTACAAGTCCGATCCCGCCAGCGCGCTGGTGACCCTAACCGGCCACGGTGCGCCCGACGTCGCCGCGCAGGTCTGCCGCGTGCAGACCCATCTGGGCCCTGTCGAGGCCGGTCTTCATCCCGCGACCGCGGGTGACGGCACCAAGGCCTGTTCCGCCGACATGCTTCTGCAGGCGCTGATCGCCTGCGCGGGCGTCACCCTGGGCGCCGTCGCGACGGCGATGGGCATAGCCGTCCACGGAGGGTCCATCGCGGCCGAAGGAGACATCGATTTTCGGGGCACGCTGGGCGTCTCGCGAGAAGTCCCCGTCGGCTTTCAGCGCATCCGCTTGCGCTTTGATCTACAGACCGACGCCTCAGCCGAAACCGTCAAGAAGCTTATCGAGGTGACCGAACGTTACTGCGTCGTCTACCAGACGCTCCGACGATCGCCCGAGCTCACGACGATCTGACCCAAGGTCGTGGAATCAGTCCACCCGCGCGGATCGTCTTCGCCTGCGAAGCAAAGTCAAGAACAGCAACGCCGAGCCGAACGCCAATCCCGGTATCGATCCTCGATTCGATCCCGAACCCATTTCGCAGCCACAGCCCGAGGGCGCTTCGGCGGAATTCGTCCCGCCGTCCGGAGCGCTGCCTCCGGTTGATCCGCCGGCGGGCGATCCTCCACCCCGCCCCCCGGTGGTCGACCCTCCCGTTGCGGCCCCATTCACCGAAGCACCCCCGTTGCCCGAAATCCCGCCGGTTGATGTACCTCCGGGGCCCATCGCGCCACCGGTCGATCCCACTGGAGCAGATCCGCCGCTGCCGCCACCGGCCGATACGCCCCCCGTGGACGCGCCTCCGCTGCCGGGCGCGCCCCCCGTCCACGCGCCTCCGCCGCCGGGCGTGCCACCCGTCGATGCGCCTCCGCTGCCGGGCGCGCCACCTGTTGATGCGCCTCCGCCGCTGGGCGCGCCCCCCGTCGACGCGCCTCCGCCGCCGGGCGCGCCCCCCGTCGACGCGCCTCCGCTGCCGGGCGCGCCCCCCATCGACGCGCCTCCGGTGCCGGGCGCGCCGCCGTTGCCGGTCCCTCCACACGAGACCGGCGTTGCCGTACAAACCGCCGTGCCATTGCACGTTCGGCTGGTACACGGATCGCTGTTGCAGGTGACGGTCAGTCCGACGCAGACGCTCGAGTTGTTGCACATGTCCGTGTGCGTGCATGGGTTGCCGTCGTTGCAGGACGTGCCGGTCGGGCACATGGCGTTGTTGTCCACCACCAACATGCCGCTGGTGGCGACGATCGGCTGGTCCACCGCCATCGCCGATCCCGCGCGTTCCGTCACGACGTCCTGATCCGGTTTGATGCGCAGATCGATCGTCTTACCCGTCACGTAGGCCTGGTTTTTCATCCAGATCTGAAGGTCGAAAGTTTGCGACCCGCCACTTGGAACCCACAGCGCGTGATTGACATCCCTGAACACGAGCTTCTTGTCCGAAACCACCGCCGTGATGGTCTGACCGGATCCGGTGACCAGTTGCGCCCCTGCCAGCAGATAAGACAGACCCTCGCCTTTTCCTGTCACGGTAGTGTAGCTCTGCGCCCCGCCAGCGTTGACGTGCAGCGCGCTGATCTGCGTCCCGGCGTTGTCACCGCCACCATCCGCGATGGTGAACCTCAACACGCTGGTGGCGGTCATCGCCGTGTTCGACAAGGTGCGGTTGATCTCGACGGGTGGCGTGAAACCAGCGACGGACATCAGCGTACTGGTCCCGCCCGCCGCGCCCGGCACCCCCGGCGTGGTCGGCGTGACGGGCACGTCGGGCGTCGATGCCAGCCAGATGGTCGTCCCGCGCTGATAGGGCACCAACACCTGCCCATCGACCCAGTTCACCGCCACCTTGCGGTTCTGATGTGTCAACTCAAACGTCGTCACGTTGGTCAGCACCTGCGACGCGGGATCCAGCCAGTTGTCCACGTCGAATGCGTTGGTGGTGTAGTGCAACGAAACCACGGCCGGCAGTCCGGTCCTCGGCGTGTAGCGCTGAAAGACGACATGCAATCGCCCGTTTGGATCGATCGCGATGCTGGGAATGGCGTCCATGACGGCGTTCTGGTCGTTGATACGCAGCGGCGCCGACCAGCTCCCGGTCCCCTTCTTGACGTAGTAAATCCCGTAGTCCTCCGACGAGTACACCACGTGCAGCGTCCCGGCCGCGTCGGCGACAATCGCGGGCCAACCCTGGTAGTTGTCCTGATGCCCCGTGATCGATACAGGCGTCGACCAGGTCAGGCTGCCCGGCACACGGGCAGCGTAGTAAACCAGACCCTGGTTGTCCGCTGGTGGTGCCAGGCGCATCGAAAAGACCAGGTGACGGGTACCGTCCGGGGTCACCGTGCTCGAAAACTGCTGCATGCCCGTGTTGTCGTTCGTGTCCAGCACCAACGTCGTCACACGCCCCGCGTACGCCACGGTGCTGGTGAAGCTCTCGTCGTACAGGTTGCTTCCGCTCGGGCACCCCGTGCACGAATCCGCTTCCGTAATCACGTGGGCAATGTTGTCGGCCGTGACGTCCATGCCCGGATCGTGGGTGTGCCCCGAACTGCTGAAGCTCATCTTCACCAGGGCACGCGTCTCCGGATTGTTCGTTCGATAGAAGACCGGCCTGCCCGTCAAGCTCAGCTCGCGCCACACCATGTGAAAAAATCCAAGGGAGTCGGTGGTCAGAAACGGAAAGTACGGCGCCGGCGACCCCGTGGTCCGGGAATCAACCAGCGTATGCGCGTAGTCTCCGCTGCTGTTGGTCGCGTGGTACGCGTAGTAGCTGGAGCCGCCCATGCCCAGCGTCCACCCCACGTGCACGTACCCCAGGCGATCCACTTCGATCGACGGCATCGCGCCGTTGACGGCTGCGATCTGGGTGTGCATCCACGCCAGGTCCTGGGCCTCGACCCGCGGGGTGGCGAACGTCGCCGCAGTCCCCCCGATGACACCAAACAACAAAGCGCGGCCGGAGGAACCAATGCGATGAACCATCGCTCCCCCCTCGGCGGCGCCAACCCCAATCTTGAGGGTCGAGGGGGCAGTCCGATGCGTACCATGCAGGCATCATTTGACGGTTTGATCGCGAGATCGGACTTCCAGACGCGGTGCGCATTGGCGCAGAGAAGCTCACGGAATGAATTCGACCTTGCAGTCGTGCGAGCAGCGATCACCGCCGACCGTTCCCCCATCGTCGCATTCCTCGCCGGATTCTTTCTGCAAGATGCCGTCGCCACAGCGCGGTCCCAGCAGACAGGTCGCAAGGCAGCCGCTGTAGGCCCCCGTGTTCATCGCGGCGCCCAGATCGCACTGCTCACCAAAAATACCGTCCAGCTTGGCGTCCCCACAGTACCCGCTGTCCACACAACCCGGCGCGCATCCCGGCATGCCATTTGACCCATAAAGCGTCAGGTTGAGACCGTCGTCGCATTGTTCGTCAGGGGCTTGAACCATGGCATCGCCGCAGGAGGGACCGCGCCGGCACGTCGCCGTGCATCCGTTGTAGCCGCCGACATTCATGGCCGTGCCAAGATCACACTGCTCGGGCGCGATGACGACCCCGTCGCCGCACATGGGGCCACAGGTGCTGGACGTGGGGGCGAAGCCGGTCAACGTCAATTTGAAGTTCGACCCGGCGGTGTGACGTTCGGCGTGGAACAAAGTGATCTCGTAAAGGCCACCCAGGGCCAGGCCCAACGCCGCGGCGCTGGTGTCCACGACCAACGTGCGCTCAAGCGGCGGGTGCAGTCCACCCAGATCCAGAGCCAGCCTGCGGTTGATGAAGATCCACACGTCGTCATCGCCGCTGAAGGTCAATGATTCACCGCCACGATACTGGAAGAAATAGCGGATTTCCGTCGTGAACCCGAAGTTGTGCATCAACCCGTCGTTCACGCCGGCCTCGGCCGTCGCGTTGTTCTCCTTGATGGGGGCGGCGGTCCAGCCCTTCTTGTCGATAGGGTAAAAACCCAAATTCGCCGAGTCGTACACGTAGGAACCGTTCCCCAGGCGCGGCAACAGCAGCGTGCCGGGGATCGTGATGTTCGCGGCCGGTACATCGCGGTACCACTGGTCGAAATTCGCCTGCGTGGTCAGCTCCTGACCCTTCGGACACATCACCGTCTGCCCCGGCGCCACGCATCTGCCGTCCATGACGGGCTTGCCGGTCGCGCCCAGCATCGGCTTCACCAGCAGCGGCGTGACGTCGTCGCCCCAGAAGGCCTCGAAATCGGGATGTCTGGTTGAACCGTTCACCGGAAAGCTGACGAAATCGCGGTACGTGACCTTGAGGTTCAACTGCGCCGGCGGATTCATCGACGAATCACCGCACATGAAGCCGATCTCCGACGTACAGGCGCGCGTGCAGCCGTCTCCGTCGCGGGTGTTGCCGTCATCGCAGACCTCGGGCGGCAACTTCATGCCGTCGCCGCATTTCGACACACAAGTACCGGTGCTGCAATCCGGCTCGAACGTACACGTCGCCGCGCATCCGTCACCGTCGATCAGGTTGGTGTCGTCGCAGGCCTCGGCACCCTCTTTCTTGCCGTCCCCACACACCGTCCGGTGGCATTTGGCGGGCTGACCGGGATTGGCGACGGCCGGGGGCGCGTCGCAAACGAACCCAGGTTCCAACTTGCAGGCGGCCGAACAACCGCTGCCGGCGTTGGGCGGTTCACATTGTTCGGCTGCGATCAGGACGCCGTCGCCGCAATCAGGAGCGCACGGCGTTCCCGGCAGCACGCAGTCCCAGCCCTTGTCGATCTGGCAGGTCGACGAACAACCATCGCCATCGGTGACGTCGCCATCGTCGCAAATTTCCTTTCCGCCCAGCTTGCCGTCGCCGCACTTGACCAGATACACACAGGCCGTACCCGGCTGCGGACATGCGTAGTCCTTCTCGATCGCGCTGCAGTCGGAGGCACAACCGTCGCCCGACTTGCTATTGCCATCGTCGCACGCCTCGGCGAATCCCGGATCCAGTTTCCCGTTTCCGCAACCCACGATGCAGTTGCCTGCGTCGGTGCAAACGTCCCCTAGGTCCGGCGTCTGAACGCGATCCCCCGGGGGCGCGTCGCCGATGGTTCCGCGCTGAGGTTGATCCGTCAGAACGTCGATCGTTGCGGTCGCATCCGCGCCCGCAACGGGCCCAGGCCCGGGACCACCGTCGGTGCCCTTGTCGGCGGCGCCGGTGCGGACCGCGGCGCACCCCCACCCCGCAAAAAACACGACCATCAACATGCCCACGCGGGCTGCTGGGGATTCAAACCTCGACTGCGCAGGCGAAAACATCGCGCCCTCCTCGTGGTGTAGTGAACCTTACCATTTTCAGCATCCGATGGCTGGAATGTTCCCGGGCGCCGGAACTGGGGACGCAGTGAACAAGGTATAAATCGCGGGTTGTGATCCCCGGTGATTCGGTACCCGAACGGCTCTTCGTGGGGCGCGGCCGCGAGGTCGACCAGATCGCACGCGGCCTGGACGACGCGATTGCCGGGCGCGGGCGTTTCTTTCTGCTGATGGGCGAGCCGGGAATTGGCAAAACCAGGCTGTGCGATGAGGTGACCGAATCGGCCCTGCGACGTGGCCTGCCGGTGCTGTGGGGACGCTCCTGGGAAGCTGGCGGCGCACCCGCCTACTGGCCGTGGATGGATGTCCTGGCGGGGCTTTCGCGCCGGGTGGATGAAGACACCCTGCGGAGTGTTCTTGACGACGGTGCGCCGATGGTCGCGGATTTGGTGCCGGAAATTCGCCAACGGTTGCAAGGCCTGCCCGTGCCGACGGGTGCGTCCCCCGACGAGGCGCGCTTTCGCTTGTGGCGAACGGTGACGGCGCTGGTGCGGCGCGCGGCGACGCCGGCGGGGTTGGTGTTGGTGTTCGACGATCTGCATTCCGCCGATCGATCGTCGTTGCTGTTGCTGTATGCCCTGGCGCGCGAACTGCGGTCACTGCACGTGTTGTTGCTCGCGACCTGTCGAGACGTCGAGGCGCGACTTGATCAGGATACGGCCGAAATGATCTCGCGCCTGGGACGCGAGGGACAGATCCTGGGACTCCCGCGCCTGGATCGGGAGACGACCATGGATCTGTTGCGAAGGCGGGCCGGAACGCTGGCGTCCGACGTCGAAACCCGGATCTTCGAGCGAACCCAGGGCAATCCTCTGTTCCTTGAAGAAATGCTCCGCCTGATAACCGAGGAGGGCCACGCGTCGATCGCCGCGGGCGTCGTGCCGGCGGGCGTGCGCGACGTGATCCGCCAGCGCCTCGATCGTGTCCCGGGCGATGCGCGCGACCTTCTGAACCTGGCCGCCGTGGCGGGCGACGAGATTCAGCCCGCGCTGCTGGCCGCGGCGGCCGGGCTTGATCCCTCGTGGATCGCCACGAAGGTCGCCGAAAGCCTTCGCGCGGGGGTGTTCGCCGAGCGCACCGGGAGACCCCGTTTCTCGCACGCGTTGGTGCGCGAGGTGCTGTACCGCGACCTTCCGGTGGAACAGCGCCGAACACTGCACGCGGCCATTGGGCGCGGCATCGAAACCCTTGCCGTCACCGACACCGCGCTACCGCTGATGGAATTGGCCCACCACGCGATCGAAGGTCCCGCGACGGATCTACCGCGCGCGGTCGACTTTGCCGTGCGCGCCGCCAACCGAGCGGTCGAACTGACCGCGCTCGAGGAAGCCATCGCGGTTCTGGAACGCGCCGCCGCGGCCGTGGCAGCCGCCGGCAGCCCAGCACTGCTACGAGCGCGCGTTCTATTGGCACTGGGTGAAACCCGAATCCGCCGGGGCGACGTCGTGGCTGGCCGGGCCCTGTGCTGCGAGGTCGCGACGGCGGCCCGGGCCCTGGGCGATCCGATGTTGCTGGCCGGCGCGGCGCTGACCTATGGCCGCGTGATCACTTTCGCGGTTGTCGATCCCGTGATGGTGCACTTGCTTGAAGGGGCGCTTGCCGTCCAGCCGCCGGGGGACACTCCCGTACGCGCGCGGCTGCTGGCCCGACTGGCCGGCGCGCTGCAACCCGCGACGAACGC
Source organism: Pseudomonadota bacterium (assembly GCA_031407985.1). Classification (GTDB taxonomy): domain Bacteria; phylum Myxococcota_A; class Polyangia; order Fen-1088; family Fen-1088; genus FEN-1088. Next base: position 59,783 of record JANOJB010000135.1, on the reverse strand, counting down.
CGACGAACCCGTGCGTATCGCGCGTGAGGCAATCGCGACCGCGCGGCGGTTGGGCGATCGGCGCGGTCTTTTGGAGACCATGCACGACGGATTGTCCGCGCTGATGGACGTCGTCGATCCAAGAGAGCGTCTGGCACTGAATCGGGAGGTCGAGACGTTGGCCATCGCCGAGGGCGACCGTGAACGCCTGTTGCGAACCCACATGCGCTTGGCGCTCGATCACCTGGCGCTCGGCGAGTTTCCCGAGGCCGACGCCCGCATCAATGCTTGCGAGGCCTTGGCCACGGAATTGCGGGCATCGTGGATCCTGTGGCGGGTGCCGCTGTTCCGGGCGGTGCGGGCGACCACCCACGGCCATTTCGCAGAAGCCGAACGCCTGGAGGAGCAGGCCCGACAATTGGCCCGTGATACGCAAGACCCCCAGGCAGACCGGGCTTTGCTGTTCCAGCGCGAGGGTCTGCTGCGAACGGCGGAACGGCATGACGACATGCGGGCGTTGGATCCGCGCGCGCGGCGCGAACGCGCGAATTTTCACAATGCGTTGGCGTGGCAAGAAACGGGATCCGCGTTGGTCTACACGCGCCTCGAGGAAGCGGACACGGCGCGCAACCACCTTTATTCGGTGCCCGAGGAATTGCTCCCCCCCATCGATAACCTCTTCGCGTTGTTCTTCGTCGCGGAGTCGGCGGCGTTCGTCGGCTCTCCAGACCTCGTGAAAAAGCTTTATCAGCGTCTGCTTCCCTCCGCCGACCAGTATGTGATGTTGGGCATGACCCATATCCAGTGGGAGGGACCGGTGTCGCGCCTATTGGCCTTGCTGGCCACGCGGCTTGGTCGCTGGGACCAGGCCAGCGCGCATTTCGACAATGCTCTCGCACGCCTGCGTCGCCTGGATGCGCGCCCCCTTCTGGCGCGCGCGCGGTACGAATACGGCTGTGCTTTGCTCCAGCGCGGCGATCCGGGGGATACCGCACGCGCACGGGAACTTCTACTCGGCGCGATGGAGATCGCCGAGGAACTGGGGATGTCGTCACTGGTCTGCCACATCAACACAAGAATCGCCGAAACGAATCGCGCGGGATCCGCTGGCCCCACGAGAGGACCGGACAGAACGGCGGACGCGGCCAAGGCAAATGGCGCAACCACGCCAAGCGGCGCGGCCGCAATGCCGGGCGCGTCGGTCACGGCCACAGGCACCGAAAGAGAGTCCGAGTCGTTGTTCACGATGACTTTGGAGGGCGAGTTCTGGACGATGACGGCGCGGACGGCGGGAACCTTCCGTCTGAAGGACACCCTCGGTCTTCAGTACCTGGCCCGTCTGCTGGCCGCGCCGGGGCGGGAGATTCATGTTCTGGATCTGGTCGCCGGGGGCCGTGGCCCGTCCGAGGACGCGCCCATCGATCAGGGGGACGCGGGCGAGCTGCTGGACGACGAAGCACGCGCCGAATACAAGCGGCGCCTGGAGGATCTCCGCGACACCTTGGCCGAGTCCGAATCGTTCGGGGACACGAACCGCGCCGCCCGCGCCCGCGAGGAAATCGATTTCCTGGCCGCCGAACTCGGACGCGCCGTGGGCCTAGGAGGTCGCGCCCGCCGCGCCGGCTCGGCCGCGGAACGCGCCCGCAGCGCCGTCCAGCGCCGCATCAAGAACGCCATGGTTCGCATCGCTGAAGCCGCTCCCGACCTCGGAGCAAACCTGTCCCGCGCGGTCAGGACCGGTAACTTCTGTGTCTACCACCCGACTAAAAATCCTTCGTGAACCTCGACACCAAACGCCTACGCCTGCGGCTGTTCTCGGCTTCGGACGTGGATTCACTCGTTGAACTGGACTCCGACCCGGAGGTTATGCGGTACATCTCGGGAGGAGCGAATACCCCGAAAGAGGTCTACGCGGACATGATCCTTCCGCGAATGCTTGCGTATCCGTTGAATCATCCGGGCATGGGATTTTTTGCGATCGAATGCAAAGCCCGCGGGGGCTTCTTAGGTTGGGCTCACCTTCGCCCGGATCGCTTCGAACAAAGTTGGGCGGAGGTGGGCTATCGGTTGCGGCGCGTCCTGTGGAACCAGGGCATCGCCACCGAAGTCACCAAGTCGCTGATCGCGCACGCGTTCGACAAGCTGGAGGTCGCCACCGTCTCCGCGCGCACGCATCGAGACAACGGCGCCTCCCGGCGGGTCATGGAAAAATGCGGGCTCTCTTTCGCGGGCACGTTCGAACATCCGGCCTCAACGATTGGAACTCTGCAACTGCCCGCAGCACCCTGCGTGCTTTATCTGCGCCAACGCACGATCGACCCTCAAGAGCCTGCGTAGGCTACGCGCTTTTCGCGAACGTGTTCATGAAGTCGACCAGCGCGCGTGCGCCGGCGACCGGCATCGCGTTGTAGATCGACGCCCGAATGCCGCCGACGGACCGATAGCCCTTCAGGGCCACCATGCCGTTCTTCGCGGCGTCCTTCACGAATTTGTCGGTGGCTTCCTCGGTTGGCAGCAGGAACGTCACGTTCATGTGGCTGCGCGCGGCCTTGTCGGCGACGGTGCCTTTGTAAAAACCACCTGAGTTGTCGATGGCGTCGTAGATCAAGGTCGCCTTCTCGGTGTTGCGTTTCTCAACCGCCGCCAGGCCACCCTGGGCCTCCAGCCACCGAAACATCTCAAGCAAGAAATAGATCCCGAACGTCGGCGGCGTGTTGAGGCAGCTCTTCGCCTCGGCCAGCGCCTGGAAACTGAAGATCTTCGGCACGCTCTTCGCGATGCGCGGATACAGATCCTTGCGCACGATCGTCAGCACAACGCCCGCCGGCCCCAGATTTTTCTGCGCGCCCGCATACACCAGCGCCGCACGTGACACGGGGTGTGGCCGTGACATCATCTCCGAGCTGGCGTCCACGATGAGGTTCGGATGCTCGGGCCATTCGACCAACCGGTGGCCGTGAACGGTTTCATTCGAACAAACATGCAGGTAAGCCGCGTTCGGGTCCGCCGTCCATCCCATGGGCGGGCGATCGAACTTGGTCTCTTCGCTTGAAGCAATCACGCGAATCTTCTCGCCATACGCGCTCTGCGCCGATGAAGCCGCCTTCTTCGACCATTCGCCGCCGACCACGTAATCCGCGACCCCGTTCAGGAAGTTCATCGGGATGGTGTTGAAAAGCTGCGTCGCACCGCCTTGCAGGAACAGCACGTCGTGGCTTTCCGGCACATCCAGCAGCTTGCGACAGCGGCTGATCGCCTCGTCGAGCACGGAGTCGAACTCCTTGCCCCGATGGCTGCATTCCGCGATGCCGAAACCCTTGCCTTGAAAATCGACAAGCGCTTTGGCGGACGCTTCCAAAACCTCGGCCGGCAGCATCGCCGGCCCCGCGCTGAAATTGAAGACTCGGTTGCTCACGTCAGCTTGTTACCGCCGCCGGCCGCGAACTTCAACAGGGTTTTTGGGGGTCGCTCGGTCCTCCTGCCCGACCGCCTCGACGACGGAACGTCCCACGGAACGCTTCGTTCCGTCACAGGTCACGCCTTGGAAATCGTGGGCGCCGCCAACCGAGACAGGCCGCGCCGCAGCAACCAAGAACATCAAACCAGGAGCCCGTCATGACCACCAAGACCAAGATCTTGACCATCACCATCGCATTGTCCCTGCTGGGCGCGGCGGCCCAGGCTCGAGCCGAAGCCACAAAAACCAACCCTGCCGCGGACGCAGCGCGCGCCGACATCGGCAAGACACTGGGTTTCGTGCCGCAGTTCTTCCTGAAGTTCCCCGAGGGGATTTTGCCCGGCGCCTGGGACGAAATGAAGTCGCTGCAGCTCAACCCCAACACCGCACTTCCCCCACGGACTAAGGAACTGATTGGACTGGCCGTGGCCGCGCAGGTTCCCTGCCGCTACTGCATCGTCGCGCACACCGAATTCGCGAAGCTCAACGGCGCCAGCGACGCCGAGGTCGGCGAAGCAGTCGCGATGGCCGCCATCACGCGGCACTGGAGCACGTTCCTGAACGGTATCCAGACCGACGAGGCGAAGTTCCGCGGTGAGATCGCCAAGATCGTCGCCAACGTGAAGCAGGCCATAGCCAGCAAGGCCCCGGCTGGCAAACCGATCACGGTCGTCGACGGCCAAACCGCACTGGTCGAGATCACCCAGTCACTCGGGTACGCGCCCGAATTCCTGCGCAAGTTTCCGGACGCGGCCCGCGCGGGAGCCTGGCGCCAGATGCGCGACGTGCAACTGAACCCCAGCACCGCCATGTCCGGCAAGAACAAGGAGCTGACCGGCCTCGCTGTCGCGTCGCAGGTTCCCTGCAAGTTCTGCATCATCGCCCACACCGAATTCGCCAAGTTGAACGGCGCGACAGACGCCGAGATCACCGAGGCCGTCGCGATGGCCTCCCTGACACGAGACCTGAGCACGCTATTGAACGGCATGCAGGTCGACGAGGGTCAGTTCCGCAAGGACGTAGATCGCCTGGTCAAGGGCGCGAACGCCGCCGCCAAGGCGTCCAAGGCTGCCAAGTCGCACACGGCGCAACGCTGACCAACACGCCATCCCGAACAGGTTCCACGGTCGAAGCTGGGAACGGGCAATCCGTCCCCGGCCTCGATGCGTTTGAACGGGGAGGTCTCAGAGAAGACGAGCGTTCGTCAGGACCATGACGTAGTCCTGATAGTCGCCTGCTTGCGCCTTGATGAGGTGGCAGCCGATGCGCTGGTGAAAACGCTCGGCCAGGCCGGTCCGGCGATTCTGGCGGTGGGCGTATAAGACCGCGCGGAGGGGGAAGAGAGCCCTTAAGGCGACGGAGTCACGTTGGTCAGGAGGAAAACGTAATCCTGATAGTCGCCGTTGGTGGCCTCCTCGAATCCCAGCATGTACGAATTCGGCACCGTGCCGCTCGCGGTCTTGAGCGTGAACGCCTTGACCCGGTGGGTGTTAGCCGGCGTGTTCAGGGAGTCCTGGGAGTAGTCGAGCACGCCGTGAAGCGCGTCGTTTCCTGACGAGGCGGACGCCCAAACCCCGAACGCGGTGGTGCCGGGGTCGAAGGTGGTCCCGCCTGTGAGGGGTGGGTAGACGGTTCGCGCGCCGTTCGACGTCTGGGGGCTGTTGCTGGCCGGGGCCATCTGGCCAACAACGGTCCGCATACTCGACATTCCAGGGCGGTACCAGCCGAAGTCCTCCGCGCCTTCGGGCGAGAAGCGCGCGATCGGCACCAGGGTGACGTTGCCGGCTCCTGCTTTGACAAAAAGCTGCGCCGCCACCTCGTCCGTGCCCGCCTCGACACCTCCGAGGGTGGCGGGAGTGGAGTTGGTGTTCCAGTTCCAGTTGTTCTGGGCCCGGCCCACGTTCATGGAGTAGCCGAGGACGGTCAGGATCTGCCCAAAGGTGGGCTCCAGGCTGGGGCTAATCAAGGTTCGCACGATCAACCCATAGACAGGAATCTGCAAAGGTCCTGAGCCCGTCGCTGCACTCAGGCTGGCGGTCAGAAGCGTCGCGCCTGTAATGCGCGCCTCCGCGTCGGTCGGGGAGGCGGGCAATCCCGTGCTCGTCTCCACCTGCAGAGTGACAGCGAGATTCCCGCCCGGCGCGATGGTCGCGGGCAATGTCGCCGGCGCCGTCACTCGGAAAAGCGCCCCATGCGTTCCACCCAGCGTCAGCGCTGTGATCTGGGCGGGCGATGTTCCCTGGTTGCGAAGCTGAAGAGTTTGAGTCGCTGGCCCGGTCACGTCTCGACCGCCACTGATCGCCCCGCGGGCCGGATTGAAGGTGAGGGAACCGGCGACGCCCCCACCCGTCCCTGAGGAACCACCGGTTCCCATCGGCACGCCCCCGCCCGTGCCGCCCGTGCCTGCCGTGCCGCCCCCCGTCCCCAGTCTGCCGCCCGTCCCACCCAAACTCCCACCGCCTCCGGTGCTGATCGTTCCGCCGGTACCAGATAGCCCCCCCGTGCCAATAACCCCTCCCGTACCGCTTGTTCCGCCGCTGCCCGTCGTGCCGCCGCTGCCCGGCGCGCCGCCGCTGCCCGTCGCGCCGCCGCTGCCAGTCGCGCCGCCACTGCCAGTCGCGCCGCCGCTGCCCGTGTTTCCACCCGTCGTGCCCCCCCCTTTTCCGCCCGTTCCCGGTGTTCCGGAGGTGCCGCTACCGCAACCGGTGATGTGGGCCAGACCTAGCATGAGCGTACACATGACCAACCGGGCCGTCGTGGTGTCCTTCATGACTCCCTCTCGGTTGCGGTGCATGTCTTGGGAAACGGCGCCTCTAGGGCACATCTAGTCCGCATGTGACCTCCGACGAAAACATAGGGTGGGACATTCGACGGCAAGTCGTTCGCGACTCCGGAGACGCAATCTCCACCGTCGGATCCCAAAAAATGGGAAGCAAAACAATCTACCCCAGACCGCGACCCAACAACCTTTCACCAGTTGCGCGTATTCCCCTGTGGTTCCTGGTTCTTTCCCAATGCCGCATATGACATCACACGATGGGCGCACCAGTCGAAGCGCACGTCAAGGGTGTACGCTTCCGGGCAACTTGAGCTCCGAACACCTGCACGCCCCTGTCGAGGGGGCGATGGCCGCGCGGGCGGTTCGCCGGGTCTTCGTCATCACCCTGGTGCTCAACCTGGCGGTGGCCCTGGTCAAGGCGGGTTACGGATACGTATCCGGCTCGATCGCGCTCGGCACCGATGCGATTCACGCATTCCTCGACGCTTCCTCGAACATATTGGCCTTGATGAGCCTGCACTGGGCGCAAGCTCCCGCCGACGAACGGCATCCCTACGGCCACCGCAAGATCGAAATTCTGGCTGCGGTGGGGATCGGCGTGCTGATCGTCCTGGGCCTGATCGAGATGACCGGCGCCGCGATCCGCTCGCTGATTGGAGAACACGCGCCACCGCGGATCGGCTGGGGCGGCTTTGCGGTAGTCGCCGCGACGATCACGACCAACCTGTTCATCACCCGTTATGAGGAGAAACAAGGACACGAACTCGGAAGCGTACTCCTGTGCGCGGACGCGCAGCACACCCGCGCGGATCTTTATGCCTCGATAGCGGTCGTCCTGTCCTTCGTGGGCGTTCGACTTGGCTGGGGCTGGGCCGATCCCGTTGGGGCGATTTTCGTGGTCGTGATGGTCGGACGCGCCGCCTGGAACGTGTTTCGCGACAACGTTCCCACCCTTATCGACGCGGCTGTGTTGGATTCCCGACGTGTGGCCGCGATTGCCTTGGCCGTACCGGGAGTCGACACCGTCAGCCGCGTCCGTTCCCGGGGCCTTCCGAACGCGGTCCACCTCGACCTACACATCTTGGTCGATCCCCAAATGACCGTACAGGCGGCCCACCAACTCGCAGGCAGGATCGAGGGAATACTACGCGCCACGTTTCCCGAACTTTTCGATGTCAACATCCAAACACAACCTGCCGAGACACAGCGTTCCGCACCACCGACTTCTTGACACCATATGACACGTCGATAAGATACGAGGCCCAGGGCCAGACCCAATGGCCAGCAAGCGGCCAGGCAGTCACCCAGGCATGGTTAATCCCTAAAAACCCGAACTTCCACTTTCACGGATCGCAAGCGGCGCACGACGCACGCGGAGGACGAGATGCAAGGACTTGCCCGGTTCCTAGAAGAAGGCGGCACCCTGATGTACGCCAATCTGCTGGTCTCGATCGTCGCGATCGCGATGATTGTCGACCGAGCCATCTTCTTTCTCGGCAAAGGTTCCGTGAACGCCCGCGCGTTCCTTGAGCAGATCCGGAAATTAGTGGTGGCGAACAACATCGACCGAGCGGTCAAGCTTTGCTCGGCCACCGAGGCGCCGGTCGCCCAGGTGGCGCGCGCCGGTCTACAGCGGACCCACCGGGGCGAGATGGCGGTAGCCCAGGCCATCGAGGAAACCTTGGTAGACGTTACGCCCCTTCTGAAGAAGCGTGTCCAGGTTCTATGGTCGATAGCGAACATCGCGACCTTGGTCGGCCTCCTCGGAACCGTCGCCGGTCTGATCCGCGCTTTCGCGGCCGTCTCCGCCGCCAAGCCGGAAGAACGTTCCGCGCTGCTGGCGCGTGGTATCTCCGAGGCGCTCAACAACACGGCTATGGGTCTCGGTATTGCCGTCACCTGCATCATTGCCCACGCCATACTGTCCTCCGCCTCGAAGAAACAGGTCGGCGACGTAGAAGCGTTTGCGCTGAAACTGGAGAATCTGTTGGCCGAATCGTCCCAGGGAGCCAAGGGATAGCGACCCGCGCCATCTCCTCCCCCACGAATCACCCAAAAGACTCTAACGAACAAGAGCAAACACGATGACCAGAGGCCAAGTCCGGGCGGCGATGCGCCGGATGAAGGAACACAACGAGGAGTTGGAAGACGAGGTCGGCGAGATCAATCTCGTCCCGTACATGGACATCGTCACCAACATCATCATCTTCTTGCTCGCCTCAGTCGTGAATCAGGTCGCGCTTGGCAACGTCAACGTCAGCGTTCCCACGCTATCTGCCGGAGGCGGCGCATCCAGCGAAGACAAGCCCGAGAAACCACCCCTGAATCTGACCGTGACGGTCGGAGCGACGGGTTTCACGATTGCGGCATCGGGCGGAGTCCTGCCTTTAATTCCCAAGCTGCCGAACGCACAGTACGACTACAAACTCCTCAGCAAGAAGTTGCTGGAGATCAAGTCGGCTCCCGACAACACCGACGAAACCAAGGTTAATTTCAACGCGGACGCCAATACGTCCTATGACATCGTGGTGGCTACACTGGACGCGATGCGCATGGATGAAACCGGCAAGGTTCTGTTCCCGGACGTCGCCTTCTCGGCGGGTATCCTCTGATGCTAACCGAGAAGATGACTCGCCTGGCCGGAAAAAAGGCCATTCGATCTTACGCACGCAAGCTGGCGGAGCCCGAGATCATCAAGGACCTGAATATCACCCCGATGATGGACATGATGACCATCATCCTGGTCTTCTTGCTGAAGTCATTCTCCAGTAGCACGTCGACCATCACGTTCGACTCGAACCTTCAGGTGCCGCAGTCGACGACCCAGCTGAAACCGAAAGAAGCCATTTCGCTGACGGTGACCAAGAAGGTGATTCTGCTGGAAGGCGACGGCATCGCGCCGATCACGGGCGGTAAGGTGGATCCTGCGGTGAAGCGCGACGGCGAGAACGGCTACTACATCACTCCGCTGGTCGAACTGTTGGAAAAGCACGCCCGCAAGGAAAAGAAGGTAGCCGAGCTGAGCGGCATACCGTGGGAAGCGCAGCTGATGCTGATAGCCGACCAGACGACGCCCTATCGACTGCTGACCGAGATTCTCTACTCCTGCGGTCAGGCTGGATACGCGAACTACCGGCTCCTCGTCTTGAAGTCCAAAGACTAGGGCGCCGACGGAGATCCTCGACAGCCCGTTCGCTGGCGGGCTCGTGTTATAAGGGCGCGCTTTTGCCCTGATCCCTGTCCCCTATCCTGGAGAGTCGTTCATGCGCGGACGTTCGCTGTCGATTTGGTTCGGAAGAGTCGTTCTTGCGTTGGTGTCATTGCTGGGTGCGGCGCCTCTGGCGTGGGCGGACGACGCCCGCGGTGGTGGGGAGGCCATGTTGGTCCTACCCGACCTGGACAGCGTTACGTTTCTGGGTGGCGTGGCCGGCAGTCGGCTGCTGATGGGCGGCATCGTCGTCTGCTTGTTGGGACTGACGTTCGGCCTGGTGATCTTCAACCACCTCAAGAACTTGGCGGTTCACAAGTCGATGGGGGAGATTTCGCATCTCATCTACGAAACCTGCAAGACCTACCTGATCACGCAGGGCAAATTCATCCTGATGTTGGAAGTCCTGATCGGGTCGATCATGGTCGTGTACTTCGGGGTGTTGCGACACTTCGAACCGGGCAAGGTCGCGGTCATTCTGCTCTTCAGCTTGGTTGGAATCGCGGGCAGCTATGGCGTCGCGTGGTTCGGCATCCGGATCAATACGTTCGCCAATTCACGTACCGCATTCGCCAGCCTTCAGGGCAAGCCCTACCCCATCTACGCCATCCCGCTGAAAGCCGGGATGAGCATCGGCATGCTGCTGATCAGCACCGAGCTGATCCTGATGCTGGTCATCTTGCTGTTCCTTCCGGCCGACTACGCTGGTTCGTGTTTCATCGGGTTTGCGATCGGTGAATCCCTGGGGGCATCCGCGCTGCGTATCGCGGGCGGCATCTTCACCAAGATCGCCGACATCGGGTCGGACCTGATGAAGATCGTCTTCAACATCAAGGAGGACGACGCCCGCAACCCCGGTGTCATCGCGGACTGCACCGGCGACAACGCAGGCGATTCCGTCGGCCCCAGCGCTGACGGATTCGAGACCTACGGCGTAACCGGCGTCGCCCTGATTACGTTCATCCTCTTGGCAGTGGCGGATCCGACCGTGCAGGTGCAGTTGCTGGTCTGGATTTTCTGCATGCGTATCATGATGATCATCGCCAGCGGTCTGTCGTACCTGCTGAACGAAGCCGTGGTCAAAGCGCGCTACGGCAACGCCGACAAGATGAACTTCGAAAAGCCCCTGACCCAGTTGGTCTGGGTGACGTCGTTGGTTTCGGTCGCGATGACGTACATCGTATCGTATCTGCTGATTCCCAACCTGGGAGCATCCGGCGACGACACACTTTGGTGGAAACTGTCGACGATCATCAGCTGCGGAACCCTGGCCGGCGCCATCATCCCCGAGGTCGTCAAGGTCTTCACGTCGACGGAATCGGCGCACGTACGCGAGGTGGTGACGGCGTCGCGCGAGGGAGGTGCCTCCCTGAACATTCTGTCGGGCCTGACCGCTGGAAATTTCAGTGCGTATTGGATGGGGATCGTGATCGTAGCGCTGATGGGAATCGCGTATGGCGTTGGAACGCTGGGATTGGGCGAGATCATGAAAGCGCCCGCCGTGTTCGCGTTCGGCCTGGTGGCGTTCGGGTTTCTGGGCATGGGCCCGGTGACGATCGCCGTCGATTCGTACGGCCCGGTTACCGACAATGCCCAGTCGGTTTACGAGTTGTCCGTCATCGAGACCCTTCCCGGCATCGAGGGCGAAATCAAGAAGGACTTCGGATTCGACGTGAACTTCGAACGCGCAAAACACCTACTCGAGGAGAACGACGGTGCCGGAAACACGTTCAAGGCGACTGCCAAACCAGTCTTGATTGGAACAGCGGTGGTTGGTGCCACCACGATGATCTTCTCCATCATCATGACCCTGACCCATGGCTTGACCAGCGGACTCGAAAATCTGTCGATGCTGCACCCACCGTTCTTTCTGGGCCTGATCACGGGTGGGGCGGTGATCTACTGGTTCACCGGCGCCTCCACCCAGGCTGTGTCGACCGGCGCGTATCGCGCCGTCGAATTCATCAAGGCCAACATCAAATTGGATGGTACCGCGCAGAAAGCCAGTATCGAGGACAGCAAGAAGGTGGTCGAAATTTGCACCAAGTACGCGCAGAAGGGGATGGTCAACATCTTCCTGACGGTTTTCTTCAGCACACTGGCCTTCGCCTGCCTCGAGCCGTATTTCTTCATCGGCTACCTGATCTCGATTGCCATATTCGGGCTGTACCAAGCGATTTTCATGGCGAACGCGGGTGGGGCCTGGGACAACGCCAAGAAGCTGGTCGAGGTCGAGCTGAAAGAGAAGGGAACCGCGTTGCATGCGGCCACCGTCGTTGGGGACACCGTCGGCGATCCGTTTAAAGACACCTCGTCGGTGGCGATGAACCCGGTCATCAAGTTCACCACGCTGTTCGGTTTGTTGGCCGTCGAACTGTCGGTCGAGTTAAACCGAACGACCAGCCTGGTGCTGGCGGGCGTGTTCTTCCTCGTTTCCACGGTGTTCGTATGGCGCTCGTTCTACGGAATGCGGATCGGCACCGAACGGGCGGCCGCCACCGAGGCTGCCCGGGCCGCGTGATTGGACCGTCGACCTGTCCCGGCCACTGCCCGGCAGAAATGGGGCCGCCGCTATGACCCCACGTCCGGCTTGTAACCCCGTGGCCGACCTGTAACCTTACAACTGTATTGCAAAGCCGTGGCTGTCGTCCGGCCTGAAAGAGACTTCGAATGCGACGATACCTGACCATATTTCTCCTGCTGTTGGCCCTGGGGACTTCGTCGTTGGGTGCTTGCGGGAGCGAAACCAAGGCCTGGACCCCACCCAAGAAGGACCACGCCACCTTCGATGTCACCTGGGCCCCCAACACCAAGGTGATCGAGGAAGCCGACGGCAAAACACACCTGACCGGTGCTCTGCCCAACGGGGGCACGCTCATCTACACCTTCGACGCGGGCGCGACGGCAATCGCGGCGCTGCAACCGGGTGACATCGCCGTGCTGGCCGGGATCGCCTACCGCAAGGTTGTCGCGGTTCGCAGTACGGGAACCGGGATCGAGCTGGAGACGGTGCGGACGACCCTACCCGAAGCCATGACCTCGGGGACGCTGGACTGGGCGCGAACCGTGGACTTCTCGGATCTGGCTGCGCTGGAGGACGCGACGATGTTCCTTGGTGACCGCCGTGTGCCCGTGGCGGACATGGTCCTTGGCACCCCCATCACCTACGAAGGCGAAATCAGCGGTTACATGGTGTCGCTCACGTTGACGCCGTCACAGGGCCGACTGGAAGTGAACGCGGTCGTCACGCTGATGGTGCCGGCCGGCGGCGGGCAGTTCGGCATCATGGGGACCGGACACATCGAGAGCTTCCAGGGCAGCGGGCACGCGGTGGTGGGCGCAGGCAGACTCCTCGAGTTCCAGGCCGGTCAGAATCACGTTCGTGGCGAGCTGCAGGTCACGGCGGCCGCCACCAACACCGGCCTGAACGACACCCTCTTGGATGTTCCGATGGGGATCGACATCCCGATCCAGGCCGGTCCCGTACCGCTGATTTTGAAGGTGAAGGGCAACATCAACGTGCGGTTGATTCTCGGCCTCGCGGACAGTTCCGCCAACGCCGAGGTCACGTTTCGCTTCAGCAGCAACCAGGGGATATCGGTCTCGGGAGTTTCCCTGGCGTCGACAGGAGCGCTGGAGAGCGGCGATCCTTCCGATTTCGGCGGAGGCGCCGCCGATCCCATCACGGCAGGTATGAGTGCTTGTCTGGAATTCCCCCGGTTCGAGCTGACGATGCTGGGCGAGTTCGCATCAGTCGGATTCACCCAGAACAACTGCGCCGAAACCTTCTTCCAATTCCAGCCCGCGTGCAACGAGGTGAACGGCTACATCACGGGGATCGCGCTCGCTTCCTTGGGCTTCTTCGGCGTTACACTGGCCGAGGGCCAGGTGCAGATGTACCGGCGCCAAGGCGGCATGATGCTCGGGATGTGTAACTGATCCCGACCCCAGGACGGAGCGGACGACCGTCGATGATGTCAACGTCCCTGGGTTCGGGCTCAGGGAACCTGCGCAACCGAGACGACGTCCATCTGGATGAACTGGCCGTCGTAGCGGTCGGGGGAAGGCGGGATGTCGGGAACAACCACCGGCAGTCCATCGATGCCGCCGTTTTCCACCTGCGCTCCATCGATGGGATCCGCGGTCAGCGTGACGGTTGAATCCGCCGCCATCCTGACGGTGCGCGTGTAGTCGAGACCGACGCAGTATCCGCTGAGGGAGACGCCGCTGTTCAGGAAGAACGTCTGCGGGGGATTCGTCACGTCCATCTTGTACACGTTGTACAGATCCGCGGCTGGCACACCACCGCGTGTCCAGTGCCCGTCGGTCGTACCTCCCTCGTAGGTCTTTTCCTCGACCACGCCGCGAAAACGCAGCACGATTTCATAGGTCGCGCCGGGGGCCCCCGTCAGCGTGGCGGATTTCTCGCGCACGGCGGGCGTATTGCAGTAGCCGTTGAAGTTATCGCTACACGGCAGTTCCCAGCGTAGGCCGCTGAGGACGGCAACCGCCGCCGCGGGCGAAACGTCCCGCGCGACGTCGGGAACCAAGTCGCGCGACGCATCCATTCCCGTCTCGGGGGCATCGGGTGCCGCATCCCGGGTCGCGGAGGCTCCGCCACCACAAGCAGCCACCAGGATGATCGAGAACAGCAGAGGAGAAACGTACCGCAGTTTCACAAAGGCAATCCTACCTGCCCCGACCGCCCGTGGGAATCAGCGCCGGCGGAGATGCTGCATCACGGGGCGCCAGAAAGGCGCCACCGACAGCAACAGCGCCGCGCCCGCCACCGCGCTGGTCAGAGCCAGCAGCGTCACCAGACCAGGCAGACCGCCCAGCGCGCGCGCGGTCGTCATCTCGGTCAGGAAGGGTAAGGCTCCGGTGAACTCGGTCAGGCGCGCATGAAGGCCGCTGTGCACCATCAAACCGAGCGCCGCCGAACCGATCGCGACCAAGCCCCAGGTACGCATGCGCAACACGGCCGTCAGGCCTCCCACAGCCAATACACCAAGGCCAACCGTCAGGAGAAGGTGGCCCATCCCCTGCCCCGGATCCTTCGGCCCCAGCGCCCAAAGGATCACGCTGGGCAGCGACGCCGCGGTGCGCGTGACGGTCTTGCGCAACCGCGCGACGCCGTACTCGTCCATCGCGAAACGCGTTCGCCACCCCTCCTGCATGTCGTACAGCGCGGCCATGCGCTTGCCAAGCATCAGGAAGACGACCAAGGCGTGTAGACCACCGTAGATCGCCAGCGGCCATATCCAACCCAGCATCACCATCGAAATGACAGCGACCATCAATCCCGACCAACCCAGGCCCGAAGCGAACCAGCGTCCCCAGAACCATTCGGCCGCCACAGCCAGGAAGGCGACCAAGTAACACGCACCCAGCGCCACGAAAGCCGGTCCCCACCCCGGCGGGGCATTGAAGGCCAAGGCCAGATAAAGCGTGACGAAAAAACTGAGCGACAGCGCCGCCACGGCCCGCCGGGTTTTCTCGAACCCGAAATTCTCGATCACACCGAGAAGCTTCATGCGTTCATTATAGGCCGCGAGACTCGAATGCGCCTGTTTGGCGATCCGGGCCCACGGAGGGGTCGCACCCACCCCCGCGAAATCGACGTCGATTCCCGACCCGTGCTACTCGATGTAAAACTCGACGCGCCGGTTACGCGCCCGGTTCATCGGCCCAAGATTCGGCACCAGCGGCTTCGTGGACCCCGCACCCACGGGAATCAGCCGCCCCTCGGCTATTCCGCGCCCGGCCAGATACTTGCGCACGGCTTCCGCCTGATGCTGGGTCAACATCGCGGCCGCGGCTTTCTGCGGGCCGCTGTCCCAGTGCGCGACGATGCGAATCCGCTTGATCTCGGGGTGGACATCCAGGAGGTCGGCGACAGCATCCAACAGTTGCTCCGTCGCCGGCACCAAACTGGCCGACGTGCCGGCAAAACGAATCGGCTTCTTGATCCGGATGATCTCCCCGGCGAGAACAACGTTCGGATTCGAGGTCACCGGGCGCAACACAAAGTCGACTTGTTTGTCCTGCCCTACCAGGAGATCCACCTGAGCCTCCTTGGGCCCCAGGCCGGGAAAATCGGCCCGAACCTGATACGGGCCGACCGGAAGAGACACCACGTACGCTCCCGACGCGTCAGCCCGGGCTTCGCGGATCTCATCGCCGGCGAAACGGATCGTGGCCTCGATGCCCCTCCCCCCAAGCGCGGACACGCGACCGTGGACCTTCGCCGTGGGTGGATTGGGCGTCAGAACGACCGCCACATCAAACACCTTCCCCGCAACCACGGTACCGGCCAGCTTCGTCGGCTCAAAGTTTGGAGCGGTCACCTGCAATTCGACGGGACCCGCCGGCAGATCCGCTGTCGCGAAGCCACCATCGGGATCGCTGGCGGCACGCGACCGCGGTCGCCCGGTCACCGTCACGATAGCCCCTGGGATGGGCCCACCACCCCGCGCGCTGCGCACCACGCCCGTGATTCGGCCCTCGGTGATCGGAGGGGCCGTCTTCTCGACGGTCCTGGTGACAACCACGGTGCGCGTCAGGGAATCCACGTCCAATGGATAAGACACGCCGAAGACCAGGTTCCAGGGTGCAACCGGGGGACCGTACGGAAACCCCGGCGACCGTACCCGAATATCTACGCCCATGGCGACGGTGATTCCGCGAAAAACCGACGCGCGAGCGCCCAACGTCAGCCACTGGAGATCGCGGTTGTCGATGCACGGCATCTTGGTGTTGTCCGACGAATCGCAATTGGGCTTCATGTAGTCGGAGAAGTCTTTGTCAGCGTCCGACGTGACGTAAGCGATGTGGTACTCGATGAAGGGATTGATCGGAACCTGGGGAAAGACATTCTCTAGCGGCGCGTCGATGGCCAGCGCAAGCCGCAGGCGACTGGGCGCGATGCCGTAGGCGAACATGGCCGCCTCCTTGGTGTTGCGCGTGATCCCGGGACCCGACAGGTCGTGCAGATTGGACGAATTGTCCGCGTAGAAACTGGCACCGGCGTGCAACCGCAGCGGCGCGCCACCCGCGCGACGCATGTCGTAGCTGAACAGGGGGCCCAGCCACCATGAGGTCGAACTGGGGGACACCGCCAACTCCGAAACCCCCGACAGGAATTTGAAGCCCAGCTCGAACCCGAACGTCGCCGCGGGAGACAACGACCGGACCCATTTCCCCCCCAGCATCAGATCGCCGAAGGTCTTGATCAATTCGGGATCGCGATCGTTCATCATCGACCGGTCGCGCTGGTTGCGGTTGCTGGAATTCAGCAGGGCGCCGAATAGCTCCAGATTCGGAAGCAACGTGAATCCCGCCACCAGGCCTCCCGATAGGCGTTCGTTGGTATCGCCCTCGATCAGAAAACTGGTGGCGCGAAAATACTCGCCGTGAAGGCCCAGACGAAGCTGATGAAGGCGACCCACGTCCGCAGTCGACGCGCGAAAGAGACCGGTGGAGCCCCAAAGGGATGGCAATGCTGGAAAAGCGTCCCGCGCGACGGGCGCGGTTGAAGAAACGCCACCGCCATCCGAAGCGGATGTCGCGGCGTTGGATTGCGGGCCGCCCGGACCCCCTCCCGGTGGGCCGACGTTGTCCATTGGTCTGGCCAGGCCATCCGGATCGCTGGTCGGCTGCGCCACGAAAGCCCGCGCGCCAGCAGAGGGCGGCGCCGCGGAAGGTGGTGCGCTGCGTACCACGGGAGCGCCCGGTGGAGTTGGGGTGGCTACCGTCGGTGGTGGAGCGTCGGGGCGCGGGGACGGAATCCACAAAGGTGGAGGGGCCACGGCCTTGTCATCCTGAGCGTGGGCGGCAGCCTGGGCCAGGACCGGCAAAACGACCGCTGGAATCAACACCAACCGAAGGAGATCACGGAAACGCTGGGCCATGGCGAGGGAAAGCCTACAGCAATCCTTGCGTTGTGGGGCATTCCGTCTGCCCGCGGACCGGTTCGGACAGGATGTCCGAATCGCGAAATATGCCCCAACCGGTTGCGCTTGGCCGACGACCGTGAAAAATTGCGCGCCGTGGACTCCCAGCCCCTGACCCTGGAACAACTGACCCAAGAAGTTCGAGACGTCGCGCTGCAAGTGCACGCCGCGCAAGAGCGACTGGAGGATCGCGACTTCATCGCCGCCGTTCACGAGGCCGTGGATCAGATGGGGCGCCACTTCAAAGATCTCCTGGCGGCCCTCCCGACGCCCGAACAGATCTCCGCCGAGCGCGCGCTTGGACGTCGTGTGGCGGACGTTCGTCGCCTGGCATCCGTGCTGCCGCGCATTCCGGCTGGGCTGGTGATCAGCACGCCAGACCGTCAGGTCAGCGGACAATCCATGGTCGGCGAACGCCGAATCACGGGCGTGTCCTGGACCCATGATCGCGGAGCGCCATCCGCCGGCCTGCGCGTGGGCGGCGAGGTGGATGCCTGGTGCGGAAAATGCGGCGATACCAAAACCCACAGCATCATTGCCATGGTGGGCACCGACCCCAAGCAGGTGTTGTGTCAGGCGTGTGGATCCCGCCACACCTATCGCACGGGGCCGGCCCGCAAGCGGACGGCCGAGGTGGTACAGGGATCAACCGCCGCGCGCAGCCAGGCGCCGGATCGAGAGGCCGCGCGCAAGGCCGAACTGATGCGCGCCCTATCCGAGGAGGTTGCCGCCGCCCCGACGGTGCGCGTCTTCAATCCGAAAGAACGTTACAAGGCCGGCGAGATCATCAGCCATCCCGAATACGGGCGCGGCAAGATCGAAAACGTGTTGCGCGCCAGCCTGCTGGTCCGTTTCCCGCGTTCGGGCCTGAAGCCCCTGTCGCTGATCTAGCGACCCCCGGCGTCTACGCGGCGTCGACGTCGTCCAGGAACCTGCGAAGCAATCCGTCCACCATCAGGTTGCGCGCGGCGGCGTCGTAGCGCCCGGCGCGATAGCCGCCCTGGATCTCGTCGAACTGCGAGCGGGTACCCTCCACCAGCGTCCTGTATCCGCCGACTTTGCCGCTGATATCCTTCTGGTTCTTGATGAGGTACCCGACCGCCGACACCAGCGCGGCCCCAGTCAGAACAATTCCCAGAGGCCCAGACAACGCGTACCGCAGAGCCATCCGAAGCGCCACAACCCCCGCCGCGCCCATGGCCGCCTTCTTGAAACCCGAGCCATCCCTTACCGAGTCGGCCGCCAAGGACATCGCTTGTCCCGACGCGATCAAAAGCGCGATTACATTTCCGCGGCGGTGTTTCCAGCCTCGATCGTAGTATTCGTGAATCGCGGTTTTCAGAAAGGCCTTGTAGTCGTCGAAGACCTCGGGCCGCAACTCAGTGTCGCTGGAACGTGGCGCTTGTGTCGTCATGGCTCCTCCGATTCGATCCGCGGCTAGATCGTAACACGGAGGCAGCGCAAACTTCGTCCGTGAGGTTCCCCTCCCTATCGCAGCGCTCACTGGTCGCCGCCCTCGTGGGGATCTGGTTGATGCCCCCCACCGTCGCCGAAGCCAATGGGGCGCCCAAGACAAACGCCCGTCCCGGGCGCCTATCGGCCGCACAAGGCGCACTGCGATCGGGACGTTATGAAGACGCCCTCCGTCTGACCCAAACGCCCGCCCGACGCGATCCGGATGCCGCGACCACCCTGGTCGCCGCTCACGCCGAGATCTCCCTTGGCCGCTATGAAGACGCCCGTCGGCGCCTGGAAGCCGCGGTCGATCGGGCGCCGCGCAACCTTCCGTTGCGCCACGTGCTTTGCGATGTCCTGGCCCTGCGCGGTGATCGCGCGGCGCTGAAACCGTTCATCGACCGGACGTACGACGACTGGAGCAGCGGGCGGGTCGACCGGCGCAGGGCCGACGACCTACTGGCGGTTGCCGCGATTGTGCGCCTTGACGACAACTGGCCGGACGCCAACGACACGCTACGCGCGGCCGTTCGCGCCGAACCGCGAAATCCAAAGCCCAATGTGTTTTGGGGCAATATCTTCTTGGAGAAACACGCCGTCTCGGAAGCGGAGGCGTCCTTTCGCGCGGCGCTGGCCGTGGATCCGGACAATCCCGACGCGCGCGTCGGCCTGGCGAATGTGCATCTGCAGAAGCGCTACGACGTGGCCGCGGCCGAGCGCGAACTTTCCGCCGCGCTGTCGGTGAACGGCCGACACGCGGGCGCCCTGGCCATCCAGGCGGAAATGGCGCTTGACGGCGAGGACTTCGCCACCGCCGCCGCGCTGGTCACCCGCATTCGGCACGTGAACCCAAAAAACGCCGCCGCGGCCCGGCTGGCTGCGGCGCACGCTCAGCTGCTGGATGACGATGCCGGTTACAGGCGCGAACGTGACGCCCATGCGTCCATCCACCCGGCGGACGGCGATTTCTTCGCGACGGTCGCGGACATTCTGATCAGACACCGCCGCACCGAGGATGCCCGCGCGATCGCCGAGGAAGGAGCCACCGTTGATCCGACCAATGCCCCCTGTCTGTCGGTGCTGGGCACGACTCTGCTGCGACTGGGCGACGAGGGGCCCGGTGTGGAGGCGTTGCGGCGCGCCTGGAAACGCGATCCCTACGACGCCCGCACCTACAACCTGTTGGAGCTGTACGACAAGGTTATTCCGCGTACGCAAACCTTCGCGACCAAACATCTGGCGTTTCGGATCGATCCCAGCGCGCGTGTGGCCGTCGAACAGGTCGTCGCGCCGTTCCTGGAGGAAACCTATGCTCGCTATGTCGCCAAGTACGGATTCGAACCGAAAGGCCCCATCACCTTCGAGCTGTACACAAACCCCGACCATTTCGCGATCCGGACCGTCGGGCTGCCGGGCATCGGCGTGGACGCGGTGTGCTTCGGACGCGTGATCACATCGCAGTCACCGACCAACGGCGCGATGAACTGGGGCATGGTCCTGGCGCACGAACTGGCGCACGTGTTCGCGATCGAGCTGTCGAAATCTCGCGTCCCGCGCTGGTTCACCGAAGGCCTGTCGGAGCTTGAAACCATGCGGGCACGACCCGAATGGCGCCGGCACGCCGAGCGCGATCTGTGGGGTGCGGCGTACCGAGGGGAACTGGCCCCGCTGGCGGCGCTTTCGAATGCGTTCACCAGGGCCCGCAACGCCGAGGAGGCCACGCGCGCGTACGCCGAATCAGCGGCAGCGCTTGACTATCTGGATCGGCGCTTCGGCTTCGCGCGCCTCCGGGATGCGCTGGTCCGGTTTGGGAGCGGCCAGCGCGGATTGGGTGTGGTGGCGGCGGCCGTGGGTGTTTCCGTGGACGATCTGGAGAAAGGCTTTCGCGCGGACCTGGCGACGCGCGGAGCCGCGTTCGATCGACAGTATCTTCCCGCCGAAACCCTACGCACCCGTCGCGCCGCAGCCGGTGCGCGCGCTCAGGTGGCGCCATCATCCGCACAGAACGCGGAAACCGAAGCGCGCGCGGGGTTGGCCCACCTTGCCGACGGTGACGCCGATGCCGCCGGCGACGCCCTACGGCGCGCGGGCGCAATTCCCGGGGGCAAGGACCTCCGCTCCGTGATCTTCCTGACCGGCGAGCTGGCGCTGGCCTTGCGAAAGGCCGACGAGGCTCGGGACGCGTTTCTGCGCCTGGCGATCCCCCCGGTCGGTCAAGACACCAACGCTGTCACCGACGGGTACGATCTGCGCGTCCGCTTGGCCCTGACAGAGATCCACCGTCGCGATTTGATCGCGGCCGAGGACCACCTGAAGCGCGCGGTCGCGTTCGATCCCGGCAGCGCCGGGGCCACCGGCCTCTTGGTCGAATTGCTGGGCGATGCGTCCTGGCACGGCAGCCGCGACGAAGATCGCTTGCGCGCCATCGCGGCCACGCTGCAACTGGAGCCGATGCACGCGAAACTTGCCCGCGAGTTGGTCTTCGGGCTGGCCCGGCGCGGCCGCGTTGCCCAAGTGGTGGAGGCGGCCCCGTTGGCGATCTTCATCGAGCCGGGGCTGCCCGCGCTACACGCAGCCTACGGACGAGCGCTGGCGGCAACCGGCCGCCATGCCGCCGCCGCCGCCGCCCTGGAACGGGCACTCGCGCTCGGTCCCTCGGCGGACGACGAGCCGGATCTCCGCGTGCTTCTCCACGCGATGCAACTCAAACTCTCAGGCCAGCACCCGGCGTCCCAGGGGCGGCAACGACGGTAGCGGCCGAGGAGGCAGAAGGCGCCGCAGCGTTAACCCCCACACCCCGAACGCCCTCGCGCCACAAAGGCAGCAACACCCGAAACGTGGTGCCCGCGGGCGGGGTACTTTCCACATCAATGCGACCGCCGTGCTCGACCGCGATCTGCTGCACCAGCGCCAGGCCCAGCCCCGTCCCCTTCGCCTTCGTCGAAAAGAACGGATCGAAAATCTTCGACAGATTTTCCTGCGACACCCCCGATCCGGTGTCGGACACCGCGATCGCCGCCATACCGTCGCCCCAGGCGCTCACACGCACCTTCAAACGTCCCCCGCCGTCCATCGCCTCGCGGGCGTTTCGGATCAGATTCAGCAGCGCCTGCCGCAGCTGGCTCTCGTCAGCCGCGACGTCGACCCCCGGATCAAGGTCGGTCTCAAGGATGATCCCCGCCTGCAGAAGCTCGGCGCGCGCGAACTCCGCGACCGACGCAACCAGCGCGGCAAGATCCTCCCGATCCAGTTTCGGACGCGGCAACCGGGCAAACCGCAGGTAGGTCTCGGTGATCTCGGTCAGGCGATCCAGCTCGCTGGTGATCGATCCCACCAAACGACGCGCTTCCGGCGCCTCGCCGATTTCGTCGCCCAGCAGCTCCACATAAAGCCCAATCGACGCCAGCGGGTTGCGCACCTCGTGGGTAATCTGGGCGGCCATCCTACCGACGGTCGCCAGCTGTTCCGACCGGATCAACCGGTGCTCACGTTCTTCCAACGCCTCGGCCATCGCGTCCAGCTCGCGCGCCAGATCGCCAATCTCATCACGCGAGCGCACACCTGTTCGCCGCGCATATTCACCGCCCGCGATCTCTCGCGCCCGCGCCCGCAGCACCCCCAGGGGCCTCAGCGTCCGCCACATGAACCCCGCCGCCAGCGCGGCCATCAACAGGCCAAGGCCGCCGGCGACAAGCGCGATCTGAAGCGCATCCTCCTCGTCCTCGGCCAGTCGCTGTGCGATCTGGGCGCTTTCTCCGCGCAGCGGCCGCCGCATCCGGTTGATGCCCCTGATCAGATTGGCGAACCGGCTCTCGAATTCGGGCCAAGCCTTGTCGTCCGAAGCTGCCTCCGGACTGCCCAGCTCGGTGGCCAAACGATCCAGATCGGCCTTGAAGACTCCGATCTGCCGGCGTTGGGACTCGAAATCAGGCCGCCTGAAACTGCCTGGCTCACGCTCCAGGTAACGATCGATCGCGCCCAGGCCATCATCCAGGTGCTTGCGCGCCATCCGGAGCGCCAACGCGAGGTTTGGCTCCTTGTGCAGCTTCTTTCCCAGGGCTCCCGCGAAATCGTTCAAGGATTTCCACGCGGCGTCCACTGACCCCTGAAGGTCCAGGTAGGCCTGGTTGGCTACGACCCCCTGGCGGGCGCGGTGAACCGTGAAGACCGTGAACGAGGCATTGCCGGCGAACGCCACCAACAGGACCGTGTAGGCCAGGAAGATCTTTGCCGACACTCCAAGCCGCACGAACCTCACGCTAGCACGCAACCACGATCACAATGGAAAACCTGATAAAAGCCAGCATTGCTTATGCGCCCCGCGGATAAGAGGAAGCGGCGCGTTACGGAGTACCACCGAGATTGACAGGGACCCTTCCCTGCGGAAACATTCGGGTTAACTCATGCGCCTGCGATGGCTTGGTCCTTGCCTGATTGCACTGGCGCTCGGGGCTCTTACTCCCCGGTCTGCCCGCGCCCAACCTGAAGTCTCGTCCACGGCCGTTCTTGGCCTGGAAGCGATTGACGTGCCTTCCAGCCTGACCGACGAGATCGCCGAACAGCTGCGACAACGCGTGTCGGCCAGCAAGGACCTACACCTGGTTTCAGGGAAGGATCTGGTCGAGGTCAAGCTGGTCTTCTCCTGCGCCGATGAGGCGGCGAGTTGCATGGCCCAAGCGGGCAAAAGCCTGGATGCGCAGAAGATCATCTACGGCAGCGTCAAAAAACAGGGTGACGACTTCGCCATCTGGCTGAAAATGTTCGATGTCCGCAAGGCAAAACTGGATTTCTGGCTGACGGAAACCCTACCGAAGAAGCAGGCGGACTCGGCCGGGATCAAGGCGGCTGCTTCCCGCTGGTTCGCGAAACTGACGGGAAAGCCCCTGAGCGCCGGAACCGTCCAGATCACCTCGAACGTGTTTGGCGCCAAGGTGTCACTGGATGGGGAGCCGGTTGGGGTGACGGCCGAACAACCCTTGTCGATCCCGGACGTCGCGGCCGGCAAACACGAACTGACGCTGACGAAGCCCGGTCAGGCCCCAGCCAAGCAACAATTCATCGTCTCCGCGGGACAAACCGCGGCCGTCAACCTCAGCATGGATGCGGCGACCGTCTCCGCGAAAGCCACCGAGGACGGCAAAACCACCGAGGTCGCAAAGATCGAGTCCACTCCCGTTCCGTCCACCGAACCCATGAAGGCTGCACCGGTGGCGCGGGCAGACGAAGAGCCCCGAACGGGACGCGGGGGTTACAAGGCGGGCTTCTGGGTCACGTTGGCCGCGGGCCTCGCCAGTGCGGGCGCCGCCGTGAAATTCGGTCTTGATATCCAGGGCGTCAACGACGATCTCGACAAATACCGGCGTTTTCCGTGTACGGCGAATCCAAACCAGCTGTGCGACAACACAAGGACCGTTGTCACTCCCGCGGTGACCGACCAAGCCAGCAAGGACAAAATCGCGAGTCTGAACGACGAGGGAAACCGGGCCCAAACGCTGCAGTGGATCTGCGTGGGTGTCGGATCGGCGTTGGGGATCGCCAGCGGTTACCTGTTCTATAAAGGCTACATCGATTCGGATGCCGACAGCGCGCGGCAACAAGCACATCGAGGGCTCAGAATTTTTCCGACGGCTGGGGCGACCAGCGGGGGAATTCTGGCCGAGTTTGATTTTTAAATGGCGCCGATGGAACAGAACGTAACCCTGGTCGGACAGACCATAGGCAACTACCGCGTCGTCCAACAAATCGGCGAGGGCGGGATGGGGGTGGTCTACCTGGCCGAACACCCCGTGATCGGCCGCAAGGTCGCAATCAAGTTACTGCACACGAGCTTCGCGAAGGACTCTGAAACCGTCGCGCGATTCTTCAACGAAGCGCGCGCGATTCACGTCATCGCGCATCCCAACATCGTCGAGATTCTAGACTTCGGCCAGACGAGTGACGGTCAGCCTTATTTCGTCATGGAGTTCCTGTCCGGCGAGTCCCTGTCGGACCGTATCGCGCGGGGTCCTCTGCCGCCCGAGGAAGCGGTGGCCATCGTCGTCCAAATCTGCGATGCCCTGCAGGCGGCGCACGGAAAACGCATCGTCCACCGGGATCTGAAGCCCCACAACGTCCACTTGCTGGGCGAAGGCGCACGGCTGGTCGTCAAAATCCTCGACTTTGGCGTCGCCAAGATGAGCACGGGTTGGGATACCGCGCAGTCGGGCGGACATTCGGTCAAGACCCGAACCGGGTCGCTGATGGGCACGCCCCTGTATATGTCGCCCGAGCAGTGCCGAGGTTCGGGCAAACTGGATCACCGCACCGATGTCTATTCATTGTCGGTCATCCTGTTCGAGATGCTCTCGGGGCGACCCCCGTTCATGGCCGAGGGCGTGGGTGAGTTGTTCGCCAAACACATGCTAGAGCCAGCGCCGTCGCTGGCCGATTTCGCTCCCAGAACGCCCCCCCACATCGTACGAGCCGTGGCACGCGCGTTGGCCAAGGAACTGGACGATCGCTTCCCCGACATGAAGGCATTTCGCGACGCGCTCACGGGCGAAGCGGACGTGACCTCTTTGGAGCTGCCGCGCCCCCGCCGCGCGGTGGCCCAGCCCGCTACCCTGTCGCGTCCGCAACAAGCCGGCGCGACGACCGGAGCGTTTCCGCAAGAACAGACCACATTGTCGTCGGCCGTCTCCGAACTGGAAGGCGATCTCGATCAGGTTCCCGCTCGCGGCAAGAAAGGCTTGGTTATCGGGGTGGCTCTGGCGTTCGGATTGGCCGCGGTCGGATTCTTCGTCGTTACCAAGAATCGCCAGTCCCCAGCCGAGACGCCTACCGTTGCGGCGCCCACCCCGAATGAGCCCCCGCCACCACCGCCCCCCGTGGTGCCCGAGACCGTCAGCGTGAAGTTCGAAGTCGAACCCGCAGGAGCGCACGTTTTCCGCAAGGTCGAAGGTCAGACGGAAGCCGAAGACCTGGGCGCCGTTCCCCTGGAGTTGAAGCTGCCCAAGGACGGGGATGCTTCCGGTTATGTCATTCGCGCCGAAGGCTACAAAGACCGCCCCGTTAAGCTGGATCTCAGAAGGGATCAGGAACTACACCTGTCGCTACAGCGGCTACCCGCAGCCGACACGAACAACGACAGCGCTAAGGACAAGCGTCCGAAGACGCCCGCGCGACAACCAAAGCCTCGTCGTCCGACGGTACACGACGCCGACGGCCTCGCGGTTCCCTCGTTCTAGCTTCTCGACCTGGGGCGCAGCGGGCGCAAACAGGTCATCTCACCCCGGCTCGACAGCGCCCACGCGCCGCCGGCGTTGCACCAGCAGGTCCAGAAACCGTTCGGGAGCCAGGATCACGCGGCCGCGGCTTTCCAGATACCGTCGGCGTTCCAGCGCAAGAATGCCGCCGGCCGCCACCCCACCGCCGGCCAACGTCAACACATCGCCCAGGCCGAATCCGGGAAACAGCGCCGTTCCGCCCAGACCGATCAGTGCGAACGCCAACAGCGATCGAATACCCATATGCGCGATCCTCTCGCGCCGCATTTCGCTGACGTCGATGTTGAACGTAACCGCGGTGGAATCGCCCTCGGGGACGATTGTCGTCTCGACGTGATTCACCAGGCTGAATCCGTAGCGCTTCGAGAAATCGAGGGACCGCAACAACCCTGGCCAGATCCCTTGCGCGCGTTCCCATTCGATGCGATCGCCGTGATGCCGCCGCACCGTCATCAGTTGTTCGCGCAAGAACCTCTCGACCGCGCGCCGTACCGGCTCCGACGCGCCGGGCACGACGCGACTGACGACGATGTGACTTGACCCCAGCGCGCGTGCCAACGGCCCAGACTCGGGCTGGATCACGGCTCCCCGCCGAACCTCGGCCAGGGCGGCGACAACCGCTTCACGCCGCAGGCCCACCTCGGCGGCCAGGCGCACCACCTCGTCGACGGTCATCTGAGGCTCAAGCGCGCCCAGGGCACCTTCAGCGCCCCGGACCAGTTCGCCCGGACCGCTGTCGATCTCGGCGGCGCGCCGAAGCACGTAGTCGACCTCCTGGGGGGAAAGCATCTCCTCGGGCAAGGTGAATGAAGTATACCCGCGTGAGGCGGCTAAGGCGCGCGACTCCGGAAAACGAGACGCATCACCAGTTCGTAAATACGGTCCGGGCAGATCCGGCGCAGATAGGCGCCCGAGAAGGCGTTGGGTCCAACCGGCCAGCGCAGTCGCGGGCGGCGGACGGTCGCGGCCCGTTCGATGAGATCGATCAACGGCGGCAGTTCCGCGCGGCGCAGTTTCTTGAATTCGCGCTTGTACGCCGTCAGCATCCCCAAATAGGGCGATCCGGGCGCGCCCGCGGCCGCGGCCCTGACCTCGTTGTCGTGCAGCAGCGTCTTGAACGGACCGGGCTCGATCAGCACCACGGCAATTCCCAACGGCCCCAGTTCGTACCGCAGGGCCTCGGCCCAGGCCTCGATCGCCCACTTGGACGCGTGATAGGCACCCACGGCCGGCATGGCCACCAGGCCCGATACCGAACTCATCACCACGATGCGACCCTGCCCGCGAGCCCGCATGGCCGGCAACACCGCGCGGGTCACGCGATGGACACCGATCAGGTTGGTCTCCATCTGCGCCCGCAGCTCGTCGGGCGTGGTCTCCTCTAGGGGGCCAAATGAATAGAAGGCCGCATTGTTCATCAACAGATCGATGCGCCCGCTTGTCGCGGCCAGAATGCCGTCGATAGCCCGCGCCACCGACGCATCGTCGGTGACGTCAAGCTGGGGGGTTTCCAGTGACCACCCCCGATCCCGCGCCTCCGCGCGCAACGCCTCCCCCTTCTCTGGACGGCGCATGCTGGCGAACACACGCCAACCGCGCGCGGCGAATCGCCGGGCGGTCGCATGTCCGATCCCCGACGACGCGCCGGTGATCAGGACCACCTGGCGTTCACCTGATTCGATCGGCATGGTCATCGCCGCAACAGTAGCCCGAGCAGGACGACGGCCAAAAGGCCCCATGCCCCCGCCACCACCAACCACGATCGCCCCCGCGGCCGACGTACCCGGTTGAGCGACCGCATTCCCAGGGCAACGTTGGCGGTGGACATCAGCGACAACAACGTCATCCAAAAGAGACTGCCCTGATCGTGGCGATCGGGAGACAACGCGTGCGCCAGCGCACCCATCAGGAAGACCGTCCCGAAGGCCAGCTTGACCAGGCCCCCCCGGACCGCACGCGCGCGAAGCTGCGCGGCGCGGAGGTGACGCAGCGGCATCGCTTGGACCTGCCCTGTATCGGCGGGATCCGCCATGCGTTCAGCCTAGCGTATGACACGCGCGTCCGCCTGAATCGTCGTCGAAAAGGGAAGGTCGGCCTAGAACGGCAACGAATACGCCGTCTGAAGCACATGCGCATCGGCGAAAGAGGTCGTCTGAAGGTAACGCCCGTAGGAAAGTTCGAACGTGCCCTCAGAAAACCAACCGACGAAAGGCACGCCACGCCAACGGCGCGCCTCCCAGTACAGCTTGCCCTCGACAAAGCCGGTGTAAATCCGAGCCAACTGCGGCTGGTTGGTCGAATAGACCGAGCTCTGGCAGCCAGGATCAGCCACGACGTCGCAGCGAATATTGGCCTCTCCCTGTGCGTAGTACCGGCCGGTCAATCGCACTTCCAGATCCGGCCCCACCGCCTGAAAAACGCGTAACTCGTACGTACCGCTTTTCACGCCCCAAGGATCCTTCGATCGCACGACCTGCGCGCTGGGCATCTCCCAGTCGGAGTGCTCGCCTGGATACAGGTCCCAGTAGTAACGGTAGTGAACCTGGAGACCGGTGCCACTTCCGGGGAAATACTTCGCCACCCGCGCCAGCAGGGCATTCCGCAATCGTTTGTCGGGCAGCATCTCCATGCGGTAGGGGCTGGAGATGTACCCTTCTTGGTAAGCGAACTCGTATCCGCCCTGGACCAGGATCGTCGGGGATAACACTTGGCTGTAACCGATGCCTCCGAACATCGTTTCAAGTGGACAGGTCTTTCGGCCACCCGGCGCACATGCGGTGGACCCCGCCGGCGTGGGCGCCGTACCCTGAATACGCCGGCCGACCTGATCAAATCCCCCACCGAGGGACAGGATCAAGGCTCCGGTATCTCCCCATGTCCGCAACGTAGCCGACGCCGAAAAGGCGTGAGACCAATAGTCCGACTCCGCGCTGTACTTGTATCCCAACCGCACCCGCCAGCGCGACCAGGACGCGCGGGCGGAAAACCCAGCTTCGCTCCGGTATTCAGTAAAGATGTTGTCCCCCGATGGACCCGACGCAGCCGACGCGGACGTGATCGCGTCCAGGAGGGAGTGTGCCCTGATGTCGATCCCGCCGGGCAAATCCTTTGCGATTTCGACCACCGGCTGGACGACGCGCGTCGACGGCTCGCGATAGTACTGACCACGAACGGTGACTTGATTGTCCGCTTGCGCGGTAACGCCAACGGCCACGACCGCGACGGGACAGACAAACAACACCACGAACGACCGCGCGACGACAACGGTTGGTTTCAATTGCAGCCGCAGCCCCCGCCCGGTTCGCCGTACCCCAGATCCGAAGCCTCGCGAGCGCCAAACAAGTGCTGCCGAAAACGCATCTCGACCGGATCGGCATCGAAACGCATCGCCCGCTTGGCCAGGTGTTCACGCTGCCAAGGCTGAACCGGCGGCGCATGCGAGCAGCCAGCGACGGGAATAGCCAGCACAAGCGCCAGGGCGAACAACAGGCGGCCAAGGCGGCGGCGTCTGGGCATTGTCGGGCATATCTACCGTGGGGGTGGAAGGCGCCGCAAGATCCCTTGTCGGATCACCGCTTCACCGCCGTGTGACCGGCGGGTCATCGAAAATCACGAACCGACGACCGCGGCGGTGCGATACTGACCAGCTATGTCCAGCGGCGGTGGTTCCCTGATCCTCGATATCGAGACGGTTCCCGATCTGGATCTGTACACACCGCCCGAGCCAGCCGT
Organism: Pseudomonadota bacterium; assembly: GCA_031407985.1. Classification (GTDB taxonomy): domain Bacteria; phylum Myxococcota_A; class Polyangia; order Fen-1088; family Fen-1088; genus FEN-1088. The sequence goes on along the minus strand of JANOJB010000135.1, from coordinate 29,956 downwards.
GGGAGCCGAACGCCCCTTCCCACCGCTTTACGCCTGTCGTCCGATTGTCATTGGGGTCATCTGGCTCGACGAGGCCCTGGCCTGCAAACGGATCGGCATCATCGGTGAAGACAAGTCCGAGGCCGATATGATGGCGGACTTCGCGGATTTTGTCCGCCGCTACAACCCGCGCGTGGTCAGCTGGAACGGACGGTCGTTCGACCTACCGGTGTTGGCGTTGCGGGCGCTGCGCCACGGCGTCGATTTCAACTGGTACTACCGTGGCAATGGCTTTCGCTATCGATTCAGCGAGGAGGGACATCTCGATCTCGGCGACGCGATCTCGGACTTCGGCGCCGCGCGGATGACGTCGCTGGATGGAGCGGCCAGATTGATCGGCCTTCCCGGCAAGGTTGGCGTTGACGGTACGCAGGTGGACGGATTGTTCCGCGCCGGACAGATCGATGCGATTCGGCGTTATTGCCTGTCCGACGTCGCGCAAACCGCGTTCGTGCTGCTGCGCTACAGGTTGATCACGGGAGACATCACCCGCGAGGTATATCGAAAGACCACTGCTGATCTCTTGGGCGCGCTGGAGTCCGACGGACGCTTCACGACGCTGCTGGGAGGCACGGATCGGGCACGTTTGCTTTTGTCCGATACCCCGTGACGGTCCCGGTGACGCGGACACGGAGACTCCGATGATACCGATGGCCAGGCCGGCGGCAGCCGTGTTCCTACCGTTGACACAGTCGTTCTATGAACGCCCCACTGCGGACGTGGCGCGCGATCTTCTGGGCAAGTTGTTGGTGCGTTCGGGACGACAGACGCGCGTGGCCCGCATCGTCGAGGTCGAGGCATATCTTGGTGAACGCGATGCGGCCTCCCACGCACGCCGCGGTCCCACGCCGCGCGCGGCGATCATGTTTGGGCCTCCGGGATACCTATACGTCTATCTGGTCTACGGAATGCACCATTGCATGAACGTCGTAACCGAATCCGACGGTACGGCGGGGGCGGTGCTGATTCGGGCCGCTCAGCCGATCGTGGGATTCGAAAGCGACGCGGGTACCCGGCTGCTCTCCGGCCCTGGAAAGGTATGCGCGGGATTGGGCGTGACCCGAACGCACAATGGACGGGATCTTTCGGCCGGCGAGGTGCTTGTTTCCGACGATGGGTTCCCGGTGCCACGGGTGAAGCGCTCCGCCAGAATCGGTGTCGCCTACGCGGGTGCCTGGGCCTCCCGCCAGCTACGCTTCTACGTTCCGGGCAATCCGTGCGTTTCCGGAAAACCCCGCGACTGACAGGGCTAGAAGGCGAGCGCGGACGATGCTAGCCGTGCGCGAGCGAGACGGAGAGGTATGAAGATCGGCATCGCCCCGCAAGGATCGCTTACTTCCCCTGTAGGTCCCTTCGTCGTCGCACCTCCCGGTCGATCGACGCGAACATCCCCGGAATCGATGCGGCCACCAGCGCATCAGTCGCTTTGCGAACGATGAATCCCGGCAGTGGCGCCTTGATCAACATCTTGACCCGGTAGTCGACTTTTGTCCCAGCGGCCTCCGACGAAAAGCGCCACCCTCCGGTCGAATCGACGACGACCTCCCCCTCGACGAATGTCCAGTCCACGGTCAGTGCGTCGGAATCGCAGCGCACGTCCAGGACGTACCGAACCGCCAGGACGACCTCGGCCCGAAACTCGACCCGCAAGTTCCCCGCTTGCCGATCAAGCACGTGCACCGCTTTCAATTCGGGAAACAGGCGGGGATACGCCTCGAAATCCACGACAACGTCGTAAACCTCGCGTGAGGAGGCGCCGCGAACCAGATACGACCGTTCGATTGGAGCCGCGCCGTCCATGCCCGCCATTAGACGACCGGGCCCCAGATACGGCAAGCGGGACAGGTCGATCACCTGAATTTGGAGCCACCCGCAAGGCACGTGTAACGTAGCCTGCGGTCGTGCCGGATCTGCCCGCACCCAAACAACATGCCGAAATCGTTCTCGCCTCCCGGAACTCCGTTGCGTTTCACGCCCGATCGTCCGTTCCGGACCACCCAGGTGCGCCTTGAACTGGATCTGGATCTCGCCGGTCGGCGCCTGACGGGTGCGGCGACGTTGCACCTGGAAGCCCGGCGCGATCAACTGCCCGCGGTGACCTTTGACGCCGTCGAGATGACGATCGATTCGGTCGCAATCGACGGCGTCGAGACGGACGCTTTTCAGTACGATGGCGAAAAACTGCATGTGCCGCTTCCGCGACCGATCGCGCGCGGTACCCAGACCGCGATAACCGTGCGTTACGCCTGTCAGCCACGGCGCGGTCTGTACTTCATCGGCCCCGATGTCGACCACCCCGACCGCGAACCGCAGTGCTGGACGCAAGGTCAGGATGACGACTCCCGGTACTACTGGCCGTGCGTCGATACGCCTATCGAAAAAGCTCCTACCGAGGTGATAGCCACCGCACCCGCCGGAACGTTTCTGCTGTCGAACGGTGATCTGCGCGCTCGCGACGCCTTGCCCGATGGCCGCGTTCGCTGGCACTACGGCCTAGATTTTCCGCACCCTCCCTATCTGGTCACCATTGTGTGCGGCCCCTTCGTCGAACTTGCCGATCGCGCACCCCAGACAGGCGTCGACGTGTTCGCGTTCGTTCCTGCGGGCCGTGAGGCGGACGCCCGTCGGAGTTTCGGCCGCACACCCCAGATGATCGACTATTTTTCGACACGCATCGGCGTGCCCTACCCTCACCGGCGTTACAGCCAGATCACCGTGCCGGATTTCATCTTCGGCGGGATGGAGAACACCACCGCCACGACGCTGACGGATCTGGTTCTCCTCGACGAGAGGGCAGCACTGGACCACGACGTCGAGGGGCTGGTGTCTCACGAACTGGCGCATCAGTGGTGGGGCAATTTGCTGACCTGCCGCGAATGGTCGGAAGCCTGGCTGAACGAAGGGTTTGCCACCTATTTCGAGTACGTGTGGCGCGAGCACGTCAAAGGCCGCGACGAAGCCGACGTCGAGCTATCGTCCGACACGGACGCCTATCTGGGGGAAGCCGATCGCTACCTGCGCCCCATTGTCTGTCGCCGCTACGACGAACCGATTCATCTGTTCGATGGGCATCTGTACGACAAAGGCGGACGCGTTCTGCACATGGTCCGCCACATGCTGGGCGAAGACGCCTTCTGGCAGGCCATTCGGCACTACGCCACGCGGCACGCGCAGAAATCCGTGGAGACGCGCGATCTCTCGCGAGCCATCGAGGACGTCACTGGGCGCAATCTGGACCCGTTCTTCGACCGCTGGGTCGCGCGCGCCGGACATCCGGACCTGAAGTGTTCGTGGGAATGGGATGACGAACGCGGCGTCGGACGTCTGCGCGTGGACCAAAAACAGACCATTTCGGACGACCTGCCTCCGTTTCGGTTCGACGTCACCGTTCGCTTCGAAGTCGGCGGTGCGACGCACGACCAGATCCTGACGGTGTCCGAACCGGCACATGTCTTCGAATTCCGCCTGGCGGGACGACCGACGCAGGTTGTCTTCGATCCGGGCGATGTGATTTTGAAGACCATCAAGATCGACAAGCCCAGTCCTCTGTGGCGACGGCAACTGGAATCGGCGGAACTGGGGATCGATCGCATTTCCGCCGCCCGCGCCCTCGCGGACGCGCCCGCGCCGGAAGGGATCGAAGCGTTGAGAGCATCCCTGGACGGCGACGCGTTCTGGGGGGTTCGCGCCGCCGCGGCCCGTGCCCTGGGGCGAACCCGCCGCCAGGATGCCCTGTCTCACCTGTTGGCGGCGCGACACCAGTCCCACCCCCGCGTGCGCCGTGCGGTCGCCACCGCCCTGGGTGAGTTTCGCGGCGATCGGCGCGCCGCTGAAACCTTGACCGAATGGTTGCGTACCGGTGATCCCAGCGCCTTCGTCGAAGCCGAGGCCGCACTGGCGTTGGGTCGCACACGATCAGCCTCCGCGCTCGATCTGCTGCCCGACGTCCTGCTTCGCCCTTCTTATCAGGCGATCATTCGGACCCGCGCCATTGAAGGCCTAGGCGCGACCGGGGACGATCGTGCGATCCCCTTGCTTCGCGCCGCCTGGCATGGTGGCGGCCCGTTTCAGCCCCGGCGCGCACTGATATCGGCGCTTGGCGAACTGGCTCAGGGAACAGCCAACCCGCGTCCTCTTCGCGAATTTATCGAGGATCGCTTCCTGGATTCCGATTTCCGCGTTCGCATGGAGGTCGCTCAGACATTGGCGCGCATGGCTGACCGTCGGGCAGTGCCGGCGATCGAGCGAGCGCTTGTCGGTGAACTCGATGGCCGCGCCCGCCGACGCATGCGAGAGGCGATTGCCGACCTGAAGGAGGGCGCCCGCCCCTCCGAACACGTCGTGCGCCTGCAGGAGGAAGTCGACCGCCTGCGTACCGAAACGTCCAAGTTACGCGAGAGGATCGAAATCCTGGAATCACGCGGCGACGCCGTTCCCGGGGGCGGGTCTCCGTCATCGGGCCCGGGCAAGACAAGTGCTAGCGGGCCCGGCAAACGTACGCGCCCGACAGCCCGCCGTGGCGGCCGCACCCGCCCCCACCCGCCCATCCGCCGTCGCTGAACCTGGGAGCGCGAAGCTTCAGGTTTCCAGTTCCGCAACAATCTCAGCGGCGATTTCACGCGCGCGTGCTAGGTCCCCCTTCGGGACCGACACCGCACCGACGACGGCATGACCGCCGCCGCCGTAGCGCTCACAGATCCGGTTGATCTCGTGCGTGCGCGGAACGGGAGCCCATGGGTTGCTGCCAACCGATATTTTTGCCTGTTTGCCCAACGTGACCGCGACCGAATAACGAGCCTGGGGGAACAGGTAGTAGCTGATGAACTTGTTGAACGCCGTCACGCCGCTGTCGGCCAAATCGGACCGCACAACTCCGTTCTCCAGGCGGGCGGCCGCGCGCACCGTTTCGATGTTCTTCTTGTGCTGTTCCAGTAGCGGTCCCAACGGCCCCGCCACATAAGGGTCGGCCGCGATTTCCGCCAACGGTCGCGACCCCAGGTCCCCGATGAACCGGTCCGCCAGTGCCAAGTCGCGATTGTTCTCGATCCAGGTCATCAATCGCAGGGACGGCTCGCGCAACTCGACCGCCATTTGGGCGCTCGAAAAAAGTGCGCCGTCAATCACCTCCGCCCATTCGATGAGTTCTTCAAGAGGGGACGCGTCCCAACCGAATTGCCCGCTCAAGATCCGGGCAACAAACTTCGCACAACTCTTCGCGGCCGGGTCGTAGAACTTTCTCCCGGTGGCATCCGCGCGAAAATGGGCTTCATCGCCCGGCAACTGAAACGCGGAGGCATGGTGATCGAACCACCACGTCAACCGCGGATCCTGCGAGTAACGAAAATCGACGCAGACGTTTTCATCACCGTCGAAACATTCCGCCGGAAAAGGCTGCGCCTCCCCCTTGTGCTCCAGTGGCCGAAACAAAACCTCGACTGTGTCGCGGGCAATTTTCTCACGATAGAACCGCGAAAAAATCGCCGCCGAGCTGCATCCGTCGAAACAGTTGCCGTGATAGAGAACCCGCAATCGCACGAACTCAACGTTAGAGGTACGCGCGCCCGCGAGCAAGCGTGATCACCAATTCCAGTCGCAACCCCACAGCCGCGGATATCACGCGCGATGTCAGGGGTGCGGCCCCGCGACGCCGAAACAGTTCGTGTTAACGTCCGCGCATGCCCGAGTCGCACTCCGAATTTCTTTCCGAACTCAAACGCTCTCATGATTGTGGCGCCCTTCGCTCCGGTGATACCGGCAGACCCGTGGTTCTCTTCGGCTGGGTGGCGGCCCGGCGCGACCACGGCGGCTGTGTCTTTATCGACCTTCGTGATCGCGGGGGCCTCACACAGATCGTCTTTGAACCCCACGTCAACGCGGAAGCCCACGCCCTGGCCGGCGAATTGCGTTCGGAGTTCTGTATCGGCGTCACCGGAATCGTTCAGGAGCGTGGCGGCCACCGCAATCCGAATTTGGCGACGGGTGACATCGAAATTCGAGCGGATCGACTGACCATTTTTTCACGATCCGACACCCCACCCTTCGAAATCGGCGACGATTCACCTAACGAATCCATTCGCCTGAAGCACCGCTACCTGGATTTGCGGCGTCCGAAACTACAAAAGAACTTCTTGGTCCGATCGCAAATCTATCAGACCACACGTCGGTACCTATCCGAGCACGGCTTCGCCGAGATCGAAACGCCCTTCATGGTCAAGTACACTCCGGGCGGGGCGCGGAACTTCCTGGTCCCATCGCGGCTGAACGCCGGCCAGTTCTACGCTTTGGCGGAATCGCCGCAGATTTTCAAGCAACTCTTCATGGTCGCGGGATTCGATCGGTACTTCCAGATTGTTCGTTGTTTCCGCGATGAGGATCTTCGTCTCGACCGGCAGCCTGAATTCACGCAGATCGACATCGAAATGAGTTTCATTGTCGAGGAAGACATCTACCGCATCCTCGAGGGCCTGATGACTTCGTTGTGGAAGGACGTCCTTGGAGTCGAGATCCCCACGCCGTTCACGCGTCTGACCTACGCCAATGCCATGGGCCTGTACGGTTCCGATAAACCGGACCTCCGGTTCGATCTGCCGCTCTTCGATCTCTCGGACGCCGTCCGCAAACACGAGGGCGGCGGCGTCGAGCTGTTGCGCGCCGCGGTGGCGACTCCGACGAATATCGTTAAGGGCTGGAAACTGCCGGCCTCCTCGGCGGCCAAGATCGCGCGCTCCGATCTCGACAAACTGGAGGAATACGTCAAAGGCTTCGGCGCACGGGGCCTGGCACGCGCGCGGGTGGCAGCGGATGGCACCTGGACGCAAAGCCCCATGAAGACGATGACCGAAGCGTTGCGCGCCGACATCAACGTCGCGGCAGGCGCCCAGGAAGGCGATCTGCTGTTCTTCCAATTTGGCTCGAAGAAGCTGGTCAACGCGGTTCTGGGAGGCCTGCGGCTTCACCTGGCCGACAAGTTCGGCCTGATTCCCAAGGGACAGTGGAGATTCGCTTGGATCACGGACTTCCCCTTGTTCGAGGAGGCCGAAGGTGGCCACATGGTCGCAGCTCACCATCCTTTCACGTCCCCCGAGCCGGCAGATATCGAACGCCTGGAGACCGATCCCGCGTCTGTGCGCGCGCGCGCTTACGATCTGGTGTTGAACGGCAACGAAATCGCGGGCGGATCGATTCGAATTCATCGTTCCGATGTTCAGACGCGCGTTTTCCGCGCGCTGGGTCTTTCCGAGGAGGATGCACGCGCCAAATTCGGATTCCTGTTGGAGGCCTTCCGGTACGGTCCGCCGCCGCACGGCGGAATCGCGGCGGGCCTTGACCGACTGGCGATGCTCCTTTGCGGTGCCGACTCCTTGCGGGACGTGATCGCCTTCCCGAAGACCCAGAAGGGAACCGATCCCTTGACCGACGCGCCCTCGTCCGTTTCGACCCGGCAGTTGGACGAACTTCATATCGCGCTCAAGGAATGACCGCTCTCGGCGTGCGCGCGGATACCGCGGATCGTGATCGCACTCTTCGGCGACTGGATGCCGAAACCTTCGATATCCTGGTCATCGGTGGGGGCGCGACGGGCGCGGGAATCGCGCGAGACGCCGCTCTGCGCGGGTTCCATGTCGCCCTTCTCGAAGCCGGAGACTTCGCTAGTGAGACATCGAGCCACTCGTCGAAATTGATTCACGGGGGTTTGCGCTACCTACAGTACGGGGATTTCTCGCTGGTATTCGAGGCCCTTCGGGAGCGGCGCCGATTGATGAAGACCGCGCCTCACCTGTGCCGGCCGATCGAGTTCCTGTTCCCGGCTTATCAGGGCCTACCTCCCCGGCTGGGCATACTCGGAGCCGGAATCGCCCTTTACAACGCCCTGGCGCTCTGGCGCGCCCCGGTTGCCGGCCGCCGCCTCGATCCCCGTGAGGTCTTCGCCCTGTCACCGATGCTGCGCCAGACGGGCCTACAAGGCGCTCAACTGTACGTCGACTGCCAAACCAACGACGCTCGGCTGGTTCTGGAGACGGTTCTGGACGCACAAGCCGCCGGTGCGGTCGTCGCACCGCACGTCATCGTGACCGATCTGCGCCGTGATCGCCGCGGCCGCGTTCGCGCCGCGAATGCTCGCGATCGAATGGCGGGTATCGACGTGACCGTGAATGCCCGGGTGATAATTAATGCCACGGGACCATTCTCCGATTCCTTCGACCGCGGACGGCACAATCTGCGCCCCACCCTGGGCGTACACCTGGTCTTCGACGCGGATCGTGTTCCCCACGACGGGCGCGCGACCGTACTCCGCTCCCCGCGCGACGGAAGGCTGGTGTTCCTGTTACCCGCGGGCCGCCGCACCATCGTCGGAACAACCGATACGGACTGGACCCCTGCCGTCGGCCCCCCGCACGCACCGCGACCGGGCGACGCGATCGCGGCCCGTCTCACGGACGTCGAATATTTGCAGGAGGTGGTCAATGCCTCGTTCCCGTCCCTGGCCCTTGGCCCTGATGACGTTGTGTCGACCTACGCGGGTTTGCGCCCGTTGATCGCGACGCCCGCGAACTCCACGTCGGCGACCTCACGCGAACACGATCTTCTGGTCGAATCCGATGGCCTGTTGACCGTCGTCGGTGGCAAGCTGACGACCTATCGGCGCGTGGCCGAGGATGCTGTTGATGTGGCCGTCGAACTGTCGCGCGATCGTGGCTACGAAGGCTCCATCGCCCCCTGCTCGACTACAACCAGACTCCTCCCCGGCGCTGGGGCCGACGAGGCCTCCCTGGATGTGGAACTGTCCCCCGATATCGAGCGTCACCTGCGAGCCTCCTATGGCGCGCGGGCAGCGAACGTGGTCCGTTTCATTCCCCCCGATCGAACAGCGAATCCACGCGCGGAACGGCCACAGGAACGCCTAGGAATCGATCTGGCGGCTCGCATCGATCCCGATTTGCCGTACATCTGGGCGGAGGTTCTGCACGCCGCCACTTTCGAACTGGTCACCCAGGTCGAGGATGTCCTTCGCCGGCGGATTCCCCTGTTTCGCGATGCACGCGATCAAGGCCTGGCCGCCGCGCCGAAGGTAGCCGCTATGATCGGCGGTATTCTGGGATGGTCAACCGAACGGGCCGCCCAAGGCGTGGCCGCGTATACCGAAGCGGTCTCGGTTTCACGTTCCTGGCAAGAACACCGGACCGTCGCTTAGTCACATTCGTCGCGACCTCTGGTCGCAACCTCTACAGGATGGTGACGACACCCTCCACGGACTTCAGGCGCGCGTAGAGTTCCAACACCTCGCCCGCATGACTGACCCGTACAGCGAACCGATGACTCAGATACTTCCCTTCGCGGCTGGCGCGCAATTCGTGGCCGGCGTCTCCTTCGCCTTTGTCGGCGTCACCCGGATTGTCGCCCCTGGAGAGGGCCGCGCGCTTCACCTGCTCGGTGACAACCTCGCGATTGAACGCGATCACCGTTACCGCATAGGCACACGGAAACTGGTGAACCGCCTCCAATAGCCGCAATGCCCTCTCCCGGGCTTCAGCCTCGGATTGGTCCGCACCGCTATCGTCAGCGCCCACGGTCCCACTCTACGATCGCGTCGGTACCCAAGGCGACCCGTGCCCGCGCCACGTCTTTGTGGGTCTGGGCGACGTTGGTCGGCAGTGGTTTCGCGGTTCGCAGCACCTGAATCGGCAGCACGACTCGCATGGCCTCGGGCAGCGGATCGAACACCCATGTCGAGACCAGCTCCTTGATGCACTGATCTACCGGGCATTCGCTCCCATAGGTGGATCGCGAGATCCAGTTCGACCGTACTTCCCCGTCCCTTGTCAGCGAAACGCCCACACCCACGTAACCCGAGTGCTGGCACGCGAGCGGAAGTGGGTCAAAACACTGGTGCAACGATCGAGACTGCGCCTGGGCTTCGATGCGCAACCATTTTTCCGCCTCCCACGGTGTCGTGATCCGGGGAGCCACCAGATGCGCGGGGCGGTCACCGATGGTTTGTCCGCGGGGAACAGCGGACAATACCGTTCCCAGCATGCCGACCTGAAGGCCAGCCAAGGCAAGCCGCGAGAACAACTTGAAGTGATCGCGCGAGACAATCCAACCACCACGATCAGCCTTAGGTACGCCGGCCGGAACACCTTGAGCGGCAGGGCCAGTACCCGGTCGGCTGCGAATGACGAACGTCGACGCCCCCATCGAGAGCTCGGCCGTGGCGCCTTCGCCCAAGGCGATCCTGTGCGGCTTTTCGCCGACCAAGGCTTCGACCGGAAGCGGTGCGCGCCCGTTGCCGACATGTCCCTTCATTCCGGGAACAATCGTCAAATCAAAACGGCTGCCCTCACGGCGCACCAGATCGACGTCAACGGCCGCAAAGGCATCGGCCTGCAGGCTTGAGCCCAGCACGTAGCGCCGCAAGCGTCGTCTTACGATCAAAACCGCCAGGATCGAGGTGGTCAGGGCGGCAAGGGCCCAAACGGCCACAAACCAGGGTGCGAATATCGCCCGACCAAACGACCGCACCAAGATGGCTCCGAACACCATCGCAGCCAAGCCCAGCGACACCACACACACTACAACCGCGACTGTCGCGACCCGCTCACGAAAGGCCGACAAACGGCGAAACGAAACCAAATCGCCATTAACCATATGCGTAACTTCAACCACGTGCTGCATGGGGGCCCCCGTGCTCTGAAGTCTACACGCGCCTGAACCATGTGCGAGGCGCCCGGGACGCGAAGCCAGCCGCCACCTGCTGGACGCAATCATCCATTCTTCTCCCGATAGGTGTAAAACGGACTTCGCACCTGCCCCACCTATCGAAATTAGGCAGAAAAGTGCCAGATTTTCGACACCCGCGTGCCGTTTTCGTTGTGCGTTTTGACCCTCGCGGTCATGACTGGTGCGAACCGAGTTTCGCGCGTTGGTCGGGGCGCTAGCTCCTACTATCAGTAGTTTCAATACTTTACGACTGAGACACCGGGATGGCACATCGCGTGCTTAGGTGGGGCCCGACCTTCTGGGAGGAGGGTTGAATGGCACAAATGACAACGCAAGCAGCCGATTTGGTGCGTGGTTCCGATGCGGCGCCAGTTCCGAATCGGGAGAAGGCACTGAGAATTCTCTCCAAGTCCATCTACAAGGATCTCCGACAAAATGGTTACGAGCCGCGTCAAATCGTGGCCCTTGCCAGTGAGATCATCAGTCTTGTGACGTCCGATCTCAAGGACGACACTCAGCTGGACTGATTCACTGCACCCGAAGCCGGCCTGGTTCCATCGAGAATCGGCCGGCTTTTTCTATTGCCTTTTCGCCAGACTGTTGGGTATCCAGCCGAAGCCGCGCGGGCTGGAACGGTGAAGGCCTTCTTGTTGGAATTGCCCACCCGCACCCTCGCCCTCTCGAGGCGAGGCATTTCTTCTAGATTTTCGGCCGCCCTTCGAGCATTCTTCCCGCGCCTCGCGGACCAGATCGGCGATCGTGTCGCCGTAATCTCGCACGCGCCGGTGGACGCATCGAGGATCTCCCCGAACCATGTCGATCAAAACGATCTCCGAATTGGATATTGCCGGTCGCCGCGTATTCATTCGCGTCGATTTCAACGTGCCGCTGACGCCGGCTGGCGGCGTGGCCGAGGACACCCGCATCCGCGAAAGCCTCCCCACCATCAAGTACGCGATCGCACAGGGTGCGCGCGTGGTGCTTGCGTCGCATTTGGGCCGACCGAAGGGTAAGCCCGATCCCAAGTACACGCTGTTGCCGGTTGGAGAGCGTCTAGCCGAGCTTCTGGGCACTGATGTCGTCCTCACCGATGAACCCGTTGGCGATGGAGCCCGCAAAGTGATTGGCGATCTGAAAGCCGGCAAGGTAGCGCTGCTTGAGAACCTGCGGTTTTCTGCCGCCGAAGAAGCCAACGACGACAACTTCGCCAGGGGTCTGGCGTCCTACGCCGATGTCTACGTAAACGATGCGTTTGGCACCGCGCATCGCGCCCACGCTTCGACGGTGGGAATGACAAAGTTCGTCGCGTCCAAGGGAATGGGTCTGCTGATGGACCGAGAGGTGAAGTTCCTGGGCAAGCTGATAGGCGAGGTCGAGCGACCCTTCATCGCGATCATCGGAGGCGCGAAAGTCTCGGACAAGATCGGCGTACTTGAGAACCTGCTTTCGCGCGTGAACCAGTTGCTCATCGGCGGCGCGATGGCCAACACGTTCCTCAAGGCCAAGGGCGGACGGCTGGGTCGTTCGTTGGTCGAAGACGACAAGCTGGCGCTGGCGCGATCCTTCTTGAAAAAGGCGGAAGCCGCCGGGGTCGACGTGTTGCTTCCGCGCGACGCGATCGCCGCTCCGGGAATCAAGTCGGACGCGGGGAAGGTGGTCCAAGCCTCGGAGATCCCGGAGGATCTGGCTGCGCTGGATATCGGTCCGGAAACTGCGCGCGGATTCGCGGACGCGATTGCGCGGGCCAGGACGATCTTCTGGAATGGTCCCATGGGCGTGTTTGAATCGGACCCGTTCGCGCAAGGCACTCTAGCCGTGGCCCGCGCGGTGGCCGCCTCATCGGCGCTGTCTGTGGTTGGCGGAGGTGACTCCGTCGCGGCGGTACAGAAGAGCGGGCTCGCAGACAAAATCACTCATATCTCGACCGGCGGCGGGGCTTCACTGGAATTCCTGGAAGGCAAGAAGCTGCCGGGCCTGGCCGCGCTGGAAGTCTGAACGGAATCAGGTTAGGACGACCGTAATGCCAGCCAACAAACGTCCCGTTTTCGCGGGAAACTGGAAGCTCTTTGGGACGATCGCCGATTCGGTGGCGTTGGCGACCGACGTGCAAGCTCAAGTCATGCAGGGCTTTGATGTCAGCCAGGCGGAGGTGATCGTCGCCCCGGGATTCCTGGCGATCGCCACGGTCGTCAAGAGACTGGAAGGCGGTCCCGTGGCCGTGGCCGGACAGGACTGCTATTGGGAAACCAAGGGCGCCTTCACGGGTGAGGTGGCCGCTGGGCAGCTTGCCGATGCGGGCTGCCGGTACGTGATCGTCGGTCACTCCGAGCGGCGCCAACTGATGGGCGAGGTGAACGCCGACGTGAATCGCAAGGCGCGCGTCGCGTTGGCCGCGGGATTGTCGCCCATCATTTGCATCGGTGAGACCTTGGTCGAACGCGATGCAGGTACCATGCTGGAATTGGTCGGTGCGCAACTGAATGCCGCGCTGACCGAGATGACCGAGGCGGATGTCGCGCGCTGCCTGCTGGCGTACGAACCGGTTTGGGCCATCGGAACCGGCAGAACGGCGTCGCCAGGCCAGGCCGAGGAGGTACATCGCTTCGTTCGCGGCCAGTTGACCGCGATGTTCCCCGCGGTAGCCGGTGGCATTTCCATTCTTTATGGCGGCAGTGTGAAGCCCGACAACATCCGCGCGCTGATGACGGAAGAAAACGTCGACGGGGCGCTGGTCGGCGGCGCCTCGCTGTCGGCAGCATCATTCGTAAGCATTGTGAAAGAAGGTACCGACGCATGGTTACGCTCCTGACAGTCGTTCACGTCATTGTTTGCCTGTTCCTGATCCTGGTTGTTCTGCTCCAGGCGGGAAAAGGCGGCGGCATGGGCATCGCTTTTGGTGGGAGCGGGAGCCAAACGGTGTTCGGATCGTCGGGAGCGGGAAACTTCCTGACCAGATTGACCTCGATCACCGCGGCGATCTTTCTGGTGACGTCTCTGTCGCTGGCCTACTACTCGAGCCGCCAGGATTCGAAGCGGCTGCAGCAACTGTCATCGCAGAAGGCGGCCGAGAAGAAGACCGAGGACGAAAAAGCGGCCAAGCTCAAAACGGAGATGGAGAAGATCCGCGCGGCGGCAGCGGTCGGCAAGGACGCGGGGGTGGCGGGCAGCGCCCCTGAAGGCGGGGGCGGCGCATCGGGGACAACGGGAATTCCGGGTGCGGCACCCACGATGCCCCTCAAATTGAAAATGCCGGGCGGCCCCGACGAAACAGGGACCACGGTTCCGGTGGGAGCGAAACCGAGCATTGAAGCCCCCACGAACAAGGCCGCGACGACGACCACCACCAAGGTGACGGCCAAGCCGGCGACCACGAAGGCCACTCCGACCGAATCCGCGCCAGCAGCGGCGCGCGTACCGGCGGCACCAATGGCACCGGCGCCGACGGGAGAAATGTCCGCATCACCGGCTGATCCGGCCGCACCTAAGGCCGCGGTCAAACGACGCAAGCCGGTCGCTCCCGCGGTGGCGCCCGCCCCGGGTGAATCGGCGGCTTCCCCGACCCCCGAGCCCGAGAAGGCGCCAGCGGCGCCAGCCGAGTAAGCTGGGGAGCCATGTCGGCGAAGCTCCCGTTCACGAAAGTCGAGGGGCTGGGAAACGATTTCGTCGTGGTGGATCTGCGACCAGGGCGACCTGCGGCAGCGGCGACGGAAGCGGCCCAGGATCCTGCCCTGGTGCGAGCGATTTGTAACCGCCATTTCGGCGTCGGTGCCGACGGCGTGCTGGCCATCCTGCCCGGCGACCGCGGTGATGCGCGGATGCGCGTCCTGAACGCCGACGGCAGTGAGGCCGAGATGTGTGGCAACGGCATTCGGTGCGTGGCCAGGGTTTTGTACGAGACCGATCCGGCGCTGCACCACTCACCGTTGCGCATCGACACCGGCGCGGGCTTGTTGGAATGCGCGATTAGCCTTCACGACGGGGAAGTCGATACGGTTGCCGTGGAGATGGGGCGACCGCGATTCACGCGCGATGAGATTCCCCTTGCTCCCGGGGGCGCGGAACGCGCACTGCGCGAGTCCATTGTCGCGGGAGCGCGCCACTTCGCGTTCACGGCCGTGTCGATGGGCAACCCGCACGCGGTGATATTCATCGACGATCCCGCCGAGGACCTGCGCGCGCTGGCCGAACGATTCGGTCCCGAGTTGGAGCGCGCGTCCGTGTTTCCGAATCGGGCCAACATCGAGTTCGCGCGTATTGCCGGGGGACAGATCGATTTGGTCGTCTGGGAACGCGGCTGCGGAATCACCCTGGCCTGCGGAACGGGCGCATGCGCCACCGTCGTCGCGGCAGCGGTCGAGGAACGAAAAACACCGGGCGGGGAGATTCCCGTGAACCTGCCGGGGGGAACCCTGTTCATCACCGTGGCGCCCGACTATTCGGGCGTCCGCATGCGCGGCCCCGCGGTCACGGTTTTCCAGTCGGAGCTTGACCTAGCCAGGTTTGCCGCCCGCACCGCCTGACCGAGAAACGGGTCTAGAACAGAGTGCCCTGCCCTGTTCCTGGACGCGCGACGGGCGGCGGCACGCCTAGGTGGTCGTACGCGCGGCGGGTCACCTGCCGGCCGCGTGGGGTGCGCAGCAGGAAGCCTTCCTGGATCAGATACGGTTCGTAGACGTACTCCAGCGTGTCGCGATCCTCGGCTAGGGCTGCCGCCAGGGACTCCACGCCGACGGGACCTCCGTCAAATCTCTGGATGATCGTGGACAGGATGCGGCGATCGCCCGCGTCCAGGCCAAGCGTGTCGACCTCCAATCGTCCAAGCGCATACTGAGCCGCGTCGAGCGTAATCTTGCCGTCGCCGCGCACCTCGGCGAAGTCGCGTACGCGGCGCAGCAGGCGATTCGCGATCCGCGGCGTACCGCGCGCGCGACGGCCAATCTCGGCGGCACCGGCATCGTCGATCGAAATGTCGAGTAGGCGCGCGGATCGACGGACGATGGTCGCGAGATCGTCGGCGCCGTAGAAAGCGAACTGCTCGACGATGCCAAAGCGAGACAGAAGCGGAGAGGTCAACTGGCCGGTGCGGGTCGTGGCGCCGACCAGCGTGAATCGCTCCAGCGGCAGTTGGATGGCGCGAGCGCCGGCGCCCACACCGGTGACGATCTCAATGCGGTAGTCCTCCATGGCAGGGTACAGACTTTCCTCGACGACCGGCAGGAGACGGTGGATTTCGTCGATGAACAGGATGTCGCCTTTTTGCAACGACGTGAGAATCCCCGCCAGATCGCCTTTTCGCTCCAGCGCAGGCCCGGACGTCACCCGCACCTCGGTCCCCATCTCGTTCGCCAGCAAGAACGCCAGCGTTGTCTTTCCCAGACCCGGTGGTCCGGACAGAAGAACGTGGTCAAGCGCGTCGCCCCGTGCGCGTGCAGCCCGTACGTAGACAGACAAGTTGTCGACAATTTTTCGCTGGCCGACGAACTCATCGAAGCGGCGTGGGCGGAGCGCGGCATCCTCGTCACGATCGCGCTCCGCGGGCGACACCACCCGGTCCGGCGACGCGAGATCCCCTCCAGATTCGATCCGGTCAGGCCCCGAAGTTGCCGGCGATGACGTCGCAACCAGGGATTGCCCAACTGGGGATTGCCCAACTGGGGATTGCCCCACTGCGGATTGCCCAACTGGGGCGTGCCCAACTGGGGCGTGCCCAACTGGGGCGTGCCCAACTGGGGCGTGCCCAACTGGGGCGTGAATGATCGGCCGGGCGCCATCGGATCCGCCGTCATCGTGAGGTTTGCGCGCCATGGTCTAGAGCCTCCTCAGCGCGGCCAAACCCTGCTTGATGAGATCAGCAACGGGCAATGACGGATCCATGCGGGCAATGATTGGCTCCAATTCCATCAACCGATAGCCAAGCGTCACCAGGGCGCCCTGCGCTTCGGCCAAAGGTTGGGGAAGATGGGAGATCGAGGGGTCGAATCCACCCCCCATCCCCACGCCCGCCCCGAGGGAGCCGATGGGCGCAACGGGAAACGGCACCAGTTTGTCGCGCAGCTCGACAGCCAGACGCTCGGCGGTTTTCCGCCCCACCCCGCGAATCTGCGTCAGCCGGGCCACGTCGGCGCCGGCGATCGCCTTGGTCAGTTCGGCGGCCGGCAATCCCGACAGAATCGCCAACGCCACTTTGGGCCCCACGCCTTGAACGCCCAACAGCGTTTCGAACAGCGCGCGCTCGTCACGTTCGGAAAAACCAAAAAGCGAGACGCCCCCGTCCTGCACGTGATGGCTGTAAATCCACAAACGCGCGTCCGCCCCCACGGGGCCCAACGCCTGGCCCGCGCCCGCGCTGATGGCGACCTGATAACCCACGCCAGCGACCTCCAGGACCACGGACTCGCTGTCCTTTTCGAGGAGGCGGCCGCGCAGGTGGGCAATCATGGATCTCTCCGCATCGTACCCACACCTTCACGCGCGTGGCAGATCGCGATCGCCAGTGCATCGGCCGCATCCGAGGGGGGCGCGCGCCGCAGCTTCAGCGTGGCGCGCACCAAATAGGCGATCTGGTCCTTCGACGCGCGACCATGTCCCACGACCGCGCGCTTGACCGTCGCTGGCGCGTAACCGACCACGGTCAAGCCGGCCTCACCGACGACCAGCAGGGCCACGCCGCGGGCTTCGCCCAGTGCCAGGGTCGACTGGACGTTCTTACCAAAGAAGGCCTCCTCCATCGCCACAGCGTCCGGTCGCAGATCGCCGACCAGTTCACGCAGCCCTCGTCCAATCTCCACCAGGCGGTCGGCGCGCGATCGTTGGGCGGGCGCACTGATAACTCCACATTCGATGTATCGAAGCACGGTCGGCCCCACGGATTCAACGACACCGTAGCCAAGTCGAATGGTCCCCGGATCGATTCCCAGAATCCGGCGCGAATCGTCCCGCCGCGAAAGCCCGCGACCGGCGGTGACGACTCTGGTCAGCCGACGCTCTCCAACGCGGCGTCGTCGACGTCCATGTTCGTATAAACGTTCTGCACGTCGTCGTTGTCTTCCAGCGCCGCGACCAGCTTCAGGGCCTTCTCCGCATCGTGCCCGGTCAGACGCGTCAACGTCTGGGGCACCAGGGTCACCTCGGCGGACACCGGCGCGGGCAGCTTCGCTTCCTTCAGCGCCTCTCGAATCCGCTCGAATTCCCTTGGCTCGGTCAGAACCGTCAACGCGTCGCCCTCGGTCTTGATGTCGTCGGCGCCAAGTTCAATCGCCCGGTCGGTCAGTGCGTTCTCGTCGACCTCGGTCTTGTCGAACATGATCACGCCCAGCTTCTTGAACATGTACGAGACCGAGCCCGACGCGCCCAGGTTGCCGTTGTACCGTTGAAGGATGTTGCGAACCTCGCCGGCGGTGCGGTTACGGTTGTCGGTCATGATCTCGACCAACATCGCCGTGCCTCCCGGGCCAAATACCTCGTAGGCGAATTCCTCGTACGTCACGTCGCCCAGATCGCCGATCCCCTTCTTGATCGACCGCTCGATCACGTCGTTGGTCATGTTCACGCCGCGGGCCTTGTCGACGGCCGTGCGCAACCGCGGGTTGCCGTTCAGATCGCCACCGCCCAGGCGCGCCGAAACCATGATCTCTTTGATGGCCTTGGTCCAGAGCTTGGACTTTTTCGAGTCCGTGGCCTCTTTCTTGTGCTTGATCTTCGACCAGCGGTTGTGCCCTGACATGACCATCTGTCCTACCACGGGTCCGAAAAAGCTGGGAGAGCCCACGCCAGGCACACGGCTAGGGTGTGCCCCAGCCGGGCGTGGCGTCCGTCGGCAACCGCGTCCAACTGGCAGGCTGGTCGCACGCGTCCTCGGGCATGCGGTGGACGGTCTTGCCCGCCCATTTGGATGCCGACACATCCACCAGCGCACTGTAGCTGGAGACCGTGATCCCATCGCCGTTCCGCAGGCGGACGATCTCGCCGCCGTTAGTCAGCCCGTCGGAGCCGATTCGGGCGTCGACACGAATCAGCACGGTACCGGGTCGCGGTGGCGTATCGCCCGGGCCCGCCGGATCAAACGCGGCGGGAACCAACAAGGCGAACGCACCAGGATCAAGAACCGTCGACGGCAACACATCCGCGCCCTTTGAATCCTCGACCGACAGTCCCCCGACGTCGACGCCGTCGATCCCCAGGTTCCGGATCTCGACGTACTCTTGCCCCGGCTCACTGCCCACCGGATTCGCGCGAATCTCCGTTATCGCGACGGGCAGAAGCCCAACCGGCACGGTCACGGCGACAGACGCGGATGCAGCCAGATTGCCCGCGAGATCCATCACCCGCGCCACGATTTGCACCTCGGTGCCGGCACCAAACGCTGCGATGGACGCCGCCGCGGAAAACTGCGTGGCGCCTGCCCCCGCCGCGATCGTCCGCTGAACGCCCGCCCCTTCCATCACCAGCGTCGCGGCCGCGGGTTCGTCGGTCTGAAAACTGACAAGAACGCACGGCCCCGATGGCTCGACCGTCAGGCCAGCGATCACGGGAGCGACGAGATCCGCCTCGGACGCCGTGACGAACTGCCCCACCGGCCCCGCGCCGAGAGAAAGACCGTCCCCGTCCACAACACCGTCACCAATGGCAACCACGTAGGTCGTCGCGGGCATCAGCAACCCGGCCAGGGGCAGGCGAAAGCAGGCTCCCGGACCCGGCTGTGGACAATCCATGGCGGCGACCAGACCGGCGCCCGCACGTTGCCCGGCGGCCGTGATGCTCAGCGCGCCATCGAAAACCGTCACAGCGGTCGGAAAACGCACCAGCACAGCGGCCAGATTCAGGGGAACATCGGTCGTGCCTGGCGCCGGATCGACCAGTGCGGCCGCGCCGACGGTCGTGCTCCCAGGGGTCGAGTCCGTGCCACCCCCACCCTCGCCCACCAGATCCGTGTCCGGCGCGCAGGCCGAAACTATGGCGAGGGGGATCCACAACCCGCAGGACCACGGTCCAACCAAGATTTGGGCTGACATGCGGGGGATTTCGGCGGGGCGCCCAAAAAGTTGCGAGATCCCGCGCCGGGAGATCAGGCGATCCTTAGACGTGGGCGAATGGACTCCACTCCCTGCCCCGGTCCCTCGCCAAGGCGGTCAGGCGGCGGGGCGCTCGTCCGGGCCCTGTGGTGGTAGGCGAAATAGGATCCCAGACTGCTATTCGCACGCGGAAAACTTCGCGAATACGACGAACGCGCTTAGCCCGGCAACGCGCGGCGCGGGAAGTTCGCCCTGTCGCGCGACGCGCCGCCGCCGGAACGCGCTCTACAAGAAGAACTGGATCGTCTACGCCAAGCGTCCCTTCGGCGGTCCCCAGCAGGTCTTTGATACTTGGGCAGGTACACGCATCGGGTCGCCATCAGCAACGCACGCCTGATCAGCCACGACGATGCCGCGATCGTATTTCGCACCCGTGGAACAGAGATCGCAGCGCGGTGCCATACAGATCGACCTTCAGGATCGTGGCCGGCGATGCCTGGGTGGGCAACATGCCGGCGGTATGGATGACGCCGGTTATGGTGCCGATCGCTATCGCTCTCTCGACGAGCGCGTGGACCGACTCGCGCGAGGAGACATCCACGATCGCTGTGCTCACCTCGAACCCGGCATCGCCCGGCATCGCCGAGGGCTTGACCCGTTCAGTGCTGGCTCTAGCATTCTGGGTGTGACTGATTGATCGACACCAGAAAGGACCTGGGCGAGTGACTTCGGCCTACCCGAACAACCTCGCACCACGCCCAAAAAAACGCCGATGTATAGATAGTCTGTCTACTCCCTGCGGGGCGTGAGCGCCTCCGGCCCGCCTAGCATGGCGATTGCATCAGGCACATCGCATACCCGAATGGGGCCTCCGGGAGCATCGGAACCGCGCGCGAATGGGCAGCTTTTCGCGTGGAACCTTCCTCCGGGCGGCCTGCGCGGGGTGTGCGCGTGACGACGTCAAGCCGTCGTCACCCGTGCGTAACGTCCCGCGAAGCAGCCGTACCGTTCGCGCGGGACGGTAGAAAACAAGGAGACCCAATGCGATCATTCCGCGTTCATGTAGCAGGCAGTCTAGTGGTGGTGGCTTTATTGTTGATGGAGCGCGCTGCCTTTGCCGACGTGGTGGGCGGCGGAGGAGATGTTCCCCCCGTCAGCCACGCCCCATCTGGCCAACGGGCCGTCAAGCGCGGCGTTCAGGCGCCGGCCGGCATGTTTCACGCCCGCGCTCTACTGCACGTCAACGCCAGCAAGGCCACCTTCGGTAAACCGACGTCGCTGGCCCCCGATCTTTTCTACGCCATCTCCGATAGTCTGCAGATCGGACTTCTGCACAACCTTCCGATGGGATGGCAAACGCTGCCGGGGGCTGGCCTTTGTTTGACCGGCACCGGGACCGGACGTTGTCCTCACGTCTACGACAACGTCGGCCTCGATTTGATGTACGGGTTGGCGTTCGGCGACTTTCATTTCTCGATCCACTCGTCGTTGTATCTGTTGACGATCGCGGATCCGACCTGGGTGATGTGGACGATCGGGGCGGCCGGAAAACTGCACCTGACCGATGTCGTCGCGATCTTTTTCAATCCGCAGGTCGGCGTCGCGCTGAACCACCGCGACCCCACCGCCGCCAATCCCATTTCCAACGAGGACATGTTGTTTTTCCCGGCCGAACTTCAGTTCCAGGCGGGTGAACGTCTCTCCCTCAAGGTGCTGACCGGAGTCTCTGGCCACCTGGCGGACTTGGGGGACACCTACCGGGTTCCTCTCGGTGTCGGGTTCATCGGCAACATCACGACGGCGTTGGACCTCGGCCTACGGTTCAGCTTCGACAATCTCCTCGGCAACCAGCCCATGGGGATCTCTCGCACCGATGTCCGATCGCTGAGCCTCCTGATGCACGTGAGAATCTAGTCCCGCTCAGGGCAAGGCGCTCACGGCAAGGCGCTCACGGCGCGCACAGGCGCACATCCTCGATCAATTGACTGCCGCCGCCCTCGTCCGCCGCGCCCTGAAAGGTGCCGGTAACGACGACGGCCTTCGGTGGGGTGGCGGCGTTGACCTTGGCGACATCGCGGTCTTGGGCGTGGAGGCCCAGGAGGTCCGGTTGGCCGGTCTCGCGCAAGTACAGACGTGCGCGGCTCATGTAGGGCCGGGCGACATCGGCCGCGTCGACGACGAACCAGCGCGTTCGACAAGCGTTGCAGCACACGGCCGGGCCGCGACAACCGTTGGCGGTCTTGCCGGCGCACGCCTTCCCCGGGCAATCCCACTTGGGGTTGTGGACCAGCATACCGCGGACGGTGACCTTGGTTCCCTCCGGTTGGTCGCGCGCCTCGTGCGGCGACATGGCGGCGAACATCGACGGACAGCGGGGGATGCCGGCCAGGAATTGCGTCGCGGCGTCGAGATCGGAAACCCGCGGCACGGCCGCTTCCGCTGCTTGGGGAGGTTCCACGCCCGTGCTGGTGGCGTGGCCACACGATGCGACCAGCACCAGCATCGCGGTCCAAATCAGGCGTCGAGCAGATCGATCGAAACGAATGGCGTTCACATCTGGAGTAAAGCGCACTCCGACGCCCTTCGGGTCCTGCTGAAGCGAGCACGCGGGGCGCGGCGCCCGGAGCTACTCCTTCTTCTCCGTTGGCGCGGCCGGCGTGGGCGGGGCCGCCGCTTGCTCCTTGGTGTCGGCCTTCAGGGCCTCGTCGATGGGGGGTAGGTCGTCGAGGTTGGGGACCAAGGTGATTTCGATGCGCCGGTTCTTCGCCTTGTTATCGGGGGTGTCGTTCGCCGCCACCGGCGACTGCTCGGCGTAGCCCGCCGCCGACACACGCTTGGGATCGAGGCCGCTCGCGATCATGAAGTCCACCACCTCGACCGCGCGCGCCGTCGACAGATCCCAGTTCGAGCGGAACCGCTTCGACTTGATGGGGATGTTGTCGGTATGGCCGGCCACCTGGTAGTTGCGGTTGGGCAGGTCCTTCAGCACGACCGTCACCTGCTTTAGGGCGTCCTTGCCTTCGGGCTTCAGCTCGGTCTTGCCGGGATCGAAGAGGATCTTGTCACCCAGGCGCACGATCATGCGGTTCTCGCGGATCTCGACCTGCAGCTTGCCCGCGTCGGTGAGCGCCTTGAACTGCGTCACCAGCTTACGAAACTGCGCCGCCCGCGCCTCCGCCTGCGCCTGCGCTTTCCGCAGCTCCTCCATGCGCTTGTTGGCCTGATCGAGCTCGCCGCCCAGGCCCACCCGTTCGGTTTCCAGGCGCGACACATCCTGGCCCAGCGACTTCAGCTTGTTCTCGAGCGCGAGGATGCGGGCGTCGCGCGCGTCGATGGCCTTGCGGTGGGCCGCGCTCTCCTCGGCCAGCTTGCCCTCCGTATCCGTCAGCTTTCTCTTCTGTTCGTCGCGATCCTTCAACGCCGCGTTGTGAACCGTTTCGTCGATACCGCAACCGCCACCACCACCCGTTATGGCGCCGAGCGACAGCATCGTGATCAGAACCCGGATTGATCGTGTCATCGTGACGTTCTCCCTTCGTTGTGTCTAGGCAGGATACGCGACCAGTCCCCCTCGCGCCGAGTGACTTCGGCCTACCCGAACAGCTTCGCCCCACCCCCAAAAAACGCCGATATCATATATAGATAGTCTGTCTACTCCCGCCGAAGGACGCTGAGTTCGGGCTCTGGGTGACGCTGGCGTTCAGGCTGTGAGAGGTACTCAATATTTGAGTGCCAGCAAGCCTTGGGAAGCCTTAACTTGTCAACGGTGCACCCTTCGCCGTGACTTCCCTTATCGTGATTCTCCCCGAACGACGGTCGCGCGCTGCGTGCGGGCCGTCGGCCCTCATCAGGCTGCTGCTCACCGTGGCCAGCCTCGCCGCGCCGGGCTGCGGGACATCGTTCGTCCCCCTACGCCTCCGCGAGCCCGCCACGGCGTTCGCCGGCGCGCTGCGCGTGAAAGCGGAGCGGGTCTTTCTGACCGACGACATCCTGGCCGGCGGCATCGGCGACGAAAGCGGCCTGGTCGTAGAGCTGACATTGACCAACCATGGGACAGAGCCCTACAGCCTGAGCGTGGGGGGGCTCTCCTGTCTCATGGAGATAGACTCGCGCCGTCCCGCCGATACGTTGTCGCTGTTGCCAGCGGGACTAGGGGAAGGGACATTTCCCGGCGACGTGCCGACCGAACCGTCACCGCGGGGGCCGATGGCGATCGCGCCCGGACAGACGGGATCCTACTGGGTGCTCTTCCGTGGATACCGCTTCCCCGACAGCGATCTTCCGCGACGGATCACGGTCAGGATGCCCGGCGTCGGCGGTCCTCCTTGGGACCTGACACTGGCTGACCCGGGACATGGACGGCAGCGCTGGAAAGTGGAGCCCATCGATGGTGGGTGGACGGTGGGTCTCGACAACAGCTCGCTGCTCAGAGACCACCTGCGCGCTACCGTGGTATCGACGCAGTTCTCCCGGCTTTCGCGTTTGGGGCCGATGCTCTGGGAGGTCGGACTGAACTCCTCCGTGCTGGTACAGACGCTGCCCACCTCCACCTCGTCGTTCGCCGGCTCGGGCCTCGGCACACGGATGACCGCACCGCTTCTGAACTGGGGGACTCCGCAGAACCCGCGCCAGATAGCCGCCTATGGGGGAGCCACTGCGCTGCTGCTGGTCGAGACTCAGAGCCAGGAGGCGGTCGACAACATGACACTTCCGAGCGTCTTCGGTGTCCTCGCCGCCGAGGCGGGGCTGGAGCTGGTCATCGGGGCCAGGCGCCTCGCCGCCTCACCCTTCCCGCTGTCGGCCGTGGGGCGCGGGCTGCCCCGCTGGTCTACGCGCGTCGGCTACACCCGTTGGTGGGTCGCCGATGGCGTCACCGATGGCATTGTCTCCGGCCTGCGCTTGGCCTGGTGACACAAGCGAAAATCTCAGCGCCTCGCCTTCCACGATCTCCTCCGGGAAGTACCGATCCCGCAGCGTGGTCGGAGAATCGGGATTGAAGCTGTCGGGGTCGTCGCGCGGGGCCGGTGGCGATCGAAGCGACCAGGCGGAACCCCCATTCCCCAGGAAGCGGCGGCCGGTCTCAAGTCTCGGCGCGCATCAACCGAATCCGGACCGGTACGCAAGGCCAATCCAACGATGCGTCAGCCGAACTCCTTCACGAATTCGCGTCAAACGGACGCACCACGCTGGCGCATCCCGTCGAGCACACCGACACACACCCAAGGAAGCCCAAGGAAGCCCAAGGACGATCCAGCAGAGCCGCCGAGCGAACAGATCGTTTACCAAAATCGCACCAACAAGAAACAGGCCGGTAACAGAGAACGTCGTACGATTCCACCACGGACTATCATGAACACAGACAATCAGAGGGCGACCAGGGGGCGGACGGGCGACGGGCGGCGGATGACGGAAGGTACCGCCGTGTTCCTGGGCAGGAATTCGTTTCGCATGATTCCTGGGCGCCATCCCACACAGGATTTCCAGACTCCGTCGGCGCCCAGCGCAATCCCCGTGACCGACGGGAATGGGTTCGCGGCGGAAGAGAATGTGGTGTTGTCCCCGCCGGTCAGCATTTCGCGGGCCGACACCGCCCGGATTACCGACGTCCTGCCGGAGATCGCCCGTCCATTCCAAGCTCCACATCGGCGCGCGGTGCCGGTGTGGCTGGTGGCGATTGCCCTGGTCCTGGGAGCAACCATAACGTTGTCCGCACAGGCTGTGATGCGAAGATCAGGCCAACCCACGACGGTGGACGCCCCAGGATCGGACAGTGCGACCAGTGCCGCGAGCACGGCCGCAACGACTGTCGTGACCGCGGCGACGACCAAACCGCGACCCACGCAGGCCGTGCCCATCGTCGCACCGTCCACGTTGGTGTCACCCACGGGGACGCCTTCCTTGGATACGCGGCCCGCGACGACGTTGGTGAGGCGGTCGGCGGCAACGCACGAACGACCGCGACGCGCGCGTCATGCACGTTCAACCGTACACACGCCCGTCGTGTCGCGGGCCACGAAGCACGCCCCGACTCCAAAATCCGTCGACAAATCGGTCGACAGATGGGTCGACCCATTCGCCGCGAAAGGCCCAACGACGGGCGCGGCAACGCACGCGACGAAATCCGTTTCCAAGATTTCGGCAAAAACAGCCTGGGTCGATCCCTTCGCGATCTGACCGCGAAATCCGACGCGATCTACTTGCCCATCAGCCCGCCGGTCGCCATCCAATCCAACGCCAGCTTCGGCCAATCCCCGACGGGCAATCCGGCCGCCTTCTTGATTCCGAATCCGTGCCCGCCACGCGCGAAGACGTGCATTTCGGCCGGGACGCCAGCGCGCTTCAAAGCCTGGTAGTACCGGATGCTGTTCTCGGGCGGTACCGCCGTGTCGTCGTCGGCCAGCACCAACAACGTCCGCGGCGTCTGCACGCCGACGTGCAAATCGGCTGAATACGCGGCGACGGCGGCTTTGCTGGGCGTTGGCCCGATCAGCGCCCGCTTCGACCCAGCGTGGGTGACGCCGTCGTCCATGCTGACGACCGCGTACAGCAAGATCACGTAGTCGGGGCGCGGACTGGTCATGCGATCGATCTCGTCGGTGGGATCGTAGACCTTGGTCATGAAGCGCGCGCCGACATACGCCGCCAGATGCCCTCCGGCAGAAAATCCCATGACGCCGATGCGGGCGGGATCGATCCCCCACTTGGCGGCGTTCGCGCGTACGAGGCGCACCGAGCGTTGAGCGTCCTGCAGAGGGACGTCGCGTCCGTTTTCGTGGCCCTCCGCCGGCAGGCGGTATTTCAACAGGAACACGGTCACCCCCCTGGGCACGAACGCGCGCGCGACTTCCATCCCTTCCTTGTCGATCACCTGGCGTTCGTATCCGCCACCGGACGCAACGATCAGCGCGGCGCCATTCGGCCGCGCCGGTACGAACGCCGTGAGACTGGGTTTGGTTACACCGGTGACCGCGCGGTCGGGGTTCGCGGGATCTTTGCTGCGTTCCTGGGTTTTCTCTTCCAGTTTGACCCCATCCGATCCTGGGGGCGTTGCGGGCCAAAGCAGGATCTCCTGTCGATCCACCAACGGGCGGGCGGCCTGGGCGGAAGCGCACGGCAAGGAGAGCAAGACAAGAGCACCGGCGAAGCAACGCGCGTCCCGAGGCAAGTGATTCATTGGTCGGAGCTTAGCGCCGTGACCCCACGAAGTCGTCTAACGCGGGTCAAGGACGCGGCCTACGCCGCAGATGGAGCTGCGCCTGTTGACCGAGGACCTTCGTCGCAAGACCGCGCGCCACGACCCTCGACGAACCGTTCGCGACGTGAACAGGACCGTGCGCGAAGCCCGCCAAGCATGGCGCGCCAGCCGCTAGCGCATCACACGGCGATGCTACAGCTGCAACGGCGACGACATTCGTGCAATCTGTTCGCCTCTCAACCCGTGTTGCTGACCGAATTCACTCCGACGGCATTCCGTGTCAGATTCCGCCCATGGCAACCATCGTCATCACGGGTGCGAATCGCGGAATTGGGTTGGCGTTGTGCGGGGTGTTCAAGAAACGCGGCGATCAGGTCGTGGCGGTCTGCCGCCGGTCGTCGACGGACCTCGACGACCTGAAGGTCGAGGTGCTGGCGGACGTCGAAGTCACGTCGGATCTGGCGGTCGCGGGATTGCGGCGTCGGCTGGCCGGGCGACACGTAGATACTTTGATCCTGAATGCCGGAATCTTGCGGCACGACGAAGCCGGCCTGGATGGCAGCTTGGATCTCGCGACGGTGCAGGAGCAGATCACGGTAAACGCGATTGCGCCCCTGCGCGTGGCGCGCGAACTGCTTTCACAGCTCGGCGCGGGATCCAAGATTGCCCTCATCACCAGCCGCATGGGTTCCATCGCAGACAACAGCTCGGGCGGATCCTACGGATACCGGATGTCGAAAGCGGCGATGAATGCGATGGGGATGTCCCTGGCGCGTGACCTGCACGCACGCGACATCGCGGTGGCGATCTTGCACCCGGGTTACGTTCGGACCGACATGACGGGAAACTCCGGAAACATCGACGCGTCGGAGTCCGCGCGATTGCTGGTGACCCGCATCGACGAACTGACGCTGGCGACGTCGGGCGGATTCTGGCACGCGAACGGCGAACGCCTGCCCTGGTAGCTCACGGAGACGAAGCCGTTGCCCTTACGAGATGCTTGCGGAGAAATCTCTCCGCCGCGTCCAGGGTCGGCGCGAACCAGGGGTTGACCAGCCAGAACGGGTGTGGCGTTCCCGGCATGACGACGATTTCTGAATCGATGCCCAAGGAGCGCAGACGATCCCGCATTTCAATGCGTCCCGGAAGCAGCGGCGTTGGTGCCGTGCTGTTGATGAACAGCGTCGGCGCGCTGGCCGGGCCCACGTGGGTCAGCGCCGAGGCCGCGCGCCACGCATCGCCGCGCACGACGAACGTCCCGCCCAGGAACAGCGTGGGTGCACCCGGGGATCGGGTTTCCTTGACGACCAAGGCCGCGCCGGTGAAATCAGCCAGCCCGTCAATGTCGACGACCGCCGCCAAATGGCTTGTAGCCAATCCGGCTCCGCCGTCGCTGAAGCCGTTCGCATCCTGGAACGCGGGATTTCCGTTCGTCGCACCGGCCAGGGCCACCAGCTGGCCGCCCGCCGAACCGCCGATCGCTCCGATGCGTGCAGCATCCACGCCGCATTCCGCCGCGTGGGCGCGCAACCAAACCACGGCCGCCTTCACATCGAGCAGCGCGTTTGGAAACCGCCCGTGGGGGCCCAGGCGATAGCCGACCGTCGCAGTGACGAAACCGCGCGCGGCCAGGTGGCGTGCCAGCGGTCGCTCCATCGCGCGGTGCCCGGTTTTCCAGGCGCCGCCATGCACGACAATCACACCCGGGTACGTTCCGGGCACCACGGGGGTGAACAGGTCCAGCAACAGGTCCCGGCCATCGCGCTGGGCGTAGGCAATATCAAATCGATCGCGAACGCCCGCGATCGGCAGGTCCGGCGGCAAGGAGATCCCCGCGTGGAGGCGCTGAAGGTCAACCGCCACGGCCTCGCGCGTGAAGGGCTTTGCCGACGAACAACCAAGGAGCCCCGCGAAGGCGATCCCCAGCCAGATCGCGGTCACAGGAATGGCCATCGACATCGGCGCTACCTTCGAAGCTCAGCGCCCGCCTCACTAAGGGGGCCCGAAGACCTCCAACTCCGAAAAGCCCGGCTCGATGCTTTCGTCGGCGATGCTGGTGAACCGGACCGCGGCCGCGCCCGCTATCGGGACGCGAAACACGATATCCAGATCGCGATCGGGCTGGGGAAGTAGATACGCCGCTTTCCACAGCGTCGCACCGTTGGCGTCGATCACCTCGAACCAGCCTTCCAGAAAGTCGTAGCCGGACATGTATTCGCGGTTTCCCCGCATCGCGATCCGCCCGACAACCTGTGGGGACGCAAACCCCACCTGGAAGAACGGTATCGTGGTGCACGACACGCTGGTCGCGCAGTCACCGTTGGCGGAGAACCAACTGGTTTGCAGATTGTTGTCCCAGCCGCTGACCGTTGACCAGTTGGTCGCGTTGTATTGAGTGCTGGACGTCGCGATCGCGCCCGTCGCTCGCGCCAGATTCTGACCGACGTTGAAAATGCGGCCGCGGTACGACCCCAGCGAATTCGTCGCGGTAAGAACACCGCTGGGCATATCGGCCGGGATGACGATGTCAACGCGATCCCGCGTGACGCCGACCCAGGTCGTGGTTGAGGTGGCCACGACGGGGATCACGCGGCCCAGCGGATCGCGAATCGTCACCGACTCGGTGGCAAAGTTGGTTCCGATGATCGATATGGTGGCGCCGGGCAAAGCATTGTCGGGTGTGTAGTCGACGATGGTCGGCGCGCCCGCAGCGGGCGTTACCGTCAGGTACAGCGTGTTGCTGCGCTGCGTGCCGGAACCCAGCCACACGGGCACTTGTCCTGTCGCGATCGAGGACGCCAGAGTTACGGTGGCCGTGGCGCCTGTTCCGTCGCTGAGCGCACCGATCGTCGTGGCCACGGACGCTCCGTCGAACGCAATCGTCCAACCCGCCGTGATGTTGCGGCCGTGAACCTCCAGGACAACGTTCGTGCCGGCGACCGCGACGGCGGGCAAAAGAAAGGTCAACTGCGGCAGCGTCGACGGATCGCCG
>JANOJB010000111.1:0-5896 GCA_031407985.1 Pseudomonadota bacterium | reverse complement strand
CGGTCAACCAACAGCTTGTCGCGATCCGCCGCCGGCATTCCGGTTGTGGGCGGCGTGTTCGCGAACAGATCATTGAACGCGTCCAGCGGATTGGTACGCGCCTTCAACTGCTGCACGGCCCCACTGGCAATGCCCAGATTGGAATACGACATCGAATCCGTCACGCCCTGCGAAATGTGCAGGTACCGGGCCGTCGGGGTGCCTGAATAGACCTTGGGTGAATAGGCCAGCACCTGATCAATCGTGGGGATGTCGGCCAGGGTGTCGGCATCACACGGCGTCGCAGCCGTGCACGACGAATAGTTGCCCAACAGGCCGCCGTAGTTGTGGTTCACCGACGGGAGAAAATCGAGCCCACGGATCAACGTCAACTTGGAAAGGAATGGGTTCAACGCCGGGCCCAGGATTCCAGACATGCCCGTGGGCGTTTGAAAGTCCATCAGCGGCGCCTGCGTGTAACCACCGACGGTGCCTAGCGGCTGCGTAAGCAACGTGGTCCCGTCGGCTTTGGTGGTGCCTGGAAACTTCGCGTCCTTCAGACCGTACCCGTTGCCCGAAAAACGCGGGTACCATTCCTGGATCAGCTGCGTGCTGAACGACTTCTGCACGATCAGCCGTTTGGCGGGCACCGCCTGCGCGGCCGCGTTGCGTGGCACCAGCGACTCGAGAAACGGTAATGCCAACGTCGCGCCCCCGACGCCGCGCAAGAATCGCCGCCGAGATGCATTGCGGGGCCGCGCGAATTCGACGGTCGGGGTCATGGTGGGGGTCGCGCGGGTCATCGTACCGGTCGTCGTCCGAGTCATGGGGCCCCGACCTTTCTCTGACGAAAGCTGGCGTGCTGCGCCAGGCGTTTGAAGACGTCCGCGAGACCCACCGTTGGTTTGCCGAGTTCGGCCGTGAGTTCTTCGCGCAGACACGCGTCACCGCTGTTGGCGGTCGGCTCCCGGCGGAGCGCGAAGCGGAAGTAGTTGCCCGACAGGCACCCGTCGACCTTCCGGCTTTGGACGATGCGGTTGTTGAGATCCGCGGCTCCCATCACGGGCGTGACGTCGGACAGTGCCACGCGCGCGGGGGCCGTGGCGTCGATGGGTAGCTCCCTCAACAACGCGCCGGTCTGCTCGTCGAATACCTTTTCGGTGGTTCGATAGCGTCCAAGCGCATCGTACGATTCCAAAACGTAGCCGATGTCGCTGAACTGCTTGTGACACCCCTCGCACAGGCCGTTGCCGTCGACCTTCTTCGCGAAACGTTGACGCGTGGTCTCGGTCGCGGTGGGCGGTGGCGGATCGAGTGATCCCGGAGGCAACGAATTGGGATCGGGGTTAGGCAACGGATCGCACAGGATCGATCGCCGCACGAACGACCCCCGGTGAAATGGGTTGGTCTGTTCAAGGCTGGAGACCAATAGCGCTGCCCGCTGCAGGATACCGGCACGCGGCGCTGCCGCTGGGAACACGGGATAATTGCCGCTGCCGCTCCAAACCGGTACGCCATACAGCCGCGCGAGATCGGCCGACCGGGTCACCGACAGATTGCTGGTCAGAAGATCGTCGATCGTGCCCTTTCGCGTCCACGTGAAAAGATCGGTGAGATCGCGAATCTCCTGCACCATGTCGCGGTAGTGATCGTGACCGGCCACGCCCAGGCTCTCGCCCGCCGCTAGCGACTTGAACGCCGGACGTTCCGCCGAAAATCCCGTAAACGCCTCCAGACGAAACCATTCGTTCCAGAACTGCCACAGTGTTTCGTGCGTGCGCGGATCGGCGAACACGCGATCCAGTTGGGTCACGAAGCCGGCATCGGTACCAAGCGAGCCATTCGCCGCCGCGGTCAGCAACGCGTCGTCGGGCATGGTCTGCCAGAACGTGTACGACAGCCGCGACGCGGTCTCGTACGGAGCCAGCGTGAAATAGTCCGCCCGCCCGCCCAGCGGGGTGCCCTCAATTTCCAGTTGGTTCACGAAACGCGGCGACATCAGCAACACCACCACCATCGCGCGGATCGCTTCAGCGGGTGGCCGTTTGCCATCGTTGAGCGCGCGGAAACTGGTCAGCTCGTCGGTGGTCAGCGGCCGCCGAAAAGCGCGGCGCGCGAATCCCGCCAGGAACGCGTCGACACAGACCGGGGTCAGCGTGGCGGCCATCGCGCACGATCCCGCCGCCGCCATCAGCCGCGCGGGGGCGGCCTCGATCGCGTTACCCACCGCGGCCGCGACGTTGAAATAGGACTGGATGTGATTCGATGAAACGCGCCCGTCCAGCCCGCGAAATGTGATCGAGCTGTCGTCGGGCACGCCCGCCAGCGACGGCGCGATCTCGGTCGCCAGCGTGGCCAATCCGCTTGCCACCAACAGGTCGCGCACCGTATTTCGGTACTGGAGGGTGGAAAGTTTTCTGAGCGGCGCGATCCCGGGATCCAGGTTCGCGCCCGGCTGGCAAAGACCGAATGACGCGCCACCGGTGGCGCCGGAAGTTCCTGCCGCCCCGGTGCCGCCGTTGGGCCCTCCGCCTCCGCTCCCCACGATCGCGCCCGTGCCGCTCCCGCCAGTCGCGCCATTCGCTCCGTTCCCGCCACTGCCAGGGTTTCCGGTCGCACCGGCGTTTCCGCCTCCGGTCCCGGATGGGGGCGAACCACCGCTGCCCGCGGTTGATTGGTTGACCTGAGCGACGCATCCCATCACGGATGTCGCGATGAAGGCGCCGATTCCGATCAAGAAATCTGGGCACGTAGCTCCCCGAATTTGCCGACGACGAGTGTGAGTCCTCGAATGTTGCATCGGCTGCTGCATCGGCTTTTTCATGCGCCTCCCGGAGGACGGTGGGCTCGCAAATCGAGTCCGTTTCTAAGGGACCTGTCGCCAAGGCTCGCGTCCCAAGGCTCACGAATCGTGTCTGTGCAATTTCTTTGCACCAGGATAGGCTTGTTTTCGTGTTGTCCCGCGTGTTCGCCGCCTGTGCGGTCATGTCGGCTTTTGTCGTTTCGGCTTTTGTCGTTTCTTGCGACGCCGGATCGATTCATGCCGTGGGCGGCCCGGGCGGCGTCTATCGACCTGACCAGGGATGCACCTTGATTGAAGGCGCCCCGCGCTGCCCCGCACCCGGCGAGCCGGCGCCCGCGCTGCGATTCGAATCGCCGGTCAATCCAGGAATAGTCCCCGATCCCGATCGGGGAACGTTGTCGAATCTTGCGGTGACGTGTCAGCGAAGCTTCTGCGGCACCGGATCGATGGTGGCCCGCGCCCAGTTGAACTGGACTGCGGATCCAGACTATCCCCAGCGGGCGGCGACGTTCACGTACGCGTTCGACACGCCGCCCGAGCTGGCCGGAAAAACCGTCAGCTTCGCAGTGTATGTGGAGGACGCGACCGTGCCGATGCATGTGCAGATCGGCGTCATTTTCGATTATTGGCGCTGGGTGGCGTGGTCTCCGGTGGTCCCAGGTTGGAACCGCATTGCCGGTGTGGTGAGTTCCGCGAATCCGCTCACAAAAATTGACCCGAGCGTCACCAGCATCCCGGTCACGTCCCTACAAATCGACGTCTATGTCCCCATCAACACGGTGGCGGGCGACAACGGCACCTGGGCAGGCAACATCTATCTTGATGACATCGGGTGGCAATAGTGGCGATCGCTTCGGATTGGTGAGCCTTTCGGGCGCCGGGACGCGACCTTTTGTCTGAGACATGGTGGAGGGAAAAGGACATCTGTACCTGGTCGGCGATCGCCCCACGCCGCAGCGAGACGATGCCGAATTGGTGGCGGCCTTCCTGCGCAACGAGCCGGCCGCGGCCACGGACATCTGGGAGCGGTGCTACCCCGTGGCACGTCGGATGGTTTTCCGTCTGGCCGGCCCAGGGCAGGATGTCGACGACATCATTCAGGAGATCTTTCTGCGGCTGTATCGCCAGCTTCGCGGGCTGCGCGATCCTTCGGCTCTGCGGGCGTTCGTCCTGGCGATCGCTGTGCGGGTGGTCAAGGGGGAGCAGCGTGGACGCTGGTTGAAGCGCTGGCTGGGCCTGTTCCATGATGGGGAGACGCCGGAACGCGAAACGCGCAATGCGGATCTCGAAGCGCGTGAGGCCCTCACCCGCCTCTACCGCATCCTGGACGGCCTTTCGCCCCAGCACCGGGCCGCTTTCGTCCTCCGCCAGATCGAGGGACTGGAACTTGCCGAGGTCTCCGCGGCTATCGGCGTGTCGCTGGCCACGCTGAAGCGCTGGCTTCCGCGTATTCTTCGCCGCGTGTTTTCGCAGGCGAAAGCCGACCCCGTGCTGGCTTCCTATCTTGTGTTGAACGAGCGTATTGAACGAAGCGGTGATGGTGATTCATGAATGACGAGAACAACGAACAGCGGCAGGCTTCCAACGTCCACGACCATGAACACGCCCACGCCCTGGCGCTTCGTCGTCTGACGGATCTCGCGCGGCAAGAACTGCCGCCGCCGCTGCTGGCGCACGAATCGCGGGCGGCCTACGACCGGTTCACGCGTTCGGTCCCGAAAGTGCGCGATACCCCGCGGCGCCTGGTGCCTTGGTTGGGCATACCGGTGGCAGCGGCGGTCGCGCTGGCGGCAGTGGGGGCGTGGCGGTTCACCGTGACGTCGCCGTTGAGTGTGATCGTGACGGGAGGGGCCGTCGACGAGGGGGGCTTTGTGCGCGCTGGAACCTCGGGTGAACCCAGCCTGAGGTTCTCGGACGGCACCGAGATCAAGCTGGGGCCTTCAAGTCGGGCTCGCGTGGCCGAGACGACCCGGATTGGCGCCCGCGTGATGTTGGAGGATGGCCGCGCCCAGGCGCGCGTCGTGCCGCGCAAAGGCGCCGAATGGGTGTTCGATGCCGGACCGTGCCGGGTCCATGTCACGGGCACCCGTTTCGAAATGCGTTGGTCGGCCCCCGAACAGATCCTGGACGTGCGGCTTTACGACGGCGGTGTGACGGTCAAGGGCCCACCCGCCATGGCGGGCGTACCCATGCGCGCCGGGCAACGTCTGGTGATGGACGTACGCCAGGGATCCGTGCGTCTGACGGATATCGCGGCGGCGACCGAACTTCCCCCGCATCCCGTCGACGGGGCACCGCCGGCGGCGACGACGGTCCCCGTGGCAAGCCCAGCGGCATCGGGGGGCGGGAGCGTGGGTGCGCGCCGGACCGAACCCTGGCCTGCCCGTGTTCTCACCGGTGAATTCCGGGCCGTCATCGACGAAGCCGAGCGGCGCGGAATCGACAACGTGCTGCGCGGCGAATCGGCCGCGAACATCATGGCGCTGGCCGACGCGGCTCGATACGCAGGCGCGTCGTCACTGGCGCAGAAGGCGTTTTTGCATGTCCGCACGCGCTTTCCGCGCACGGCGCCCGCTCACAAGGCGGCCTTTCTGCTCGGGCGCATGGCCGAGGATCAACAGGGCAATCTCGGCAAGGCGTTGCAATGGTACGAAACCTATCTGGCGGACGCGCCCGAGGATTCGTTTCGCGCCGAGGCGATGGGGCGACGGATGACGGCGACCCTCCGTCTGTCGGGCGCTACGCGGGCGCGCGATCTCGCGACCGAGTATCTACATCGCTATCCGCAGGGCGCGTACGCCCAGGCCGCGCGGACACTCTTGAATCCGTGATCGCGACACCGACCCGTTTCCGGCGCGCCGGCATGATGTTCCTGCTGGTGATGCTCGCGGGCGCCGCGCCGGCGTGGGCGGCGGCATCCCGTGTCGTGTTGTTGCGTTCGACCGGCGACGACGCACTGTCTCGCCAGGCGACGACGCTGCTGACGGCCGAACTTCAGGCCGCCGGGTTCGATGTCGTCGAGCTTGAACGCAATCCGACCCACGATCTTCGTCAGGACATCGATGCCGCGTCCGTCCGCCTGCAACCAGTGGCGACGTTCGCGATTCGATCCGT
>JANOJB010000018.1:0-30986 GCA_031407985.1 Pseudomonadota bacterium | reverse complement strand
CACTGCGCGGGCAACCAGTGCACGATTCAGTGCACCGGGATGATGTCTTGCGCGGGCGACATCGCCAGCGACTCGGCGCGGGGAAACATTGCCTGTCCCGGCACGCGATCGTGCGCGGGCGACATCCAGTGCAGCGGCGCGACCTGCACCATCGCCTGCGGCGGCCCGATGACGTGCTCCGGATCGGTGTGCTGCAACGCCGCCAGTTGTGCGATCACGCCGATGCGAACGTGTCAGTAGGCGCGGGTGATTCCCGGACCGGCCTCACGGTGCGGCGCAGGTCAGCCACTCGCTTAGCTGCTGCCGTTCGGCCATCGTGGGCCTGGGATCTCGCGGAGGCATCGCGGTATTAACGGCCGTGGGTCCAGCCCCCGCCAGTTCGTCCATATGCTCGGCCAGAAAGCGAATGTCGTCGATCAGGTCGAAGGTGTGATCGGGCGGCGCGCCGTTCCGGGCGGCCCCGGTCACGGTACTGGCGTGACAGGGTTGACAGTATTTGGTCACGAAAGCCATCCCGAAGTTCGCGTAGGTCAGCGTCGACGTGCTCCGACAGACGGTCCCCGTGGGTTTGCCAACCGCGCCATGACCGTGCTCCTCACAGCCGGAAAAAAGAACCATGGTCGCGGAAAGCACCGCCGGGATCAGTGACCGTATCGTCATTTCGTCAACCTCCGGAAGCCCGTCTATCACGCGGCACGGTCCCCGGACATGCGTCAAATTGCCGCACCCCCGGCCGCTTGCGATTCAGGCACCGTCGCCGACGGCCCCAGCTTGCGTCGAGTTGCCAACACGTAGACCGCAGGAAAGAGCAGCAGCGTGAGCGCGGTCGCGGTGACCAGCCCTCCGATGACGACCGTCGCCAGCGGACGCTGGACCTCGCTGCCGGGCATGCTGGACAGCGCCATGGGGACGAATCCCAGCGCGGCAACCAGGGCGGTCATGAGCACGGGGCGAAGTCGCATCTCGGCAGCATGGGCGATGGCGGCACCGGGACTCTCCCCCCGTTCCTCCAGGTGCAGACAGAAAGAAACCAGCACCAGGCCGTTGAGCACGGCGACACCGAACAGCGCGATGAACCCCACGCCCGCCGAGATGCTGAACGGTATCCCGCGCAACCACAAGAAAGCCACGCCGCCCACGGCGGCGAAAGGAATGTTCAGGAACACCAGCAGCGCGGGCTTCACGCGAGCGAACGCCGTCCACAGAAGAAACAGAATAAGGGCCAGAGCGACCGGCACCACGATCGCGAGACGCCGCCGGGCGCTGAGATAGTTCTGGAACTGCCCTCCCCACTCGATGCGATAGCCGACCGGCAGGGAGACCTTCGACCCAACGGCCGCGCGGGCCGCCTCGACGGCCGAGACGATGTCTCGACCGCGCACGTTGAACTCGACGGTGAGCCTCCGCGATTGTTTGTCGCGATTGACCAGGCTGGGGCCCCGATCGAGGCTGACCTCGGCGACGTCACCGAGGGGGACCATCTGTCCGGACGTCGATTTCAGTGGAAATGCCCGCACCACATCCAGGTTGCCTTGGAAGTCCAGAGCGGTCTTGACGACCAATCCGAAGCGGCGGTCTTTTTCGAACACCACGCCGGCCTGCCGCCCGACGGCCATGGTCTCGGTCACGGCGTTGACGTCTTCGACCGTTAATCCGTAGCGGGCCAGGCGCGCCCGGTCGGGGCGGACATGCAGGTAGGTCACGCCCGTGGTCTGCGCCGCCCGAATATCGACGACGCCCGGCAGCCCCGCCAGCGCGGCGGCAATCTCCTCGCCCACCTTCTGCAGGCGGTCCAGATCGGGTCCGTACACTTGCGCCGCGACGTCCGACCGAACGCCGGCTATCAGCTCGTTGGTGCGCATCTGGATCGGCTGAGACATCCCGATGGCCGCCTCGGGCACGTCTCGTTCGACCAGCGCCGAGATCTCGTTGCCCAGATCCTCCTTCGAAACACCCGGCCGCCATTTTTCGCGAGGCTTGAGCGTGATGTAAACGTCGCTCTGTTCGATGCCCATGGGATCCGTCGCGATCTCGGGAGCTCCGGCGCGCGGAACGACGTGGTCGACCTCGGGAATCGTCATCACGGCCCTGGCGATGCGGTTGTCGATGGCGATCGTCTCCGTCAGCGCGATGCCAGGCAGCCGCCGCACCTCGATCAGCAGATCGCCCTCGTCCAGTTGGGGAACGAATTCGGCGCCCAAACGAGGGAGTAGCGCGCCGCCCAGCGCCAGCACAAGCAGACCAACGGCAAGGGTCACGGCCGGTCGCTTCAACACCAAGCCGAGCAACGGACGATAACCCTTGCGGGCCGCGCGCATAAGCCAAGCGTCGCGATCCTTCTCCGCGGGCTTCAGGAAGTAGCTCGCCAGCACGGGGACAACCGTAAGAGACAGGATGAACGCCCCCAGCAAGGCAAAGAGCACCGTGCGCGCCATCGGGTGGAACAGCTTCCCTTCGATGCCCCGCAACGCGAGTATCGGCAGGTACACGATCGCTATGATCGCTTCCCCGAAGATGCTTGCACTCCTGACCTCGACCGCCGCGTTCTGAACCACCGCGATCCGCTCGGACCGCTCCAGCACGGCACCTTTGTCGCGGCGGGCATCGCCCAGACGGCGAACCGCGTTTTCGACGATGATGACGGCTCCGTCCACGATCAAACCAAAATCGATGGCACCCAGGCTCATCAGATTCCCCGACGCCCCCGTGATGCGCATCAGAAGCACCGCGAAGATCATCGACAGCGGAATCGTGGCGGCCACGATCAGACCGGCCCGAATGTCCCCAAGCAACAGCAGAAGCACGAAGATGACCAGCAGCGCGCCTTCGGCCAGGTTCGTCGCCACGGTACGAATCGTGCGGTTGACCAGATCGGATCGATCGTAGAACGGTTCTATACGGATCCCCGCGGGTAGGGTCGGCCGCAGCTCATCAAGCTTGACCTTGATCCGATCGGTGACGACGCGGGAATTTTCCCCCATCAGCATCAGCGCCACGCCGACCACCACCTCCCCCTTGCCGTCCATCGACGCGGCCCCCCGTCGCAAGCGTGGCCCGAACCGGACGTCGCCCACGTTGGCGATTGTGATCGGGATGCCTTGACGGGTCGCGCCGACCACGACAGATCGCAAATCGTCGAGGTTGGTGACCAGACCGACGGTGCCGATGACGATCTGCTCGCGGTTGTGTTCGATATAGCCGCCGCCCGCGTTCGCGTTGCTTTTTTGAAGGGCGTCCACGACCTCGCCGATGGACAGTCCCGCCGCCTGCAGTCGTTGGGGATCGACAATCACCTGATACTGCCGATCCTCGCCGCCGAAGCTGTTGACCTCGACGACGCCCGGCACGGTCCGAAGCAGCGGACCGACGTACCAGTCGAGGGTTTCCTCCAGCTCCATCAAGGTGCGCCCCTCTCCCCGCACGACGAATTGGTAGACCTCGCCGAGCGCGCTGCTGATCGGCCCCATCTCGGGCCGCCCGTAGCGCGCGGGGACGGAATCCTCCGCCTCACGCATGCGCTCGGACACCATCTGGCGCGCGAAATAGATGTCGGTCCCCTCGTTGAACACAACGGTGACGACGGACAGGCCGTACTTGGAGATCGAACGAACCTCCTCGACCTTCGGGATACCCGACATCGCACGCTCGACGGGAACCGTGACGTACTGTTCGACCTCCACCGGTGACAGAGCAGGCGCGGCCGTTATGACCTGCACCTGCACATTCGTGACGTCTGGAACCGCGTCGATCGGCAGGTTGATAGCCGCCCGAACACCCAAGGCGACGAACAACAGCGTCGCCATCATGACCAAGACCCGATGACCGAGCGACCACGCCACGATTCCGGTCAGGAGCCGCACGTCAATGCTCCTCGCCGAAGGTGCTCTTCAGGACGGCGCTCTTCAAGGTGAAGGTGCCGTCAACAACGATACGCTCACCCTCGCGCAATCCGCTCAGCACCTCGACCCGTCCGGCTGCCGTGTGTCCAAGAGTGACGGGGTGGACCTCAAAGTCACCGTCAGCCTGCAGGACGAACGCGACGTCCCGCTCGGCGATCTTGGTGACCGCCGTCAGGGGAACCACGACGCGGCGGACCTGTTGCGCGCCCGGACCGGTCACGACGCGGGCGGTTCCGAACAGGCCAACCTTCAGAAGGTCTCCTTGGTTCTTGACCAGGACGCGGGCAAGAACCGTACGCGCGGTCGCATCAAGCTGCTTGCCGATGGTCTCGACGGTCCCTTCGAACACTTCGCCCGGGTACGCGTTGAGGCGGACCTCGACCCGTGCGCCCGACCGGATCTTGGCGAGATCCTTTTCGAACAGCCTGCCCAGGAAGTACGCCCGATCGAGATCGCCCACCACGGCGATCACGTGTTCGGGTTCGATCGTCTGTCCCCGGACCGCGTCGCGCGAAAGCACGAATCCCGAGAGCGGAGACCTCAGCGTCAGGCGGGCGACACCGCCTGGCGCCTCGGGAAGGCCGCCGCCAAAGGCGGCAAGCGTCTGGCGTGCCGCCGCGACCTCAGCATCCAGCGCCTCAGCTTCGGCCCGCGCCGTTGCGACCTCCTGGCCGGAAGCCAGCGACTTGCTTTCCAGTCGCGTCAGGCGATCGGTGTTCAGGCGCACCGAACGGGCCCGTGCCGCAGCCGAGGTGAGCGCCGCGCGCGCGCGCGCCAACTCGGGCGACTCGACCACCGCGACGATCTGACCGGCCTTCACCCGATCACCTTCCTTGATGCGCACGTCGACGATCCGGCCGGACACGCGCGCCGCCAGCCGGGCGGATCGATCGGGATCGACGGCGATCTCACCCGTGATGTCGGTCGTGGCGGGCAGAATGTCGCTGGTCGCAACCGCCGTCTTCACACCCGCCTGCTCAATCACGTGGGCCGACAGGCGGATCTTGCTGGGCAACTCCTCGTGCTTTTGAGACTCGTCGGCGTGGGCGGGGGGCGCACCCGTCTTTGTCGTCGGATCGTGTAAACCCGACGCGGGCGCCTCTTGGACGTGTTCGGCGGGCGACACCTTCTTGCCGTTGGTACACGCGGTCCAAACCAGCGACAGGGCCAACGCCGTCAGGAACAGATCAGATTGCCTGACGGATCTGAGGGTGGATTTCGTATTCGGTGTCATTGGGAACTTCCGGTTCGAAACAAGGGAAGACCCGCCGCGCGTCTCAACTCGACGATTGCCAATACGCGCCCCAGCCGGACTTCAATATCGCTTTGCACCAGTTCAATCAGGCTGCGCTGCGAAACCAAGGCCTCACGCAATGAAAGCTGGCGGGACGCGACACCTTCGCGAAGTGCCGTCAGATCCACCCGTGCCCGCGTGAGAAATTCCGGCGTGAAGAGAAGACCCGCCGCCGCCCGTGCCTGGGCGTTCGCCACCGCGCGGACCACGTCCATCCGGACGCGCCGGCGCACGAGTTCCAATGAACTCTCGGACGCCCGGATTCGCGCGATGATCTCGGCGATCTCCCCTTCCCGGCTGCGCCCCACGGGGCCCGGGAGCGGGACCGGAATCGAAAGACCGAGACCGAAAACACGATCATTCAGGTCCTCCCGCCCGATGAAGGCCGACAGAACGGGGTTCGGAACCCGCTCCCGTCTGATGAGGACAAGCTGACGTTCGAGGACCTGTCGTTCCATCTGGGCCGCGGTGATCTCGCCCCGCAGACGAAGCGCGCTTTCCTCCGCGCGTTTTCCATCCAAGATATCGCCTGCCGCAAACGGCAGGTCCCATTCGGCGCGAAGGAGCACGGACTGGGCATCGCCGCCCAAAAGCAGGGCAAGGGACGCATCGGCGGTCGCCTGGCGCCGCACGGCCTCGAACCGGACCAGGCCAAGCCGGGTCGCCTCGGCGCGCGCGACGTCGGCGTCCACACCGGACAGGAGCCCTTCCTTCGCCCGACCCTCGGCCGCGGTCGCGAGAGCTGCCGTCGTCTCCGCCAACTCGGCGGCAACACGCACCCCCTCGGCCGCGCCCACCGCCTCGTAGTACGCACCTAGCGC
Organism: Pseudomonadota bacterium; assembly: GCA_031407985.1. Taxonomy (GTDB): domain Bacteria; phylum Myxococcota_A; class Polyangia; order Fen-1088; family Fen-1088; genus FEN-1088. The sequence continues at coordinate 24,972 of JANOJB010000018.1, read as the reverse complement.
CGTCGCCGCGACCTCCTGCTCGGCCACGGCCACGCGGCGAAGCCGCGCCGCTGCTTCGGCATCCACCACGTCCAGCCGGGCTGCCCTTTGACCTCCGATCTCGATCTCTTGGCTCAGGGCAAGGTTCCAGTTTCCGGCTGTCATCGTACCGGACGGCGCGCTCTCTATCTTCCGCCGACGCGAGCCCATCGCGGCCACGACCGGATTGCTCGGCAACCAAACCCCCGCGGCCAGGCGCCGCCCGGCCAGCGCATCGATCTCGGCGCGGGCCTGGCGCAACTCGGGACTGCGGGACAGGGCGCAACGAACGGCCCCCGCGGCGTCGACGGGAAACACGCAGCCGTCGTGGTGTTGTGAATCCGAACGAACCTGGGCGACCGCGGCGCGGGCCCAGGGCACAAGAACGGCAATGGCCGCCACTGCCAGAAATCGACTCATGGTGTCCTCATGTGGAGGCGCGCGGGGCTTCCCACACGCACAGGCGATCGGGTGGTCCCGACCTGGATTCGACCCGGAATTCGCTGACTAGGCGACGGCTGTTCTGGGGACGTGGAAGATGTCGCCCGAGCCGGCGGCCGGTGGAATGGCAACTGCGCCTTCCCAACTGATCGTGGCGATTTCCTGGACCGGCGATAAAACCTGAAGCGGTTGCCCAAGCGTCTTTGGCAACGAGCAGCAACCGCACATCTGGCAGTTCGGAGCGCAAGGTCCGCCCGATGCGTCAGTCGGGCAATCCTCGGAACAAGGGGGATCGCCGCAGACAGCCGCCAAGCCGCTCATCTCGAACGTCACGCAGACAAGAGCGGCCAAGATCAACGCGCGTAACACGCGGAGCAGTGTAGCACGGGCCATCACGGCCCCCCTTCCATCTGAGGGATGGCCAAGGGATGGCCGGCGCCATCGCGGATCAATGACCGGCGTCTGGACCCGCTGAACCCGCGGCGGCCGGCAGCGCTGGTCCCTGGCGGGGAAGGCGAATCGTGAACGTCGTCCCCTCGCCCACCACACTTTGAACGGTGATCTGTCCACCGTGGCGCTCGATGATACCGTGGACAATCGACAGGCCCAGCCCAGATCCCTCGCCCACATCCTTGGTCGTAAAGAACGGATCGAAGATGCGGGTCAAGGCTTCCGGCGCGATGCCCTGTCCGTCGTCGGCAACGGTGATCACCACGGTTTCGTTGTCGCTGCGGGCGTCGAGCCGCACAGTCCCACCCTCGGGACGCTCTCCAATGGCCTGCGCGGCGTTGGTGACCAAGTTCATCAAGACCTGGTCGATCTGACCAGGGAAACCGACGACCCGCAGTCCGGGATCGACGCTCTTGTCGATGTGGACATTCTTCAGGCGGTGGCGCAGCAGATCCAGTGTGTCCTCGACGCTGCGGGCCACGTTGACCTCGCGGGGTTGTTCCTCGTCGCCGCGCGAATAGTTGTGCAACGCCTGGACGATGGCCTTGCTCCGCGCGGCACCGCGTCCAATGACGGCCAGCATCTCGCCCGCTTCGCGGCCCAACGCCGCCAGAGCGCCCATGTCCTGGGTCTGTCCGACTGAACGAATCAACTCTTCGAGAGGACCAATGGTGTTGATGACCGCGTTGACCGGGTTGTTGATTTCGTGCGCGATACCCGCCACCAGGCGTCCCATGGACGCTAGTTTCTCGCTGCGTACGAGCTCGTCCTGCGCGCGCCGTAACTTTTCCAGCGCTTCGCGCAGCTCGACGTTGCGCTGCTCCAACACCTCGGTTCTACGACGCACCTCACGTTCCAGATCGATGTTCAAGGATTCCGTCGATCGCAGTTTGTCGCGCAACGCGCGCCGCATCTCCTCGAACGCGAAGGTCAGTCGGCCAATCTCGTCGGCTTCTCCCGCCGGCGGTACCGGCCGCGCCAACTCGCCACGGGCCATCTCCTCCGTCCGCTCCTCCAGCGCCCGGATCGGCGTCACGATGTCGCGCACGATCAACAACACCAGGCCCAACGACAGCGCCAGCACCAGCGTGACCGACCCGATGAACGTCGGCATCTGCCGGGCCGGCGACAGCGCGAACAGCACCACCAGTCCCGATGTCAGCACCGTCACGCTCACAAAGAACCCAACCAATTTGCCGCGCAGGCCCGCCGCCGCGCGCACCTCGGCGACGGGAAGGTGGTGCCGGGAGCCCAGGTGACCCAGCAGCGGCCGCAGCACGTCGCGCAGCAACAAGATTTCGTACAAGCCCATCGCCAGCACGATCAGACAAACCGCCGACAGCAGGCGCGCCGCCGTCGCGGTATCGAAGCCCACCAACCTGCGCCCAAACGAAATAACCGCCAGCGCCGCCAGCGTCGACCACAGCGCCTGGTAGGCGGCCATCCGATAGGGGATGGACTGGGCCGCATTAAACGCGGTCACCGCGCGCGGTTCGTCGCGCGAAGGACCACGCACGGGGGGATTTCGCACCGCGACGTCCAGGTAGCGTTCGATCGGCAATGTGCGCCGGTAAAGCGATCGACCACAAAAGATCAGGACCGGCAGCAACGCCGGTGCCGTCAGAGCCGCCATCAGCGCCGCGTGCCGTGACGACAAATCCGTGAACACGGCGGTCAGGGCGGCAATCACGGCGTGGGTCATCCCCAGCAGCGAGAGCGCCGTTCGCCACAAACGTCGGCGGTAGGTGGACGCGAACACCCGCACTGGATCGATGTTGGGCAGGATGGTGCGGCGCGCATCCTCCAGCAGACGCTGCCAGACGATGCCTCGCAACGTGCCCGCCGCGCCCGAATAGAGCAGCGCCATCGTCACCACCCCCAACCCAGACGTCCAAGGAAGATCCCCGTGGTGGGCCAATCGCACCGACAGCAGGACGGCGCCGATGGTCCAGACCGCCGTGCGTAGGCGACCGGTTTCGATGGGCGCGCGGGCAATGGCCGCCTGGGCATCATCCGCCGCGGCCACCGACAGCGCCTCTTGACGCTGTTTGGTTCCCAGCGCCACCCAAATCGGACGCAGCGTAACGGCGCTTCCGATCAGGGACAGCAGCCAAAGGCCCGTAAACCACGGAAGCAATGCGGACAACGCCTGACTGGGGCGAATCGCGTCCCGCACCAGCACGACCATCGGTGTTCCCACCAGCCCCACTTCGAACAGCGTGAGCAGAAATTCGACCGCGATCAGACGAGAGGCGAGAGTCCCCACCGAACGGTTGACCGTGTGTGTTTCACGCCGGACGTCTGAAGGGGAAACCGAGGCCGGCATTTGAGCGGATTCTAACCTCATTTGCGGGCGCTACCCGAGGGACCAACCGGGTCGACGTCAGTCCCGCCCCGTCGTGCGCGCGGACTGGGCACGGGGGGACGGTTTTCGGCGCCGGGGGATTTTCGCGCTAGAGTGGTCGCAACCTCATGACGTGGGAAACCATCCGCAATCTGGTGCGCGACGAATGGGTGATCCTGTCGCTGCTGCTTTTTTGGTCGCTGGCGGGACTGACCGTGATCTGCGAGCGCGTGTACGCGCTGTGGAACGTCCTTAGTAAGTCCGAGGCTTTCAAAAACAAGGTCATCGCTGCACTTGAAGGCGGCGATCTGGCCAAGGCCTCGGCCCTGTGCGAGACGTCGCAGGCACCTCTGGCCGAGGTTTATGAGCGTGGCTTCGTGGTGTTTCGAAAGACGCCGCATAAAACCGCGGAGGCCGTCGCGTCCCAACGCGCCGCCGTGGTTTTGTCGTTCAAACGCTACCTGTGGGCCCTGGGAACCGTGGGGGCGTCAGCGCCGTTTGTCGGATTGTTCGGTACCGTTGTTGGCATCCTGAAGGCGTTCCAGTCGATGTCGGTCGCCGGCACGGGTGGCTTCAAGGTGGTCTCGCAGGGGATCGCGGCCGCCCTGGTCGCCACCGCGGCCGGTCTGCTGGTCGCCATCTACGCGGTCATCGCGTACAACTATTTCGTTGCCAAGGTCAACGGTCTGGCGATGCAATACAAGCTGTTCACCGACGAATTCCTGCTGACCCTGGGCGAATACGCGCGCATCCATGGAACCAACAATTCCGGTGGCGCGAACGCGATGGGCGGTCCCGGTGGACCTGGCAACTCGAATGCGCCGGGTAATCCGAATGCGCCGAACGCGCCCGCCAATCCCGCGGGCGGCGCCTCTTAAGCAAGAGCGACGATGGGCATCAACGTCCACCTGGAGGATTCGAGCGGACTCGGCGACGAAAGCGTCGACACCGGAAACGAAACCGTGGTCGCGGAGATCAACATCACGCCGCTGACCGACGTATTCTTGGTCCTTCTGATCATCTTCATGGTGACCTCGACCGCGCTGGTCGAATCTGAGGTCGCATCGCGCGCCGGCATGAAGGTCGTATTGCCCAAGGCCAACGCGGCCGGGCCCGTGTCCCAACGACGAAGCGATCCGGTCCTGACGGTCACGAAGGCGAACGAGATTTACCTCGGTTCAAAAAAAGTGGCGGCGGCCGATCTGGAATCCGAGATTCGCCAGGCATTACAGAACGTGGGATCGCAAACGCTGTTGATCCGCGGTGACAAGAACGTCCTGCTGGGTGCCGCGGTGGACATCATGTCTACGGCCAAACGCGCGGGAGCCACCCACATCGCGATCCTGACAGCGCCGGCGGCCAAATAGCTCACGGGACTCACGGCGGACTCCCGTCAACCTGATCGCGGAAGGGCCCGCTGCGGTAGGATTGCCCCGCCCGATGACCGTCCGTACCAAAATCTGGCTGATCGCCGTGTCGGTAGCGCTGACCGTCTTCGTGTCGTCGGGGGCCAGGCTGTACCTGACCCAGGCCCGCATCATCAAGGAAGCCCAGACGTCCGCCCTGGAACTGGCGCACGACATCGCCGAGGATCTGAAAAGTGTCGAGGCCGACGCGGACGATCGCGAGTTCGAGGAGAAACTTCTCGGATACCTGAACCGTCACAGCCGCATCGTGCGGTTGGATCTGTACGTCTACCGAGAGGCGTACACACCGTCGAGCCGCATCGTCGCGCCGCGCGGCGATCGCCCCGAGATCACGCGGTTCGCGCCGCTGTCGCGCCCACCGCTGGGATTCACCAAGGCGTCCGTCGGTGGTGCGCAGGCGGCCCCGATCGAACTGCTGGTCGATCTGAAAGGTCCATGGAAAGCGACGCTGGTGATGAAATGGACCCTGGGGCCGGTGGAATCCGCGTTGCAGACCGAGAAGCGTGTGTCCCTGATCACCGGCGTCGTATTGCTGGTCGCGTTGACATTGCTATCGGGGTTGATCACCAACCGGGTCATCGGCCGCCCGCTGGAAGGGCTGGCGGGAGCCATGCGCGACGTCGAGGCGGGGGATCTGTCGCGGCGGATCCCGGTCGAAGCCGTCGACGAGTTCGGCCGCCTGTCGCAGGGGTTCAACCGCATGTTGGAGCGTCTGTCACGCGCGGATGCGCAGATTCGCGCGTTCAACCAGCGGCTGGCGGCGGAGATCGAAGCGGCGACACGCGATCTGTCTGAAAAAAACGCGACCCTGAACCAGCTGAACCGGCTGCTGGGTGACATGCGCCGGGACAACGCCTCGAAGGTGCGCCTGGCGGCGCTGGGGCAGTTGGCGGCGCAGCTGGCGCATGAAATTGGCACGCCCCTTTCGTCGGTGTCGGGCCACCTGCAGTTGGCGCTGTTGCAGAGGGATCTGCAGCCGGTCTTGAAGGATCGCCTCGAGGTCTCGTCACGCGAGATTGAACGCATCAGCCGCATCGTGCGCGACTACTTGGATTCCACGCGACCGCTTGAACCGGAACGGCAGGCAACCGATCTGCCGCGTCTTCTGGACGAGGCTATCGAGCTGACCCACGCCGTGGATTCGCAAGCGGCCCGGCGCGCCGTGGTCATGCGTGAAATCGACGCCAACGACACGGCGTTGCACGACCTGGTTACGGATCCGGGCCTGTTGCGGCAGATCCTTGTGAATCTGTTGACCAACGCGCTCGACGCCGTGGGCAGCAACGGCCGTGTGACCGTCGCCGCGCACTCCGAAGCGGACGGCGTCTTGATCACCGTCAGCGACACGGGCCACGGCATTTCACCCGACGATCTGAAACGGATCTTCGAACCGTTCTACACGACCAAAGGCAGGGGCAAGGGCACCGGCCTCGGTCTGGCGATCTGCCGTCAACTGACGGCGGCACTGGGGGGCAGCATGTCGGTCGAAAGTCAGCCCGGTCGAGGTTCAACGTTCTTTGTTCGGCTGCCGGCCAGCGGCCCGCCCACGAAAGCCGCCGCTGAAACACCACTGCGCGCGGCCGGAGCGGGAGGACACTCATGACGCGGGTACTGGTCGCCGAAGACGATCGTGTCGCGCGCGATCTGTTGTGCGAGATCCTGCGCGCGGAACACTTCGAGGTCGACGCCGTCGACGACGGTGCTGGCGCCGTCGAGCGCGCGCAGCCCGGACGCTATGACCTGGTCGTGTCGGACGTCCGGATGGAACGTTCCAGCGGCTTTGACGTTCTGAAGGCGTTCACCGAGCGATCACCGGGAACGCCCGTCATCCTGATCACGGCATTCGGCGATGTCGCCGGGGCGATCGAGGCGATCCAGCGCGGTGCCTACGACTACGTGTCCAAGCCGTTCAACATCGAAGAACTGCGCCTGACCGTCGCGCGGGCACTGGAGCGACGACGTCTTATCGCCGAGCAGAAGGCCGCACCGGCGGAAGCCCCGGTCACCAAGATAGAAGACATCGTCGGCAAAAGCGCCGTGATGCTGGACGTCTACAAGCTGGTCGCCCGCGTGGCCGCGTCGTCCGCGACGGTCTTGGTGACCGGCGAATCGGGCAGCGGAAAAGAGCTGGTCGCACGCGCGATTCACACACATTCACCCAGAGCCAGGGAATCCTTCGTTCCCGTCAACTGCACGGCGTTGACCGAATCGTTGCTGGAATCCGAGTTGTTCGGGCACGCGCGCGGCGCGTTCACGGGCGCCGTGGGCGCCAAGCGAGGCCTGTTCGAAACGGCCGACGGCGGAACGTTGTTTCTGGACGAAATCGGCGACATGGGCCCGAAGATGCAGGCGCAGCTTTTGCGAACTCTTCAAGACGGCGAGGTGCGCCCGGTGGGAGGCACCGAATCCATCAAGGTCGACGTCCGGCTGGTGTGCGCGACCAACAAGGATCTGGAAGGTGAGGTCAAAGCGGGGAAGTTCCGCGAGGATCTCTACTTCCGCATCAACGTCGTCACCATCAAACTGCCACCGTTGCGGGATCGCCAGGGCGACATCCCGATCCTGGTCGCGCATTTTCTGGCCAAGCTGGGACGAAGAGAGGGCCGCGCGGCCGCATCATTGGCGCCGGCGACATTGACCGCGCTGCAGGGTTACGACTGGCCCGGCAACGTGCGCGAACTGGAGAACGCCGTCGATCGCGCGGTCGCGGTCGCCAAGGACGGCATCATCCTTCCGTCGGACCTACCGCCCGAGGTCTGGTCACGACAACGCAAGCCCCAAGAACCGGGGAAGCAGTTGGCCGTGCCCGTCGGCCTGGTCGATGATCGCCCGACGCTGGCCGAACTGGAGCGGCGCTACATCGATCTGATTCTGGCCGAGTGCGGCGGCAACAAGAAGAAGGCCGCTGAACGGCTGGGCATTGATCGACGGACCCTGTACCGGGCGCTGGATCGCGCGGGCGGCGAGGCCGGGGACGACGTCGGGGAGGATGCCGCTGGGGAAGGCGGCGAGGACGCCAGCGAGGACACCGGCGAACGGAACGGCCAGAAGACCGACCCCAAAACCGCCACGGACTCCTGAGATTTTCCTGCCCGATCCCCGATCCGTGGCCCATTCGTTACCCTGTGGCGTCCGCCCGCCGACCCGCGACCGCGAACACCGCCAGACTCGCCTTGATTTCATGCCCCCGCTTCTCTAATGTTCGCGGCGCTCGAGCGGTCGTGGCGGAACTGGTAGACGCGCCAGATTCAGGTTCTGGTGATAGTAATATTGTGGGAGTTCGACTCTCCCCGACCGCACTCTTTTCAAGTACTTACGGGGTTCCTAACACTTTGCAAGTGGCAAAGCACACCAACGTGAACCATCACGTGAACCTCTCGCCGCGTTATTAGTTGATCGCCGCGTGAACACCCTCGGCCGCGGCGCCTGCCACCGAGTCGGCCGTAGCGTAATGCCGGGCGGTCACGCCGAAGTTCTCGTGGCCCAACGAAGCCGCAACCGCCGGGCCCGACATGCCCGCCCACACCGCGAGGCTGGCATGCGTGCCCCGGAGCCGTGGGCCGTGATGATCGTGACCTGCGCCAACTTGCAGATCCGGTTCACTGCCCGCAGCACCCAATAGCGCCCCGCCTTCGGGCCGAAGATCTTGTCCGTAGGTGGGTTGTCCTGCGCGAGCTTCATAAGGAACGGACGGAGCACCTCGGGCACTTCGAGCCGTCGGATCCCCGCCACGGCGTATTGGCGCCGGCCTCGCGCCTGCGAACCCTCATCGTCCCGGTCTCTTCCACGAATGCGTCGAAAGCGGAAACGGCGACGGACAGGTCTCCCAGACCGCCCAGGCATCCCTGGGCAGATCTGCTGCGAAGGGTTTGGGCGGTTGACTTGAGTGCGCAAATGCTGCGGCCGTATGCGCATCATCGCCATACTGATGGACGCCCCATCCGCAGCTCGTTTTCTCCTGTACCTAGGCCTACCAGCGTCAGTGCCAACCGCTGCTCCGCCCCGCGGGCCGCCACAGGCCCGGCTGGCCGGCGAAACGCCCGCCAACGATCTCTGGACCGATCTCCCAGCCCACGAAGATTTTCCGGCCTGACCCCGCTCCCCAGCTGCGGAGGCGAACGTCTGCCCGCCGAGCGGCCGCCTCCTCGATATCGCCCGAGATCCCGTTATTTTCCCCGGGAACATGGCAATAACGGTAACAACACCTGGTGCCAGTCCGATACCTCCGCGGCGATCCTTTACTGTGGCGAAGCTGTAGATCTCTTCCAACGGCAGGTGCAGCACCTTCGCGGTCAGCCCGGGAGGGGTAACAAGTTTTCCAGATCTCAGACGACGAGGATCAGATCTACTCCCCCGCGACCGTGTGTGCGGTCGCTTTGGAGAAGGCCGCTCGGCATCCGGGAATCCTCGTTGGAGCACGATGTCGCGACTACGTGCTGAAACTCTGCGCAAGCGCCGACCAGGATCGAGCCAGCGCGTGCGCGGTAGTCGACGTCCTCCGTCCGAATGTCGAAAAGGAGGGAACATTTCTTCTAGACTACCTAGGGGAGCCGGCCCGGAAACAATTCCTAGCTCGCTTACCCCCAGATCGCGTCCGCAGGACGTTGGCCTTTGCGCTCGCATCGCGAGACCAATTCAGACAGGCCGGTGACGAGACCCTGACCACCTATTACGAACGGCTGATCGCGTACATCAGATCCAATCTCCGAACGTGGGGCCTCACACGATGACCAGCCTATGGTGCCGCTGGCCGCAGTCCCGTAGCGCCGCCAATTCACAAAAACCTTATATTTATATATTATAAGGTTTCAATGCCAACTCGGCCAACTCGCAAGAGGCCCCTATACGCCGTCATCACGGGGGATCTCGTCGATTCTTCGTCGAAGATCGCGCCTGGTGAACCCGCGCAGGTTCTGAAGGAGCTTCGATCGATCTTTGCTTTGGTCACGAAAGCCATCAAAGGACTCGAGAAGTTCCAGATTTTTCGAGGCGACTCATTTCAAACGGTGATCGACGATCCCGTAGATGCGCTCAGAGCAGCTTTGTTGCTCCGCTGTTACTGCCTCCTTCGCGTTGAGCTCGATCTCAGAGTCGCAATCGGCGTCGGACTCGTCGAATACCATACCGAGAGATCCGTTGGGGAGGGCGTCGGGCCTGCCTTCACCTATTCGGGTCGAGCGCTCGACGAAATGGTCGAGCCTCGACGCATGGTCGTTAAGACCCCCGATGCAGCAATCAACTCGGAGATGCTTGCTCTGGCGGCCCTCCTCGACGCTGTGGTGCGTTCTTGGTCGAAGCGGGCACTGGAGGTTGTCGTCGAGCGTCTCGCCGGAAGGACGCAAGAAGCGATCGGTGTTGCATTCAATGTCAGTCAATCCGCTGTGAGCCAGCGACTCGCGGTCGCCGGGTGGTGGGCCGTGGAAGCGGGTCTGGCACGTTGGAAAGAAGTGTCACAGAGACTCAAGAAACCTTATAAGTAATGAATATAAGGTTTAAATGATTTCACCTTTGCTTCGGGCGCTGTTCGCCCACATCGTCATCGACTTCGCCCTGCGGGCGAGCCGTACCGAATCGAAAAGACAGTATCTGGCGCTGTTCAAACAGAAGTCCTTTTGGTTGAGCCTCGCTGCCTACTCCGGCGCCTTGTTGCTGGTGCTGATGCCTCAGATCGCCGTCGGGATGCGAGCGGCCCTACTCGGATTCTTCGCAATGTTCGGCGTGAGGGGGTTCGTGGTGTTCGCGCAAGTCTTCTGGCGCTCCCCCGCGCTGCGGATCGTCTGGCACGCCCTCCAGTTGGTGGCGGTGGTGCTTCTTGTTTGGTGCCTCACAGGTCTGTCGTTTCCGTGGACAGCGGTCAAGACCGCTCTTCTCATGCTCGACGTGTGAATCGTTCTCCTCACTTACGCGATCGCGCTCTGGCCCGCCGGCACGGTGGTCGCCAGGCTGGCGAAAAAGTGCTTGGATGAAATTCAGAAAGATGAAGCCGCAAAAGGCCTTCAGGAAGGGCTCCAAGACGGTGGCCTTTGGATTGGGCGGCTGGAGCGATGCCTGACGGTTTCGTTCGTTCTTACAGATCACTTCGAGGCAATTGCGGCTCTGGTTGTCGCCAAGGGCGTCATCCGATTTGCCGAAATCAAGGAAGCCGGACATCGACGCGTCGCCGAATACATCTTCATCGGCTCGATGGCGAGCTTCGGGATAGCCCTGCTGCTGGGCTGGGCGGCGCGCTGGATCCTGCAGCATCCCGCCCTACGGCTTTCGTAGCCCCACCGGGCCTTCCGGCGTCAACTTCGATCGAAGCGTGATGCCACGCCTGGAATGTGCGCTTCAGTGACCGCTCACAAACCGAACGCGCCGCGCACGCCCGGCGTGACCCAGGTGTGCAGGGCCGTGTCGGGGATGTCTCGCTACGTGGTGTTCGTCGTGTTGCCGATGCGCACGCGATCCGGCATAGCGCACCGAGTACGAGGCAACCGATGAAACGCTCGCCCGATACGTCGGTGCGTGAGTCCCACTGTTTTTCGAGCTCAGGGATATCGCTTCTACTTCTTCTCGCGCGAAGAGCAGAGACCGCATGTCCGGTCGACGCTGGACATCGACCTGCCGGTCGAATCGATCGAACATCCGGAACGATATCCGCTGATCAGCCGGCTGACGGCAACGGGCTCTTCGGGGCGTCCTCGGCTTGTGCGTGCGTCGCGACAGTCTCGTCCACGAAAGGGTCGCTGAGCACTCACCGACGACGCAACCGTGCGATATCTGGCGTTCAGCCCCCCGATGGAAAGTGCCATTCGAATACTGCTCGGGAAATCGCCTTGGCCAGTGCCGTCAGCCGAATGACGACGCATTGACTGGGATCGATGCCACTCACGCCGCTCAATTGCTGGAACATCAACTGGCTGGGAGTGCGTTGCGATCCCGTCAGCGGTCGAGGCAGGGTCCACCTGCGTCCACGCGATATCCGTGGTTTCGCGCTCTGCAGGTTGGACCGCTGAAGTCTTCCCTTGGGCCACGCGAGTCTGGTACTCGGAGGAGGTGACCATCGTGGGTGACGACACGATGGCAGCGAGCGCGCGGTCAGTTGGGTACGCCCTGACAGAAGGTCCCGTTGCAGGTGGAGCTTCCGCAGCACGGGCCCGTCGGGGAACAGGAGGTGCCGGTCGGGGCGCAGCAAATCCCGTTGGGGGCGCAGACGCCTCGCGCGCACTGTCCGTTGGTCGTACAAGCGTCGCCGGGTTGTCCCGCCGAGCAGCGGTTGCCGGTGCACGTGCCCGAGCAGCAGTCGCCGGTCGTGTTGCAGAACCCACCGCCAGCTTCGCAACAACGACCCGAAATGCACGCGCCCGAGCGGCAGTCGCCGGTGGTGGTGCAGGTTTCGCCGGCCCCACCGTTCGAGCATAGGCCGGCCCGGCACCGCCCCCCGGTGCAGCACTCCTCGTCTCTTGAGCAGGCGTTGCCTTTGAGCAAGCAGCAGGTGCCCGACGAGCAGGTGGCGCCGCAGCAGTCGTCGTTGACCCTGCAGCTGCCGCTGGTGATGAGCCCGCTGCAGCAGCGGCCGTTCTGGCAAGAGGCCTGGCCGCATTCGCTGGTGTTGTTGCACTTCGCGCCTTTGTTCCGGGCGCAGATGCCCTGGGGTGTACAGGTGACGTCTTCGCCACAGCACTTGTGGAAGTCCGTGCAGGCGGCGCCCAGCGGTGTGCAGACGTCGACCGCCAGGTCGCCGACGCGCAGCAGGTAGGCGAGTGTGGCGGCGCTGCTTCGCTCGAGGTTGGTGCGCGCTAGGCCGAACAGCCGCGCCTTCTTCGCGTAGTACCCCTCCGGATCGTCGAAGGCGGACTTGCTCCCCTGGTCGGTGTAAAGGTCGATGCTCGCCTGTTTGATGGTGCCGAAGAAACCGTCGCTGCGGGCATCGGCGTAACCGGCGGAGCAGGCGTCGCACCATATGCTGCCGAACGGGAAGAGGTTGGAGACCAGCTCCCCGGCGACCATGCCGAATGTCTCGCCCGCGATGGCGGTGATGAAGTCGCGCACATCGGGATGCCCGAGCAAAAACTCGTACCAGCGGAACCCGCGCTGCAGGACCCGTTTGGCCTGTTTGAGCTGATCGAGCTTGAGAGCGTTGTTCGGCTTCCCGCCGGTGCAACTCCCCGGTTCGTGGATCGAGCACTTCTCGAACATCAAGGGGGCCCAGGTGTCGTTGACGAAGTCTTCCCACGGCCGGTGGCCCCACCCCGACGTGCCGACGACGTGCATCGGCACCGTCGCGTCGCCGATCGCGTGTAGGGGCCAGCCCATGCCGCTGATCCCGAACTTCCCATCGCTGATCTGGCTCTGCAGCCGCATGTGTCCGTAAAGCGCGAAGTTGTCGAGCGGCGAGTACTGGGTGTGCCCGATGGTCTCGGACTGCCACGACCAGTTGGCGCGATCGTCGGAGGGGCGCGAGAAGCTGGTCTCGTCCTCCGTGATCTCGTACCGCGAGCAGCCGGCGCTTTCGCTGGCGTCCAGGTTCAAGAACAGGAGATCGCCGGCGAGCATGATCGACTGGTCGATCCCGCTCGGCTCGAACGCCGGTCCGGCCTCTTCGTAGAACAAGCCCTGGGTGTCGTCGTACCAGTTCGACGTCCCGGGCTGAACGTTGATGAAGTGCCAGAAGCCGACCCCTTCGTCGCTGGCGTCCTTATTTTTCCAACCGGGCAGGATCCCCTTGAGGACATCGGCCGGGTTGGTCTGATCGGCGAGCTTGCGGGTCTTGCTGCCGCAGTCGCTACCGCCCGTGATCCAGGTGTACGCGCACACGAACGGCGCCAGGATCACCGCCACGACCGTCTCCCAGACCTTCCCTGCCTCGTTGAGTATCTGGCCGACCAGGATCGGCATCATGTCGACCCAGGTGTCGCCGTGGTCGTCGTCGCGGTGTTCGGCGTGCCAGCCGAACACCAGCCCCTGGGTCTTCTCCCAGTCGTCGGGGAGGAACCCGCCCGGGGTCAGCGTCGAGAAGATGCCCGGCGGCGTGCCACTGGAATGTGTTGCGCACGATCCGTCGTCGGTGTTCAGGTGGTTCTGGCTGATTGGCACGCCGAACCGGCCGACGGTGCCATCAAACCCGTAGCTGAACGCGAGCCCGCCGCAGGACTGGCTGTCGTTCACAAGCGGAATCTCGTGTCTGAGCTTGTTGAGCCGCTGCCGGTTGGTTTTGATCGTGGCGATGAAGGCGTTCCACTCGGCCTGGGTGACCGTCCGACCGCACAAGTTCTTGGAGTCGCTGGCGGGCAGCGCGCAATCGCCGACCGTGTCGAGTGGGGCGGCGTCGGCGGGCGCGCTGCCTTCCCAGTCGATCTGGCTGACCAGGTTGGGCGCGACTCCGGCGCGCATGACGTGCCAGGCCTCGTTGACGACGCTCTGGTGGGTGAAGTGGCCGTAGGCGTGCGCGACGCTCTGCGGGAGCCCCAGGGCGACCAGGACGACAATGCTGACCCACTTTTGGAACGGACGTCGATTCATGATTGAGCACCACCCGTCAGTCGAATTGAGGGGATTGCCTCGGGGATTGCGTCGACCGAGCGCAGGGTATGAGGTTTGGGAACAGGTACGAGCCGCCCGCCGTCCAAGATCAGAACCTCGTCGCAGAAGGCCTGCAGCTCGTCCGGGTCGGCACCGGTCAGGACGATCGATGTCGAACCGCGCAAGGAACCAACCAGATCGCGGACGCGTGCTTGCGCGTTGGGCGCGAGCCCGATCAGCGGCTCGTCGACCAGCAGCAGCCGCGGCCGGCCGAGCAGGGCAGCCGCGAGGGAGACCAGCCGCTGTTGCCCGAAAGACAGGCGTCGGCACGGCAGCGACAGATCCGCTTCAATCCCCAGGCGGCCCGTGATCTCGGAGAGCGCCAGGACGGACGCCGCGCCGTGGAGGCTGGCCAGGTGCCGCAGGAACGACCTCGCGGTGTCCTCCGGCGGAAGTTGCGCGCTGCAAGAGGCCAGGCCGATTGCCCCGCGGCGGTCGGCCGACCGCGGCGGGCGGCCGAAGACGCGGACGGTCCCGGTCGTCGGCCTGACGAATCCGGCGGCGACATCCAGCAAGGTCGATTTTCCGGCTCCGTTGGGACCCGCGATGCCGACGACGTCGCCCGCCTCCACCGAAAGGTCGACGCCTTTCAGCACCGTGGCGCGGCCCAGGCGTTTGGAGACGCCGTCCAGGCGGAGGGCGACCGTACCTTCAGGGAGCAGCTTCGAGATCGACATGGCTACACGCTCCTCGTACGAACGAGACCGACCGCGAGGCCGGCGGAACAGAACGTCCACACCAGCAGCGAGCCGGCGGCGAGCAGGAGGGCGGCCGGGCGCGCCGCCAGCAAGGTCGCGTCCTGGGTCGCCGGCAGCAGCAGCGTCGCCACCCGATCGGGAAGCACGCCGACCGCCCGCACGAGCCACATCACGGTGAGCGCCGCCATTCCGATCAAAAGCGCGCGGGAGGGCGGACCCGGGATGGCGCTGACGAGGACGGTCAGCGCCGCATACGGCAGCGCCGAGAGCGCGCAGGCGACGAACAGCCTGGAGCCCGAGCCCGCGATCTGCGCAAGCGGGACGCCACCGACCACCAGCGCCCCCCAGACGACGATATGGGCGACCAGGATCAGCGCCACTGCGCCGGCCCACAGACCAGCCACGCGACCGGCCACCAGGCTGACGCAGGAGGTGCGGGTCAGAAAATGGCGCAGCGATCCGCGCTCGCGATCGGCCGCGATCGTGTCGAAGCCCGCAGCCAGGACCATGAGCGGGATCAACACCATCGAGAGGATCGAAATCGCCACCAGCGGTGCGGGGTGGCTGGCAAGGTCGTGTGCCGTGTCGCGCCCGTAGATGCGGGCCATGCTCATCACGGAAGCGGCCGCCACACGCGCCTTCTCCGGCCCGCCCCCGACGCCACCGGACGACATCCGGAGGATGCTGGGCAGGCTGCCGCCCAGCAGGACGAGGAAGAGCAGGGTCCGCCCGCGGCGGCCGCGCACCAGGGCGAGAAACTCCCGGCCGGCGGCCAGACCGGCGTGCCGGAGACTTGTGCCGATGTTGCGAAGGATGGTGTTCATGGCTGCTGCGGCGGGGTTGCGAGACATGGGGAGACGTCGAACGTGGTCGGCCCGCCCCAGCTCGACTGAAGTCCGTTGCCATTGGTGGCTCGAGCCGACATCGTGACCGTGATGCCGTTCGAGTTATCGACGCGCGCCCAGCGGCCGCGATCGACGGGGTCGGTGTCCCGCTGTCGAAAGAAGGGCCCCTGTTCGGCGCCAGCGATATCGGGTGACGGGAGCAGGGCCTCGGCGGACGAATAGGCGAGGTAGAACGACCGCGGCTCCGCCGGGTTCAGCTGGTCCGTGGCGATCTGGATCTCGTAGTAGACGGCGCAGCCAGCCGGCTGGTTCGTGACCCGCGTGACCACGAGTCCCTTGTTACCGGACGTCCCGCACATCAGGACCGGCAGCGGCGTGGTCGGCGCCGGAGCGCCTTCGCAGGGCTTGTCGTAAAGCACGCCCATCCGGTCGAGGAGCGCGTCGACAAGCACCCTCGGTGGCGCCTTGGGTGCACTGCCGTTGGGGCAGCCCACGTCGTTGGTCGGGGTCAGCGGCGGCGTGTTCGCGCACTGGTCCTGGGGCTCGGGTATCAGGTCGCCGTCGGGATCCCTGCCGTTGCAGTAGGCCGCCTCGATGGCGGGGTTCTTGCGCGCGCGGTGGACCTTCCGCGTTCGATCGCGGGCGATGGCCAGGTGCTGGCTGGTGCCGATGGTCTTCGCCAGGTATTGCTGGGCGGCCGCGCGCCGGTCGGCGTTGGCGACGGCCGTCATCTTCGCCGCGCAGTCCGGGATCCCGGGCGCCGCGCAGGTCGTCAGCAGGTCCAGCTGCGCCTGTATCGTACGCAACGGCTCCGGAAGGGCCGGGTTCGGTTGGATCTTCGCCGCGCAATCCTGCCGGTTGGTTCCGCCCACCGTGGGCAGCAGCGACGGGTACAAAGTGATCACCACCCCCGGCTGCGCGTCCAGTTGCTTGGCGAAGAACGACCCGGAGTACTCGGCGGGCGCCGTCGACCGCAGGCTGACCTGGGCGTTGGGCGCCACAACGGTCGCGTGCAGGCGGCCCTCCACGTAGAACGGCGCCGTGCCCGAATATCCCAGCAACAGATTCGGCAGGGCGCCGGTGGTGGTGGTGATCGACCCGCGATGGGTGATCGAATCCTGGATGTAGATGAACACCGGTCCGTTGGCCTGGTTCAAGCGCAAAGTGGCGTTCGGTTCGATGGCGACCGTCTTGACGTAGTAGGTCCCGCTGGACAGCGTGAGGGTCGAACGGGAGTTGACGGTGATCGTGTTGTAGGCGCCGGGCGCCAGGTTCGCGGTCTTGTCCGGCAGCAACGTGAACCCGTTTCCGAACGTCTTCGGTGGCGACACGAACCAGCTCCGGATCTCGAGCGGCAGCAGTTCGGCGTCCCGAAGCACCTGGCCCGTGACGCTGGCGTCCGGCCCAAGCACGACGCCGGCGGGCGACCGGACGGTCCCTTGCACCTGGGCCCGATCCCGGAGGACGACGCGCGGAAGGCTCCAAACGTCACCCGTTCTGCCCTCGACGCCGATGTTGACCTCGGGCGACCCGTTGTTCGCGATCGTCCCGGGCGAATTTCCAGGATTGATCACGCGAACGCGGTCGGCGAGCGTGATTCCGGACTGGGCCACGAACCGGGCGTTCTGCACGCCCAGTCCCTGGGGAATCCCGACGGTGAAGACGCATTTGCCACCGGGTTGGCAGCGCGTGATCGTCAGATCCGTCGCGGGAGTGATGGCCTGCCGGCGAGATTCGGAGGCTTCCTCTTCCTGCTTGCGCCCCGCCGAACAGGCGCAAAGGACCGCAGCCAGCCCGATGGCCGCCCGGCCCAGGTGCCCGCGGGAGACGCCTTGATTCAAAGCTGTCATTGCCGCGGGAAGCTAGCCGACTCGGGAGAGACGGCGTTGGCTGTGTTGACCGCGCCGGTGATCTCGGAAAAGTCGCGCCGCTCGCTGATGAAGCGCGGCAGGCTGAGCGGGATCTTGAGGTGTCGTCTCATGCGTCGTTCTCCGTTGTTGGTCGTCAGATTGCGGGCCCTGTCAGAGCCAGGTAATCGTCTCTCCGTTTTGATGACCGCCACTCCAACGACCAGTCGCACGCCAAATCCAACTTTTTTCAACCGACGCAATCGGAGGCCGATTCTAAAACCCACCACCGCCTGAAGGCGGTGGGTACGCCGGCCCCCTGTTCCTGCCAAGTCGCGGCGGTCCGGCACGCTGGTACCGATGGGCTCATCACCATGTAGCGGAGCGACCGCTCACCATGGACGGGCCGCGGCGGCGAGCGCCTGCCGGTAGGCTTCGGAAATTCGATCGACCTCGGCGCGATCGATGGCCACCTCACCGGCACCGACGGCGCGCTGCAGGTCGAACACACTCCACGCCGTCACGTCCCGCGGCATCGTCGCGTAGCGCGGTCATGGGCAGCGAATGTAGCGAGATCGCTACCCGCCGGAACCCGAGACGGGCACGGCCCAATTGATTAGGGAGGGGGGCAGGTGGTGCGGCGGGTCGCGCCGCTCGTGCCGGTCACCAGCACGTTGCACTCGTTCGCATCTCGGTTCTCGCAGACGCAGCCTTGCCGCGCGCCCCCCAAGGCATAGGAGTAGCAGCAGGTAAAGGTCGCCTGGCAGCTCGTCTGGGGATACGCGATCACACTGTCGCATAAGCACTGGACCCCCGCGGTTTCCGCGCAGTGCCAGTTCACCGCACCGCTGGTGCCGCCGGCCGCGCCGCCGCTGCCGGTGCTCCCTCCACCGCCGCCGCTGCCCGTCGATCCGCCACTGCCCGTGCTTCCGCCGGTTCCCGAGCCGCCGTCCGTACCGGTGTTGCCGGCTGCGGCTCCGCCCAAGCCGCCCGCGTCCGCACCACCGCCACCTCCGCCACATCCCCCGACGGTCATCATGGTCCCGAACAACAAGCTCACTGCAATCAGCGTCGCGACAGGCCGCATCTGGATGTTCATTGGAATGACTATATCGGTTTCGTTCCGGCCGTCTTTAGGGACTTTGCTCGATGTAGCGAGATCGGACGTCCGCAACAACTCAACGCGATGAGCACCTATGTCGGTTTGAAGCCGGAGGCCCCCCGCTCCCTTCCCCGTTTTCCCTGTTACTTGCCCTACACTCCTGAACCTGAGTCGGAACAGCAAACGTACGGGACGCCAGACGATCCGCGGATCCGGTCGCGAAACCCAAGTCGCGAACCTCAATATGCCTGGCCGCCGACGCGAAAGTCCCCAGTACCTATCGACTCACCCTGCCAAGCTTTGGCGCGTGATCGGATCGACTAAACGGTTCTTCCGTGGAGCACACCCACGACATCGCAAGATGCTGTTTGCACGGGAGGTTCATGGCACTATCTCGCGATGCCGCGCGCTTCATGGGTCTTTGGCCTGCTGGTTTGCGCGGCGGCGATCGGGGGCCAGGCTTGCATGCAGGGCTCGGCCAAGCCGAAAGACGACGCCGGCGTCTCCGGAAACGACGGTGCCGTCACGGCGGACAGCGGCACCACCGACCCGTGCGCCCGGTTCGCCGTGAAGGTCGAACGGCTGTCCACCTGCGACGCGTGCGCGTACCCGGCCAATTGCGAGTGTGTGCTGGGCGGCTTTGCGACTTGCAGCTTCGGACGATGCGCGACGGGCATGAACTGCGAGGTGTGCAAGACCCCTCCCAACAGCATGGAGACCCTCGCCGAACATATGGCGCTGCTTGAATGCGTGAACCGCGTTGCGACTCCGCTGTGCACCCGCGACGACGAATGCGCGGGCGGCAAATGCGTGAACCAGGGCATCGGCGTATGCCAAACGGGTGGTTCCGGCAGCCCCTGCACCAACGAAAGCGACTGTTTCGTCAACGGGTGCGTGACCCACGATACGGGTGGTCAAGCTTGCGCGTATCGCGCGCCGGGCGAGGCCTGCAACACGGACGCCCATTGCGGTTTCTCCGGTAGGTGTCTCGTCCGAAAGACAGTCGGCGGCGTCAACTTTGGATTGTGTTCGAACGGCGGCGTGAGCAGCCCGTGCTTCACCAGCGCCGATTGCCTGACATTCACCTGCGTCCTCGGGACAGACGACTTCGGGTGGTGTTCAACGGGCGAGCTGGACTCGCAGTGCAACACCCCGGCGGACTGCCTGACGAACTTCTGCGTGGCGAAATACTGCACCACGGGCCCGGGTCCCTGCGTCAGCTCCAGCGACTGCACCAGCGGCGTCTGCCAGCGACGGGCATCCACGGCGACCGGAGGATGTGTCTCCGGCGACCTGGGGACCCTGTGCGTGAACGACAGCGGCTGTCGGGACGGCAACTGCGCCTTCTGTCCGGGCGGTAACTGCGCCTTGGGGACCGGCCAAGGGTGGTGCACGCTGGGCACCGTCGGCGATCCATGCGTCGAGAATGGAGACTGCCTCAGCGAGAACTGCGTCTCGACACGGGCTCCCGAGCCGAGGGTCTGCGCTGCCTCGACCGTTCTCACGAAGTGCGGCGACGAAGGCATCTGCGCGCCGCGAGACGGCACCTGCTACTTCGGGCGTTGCGGTCCGTGAGACCCTTCCCATCGTGGAAGGTAGAGCGGTCCTTAGCGACATTGCCGTGACCGTTGACATTCTGGCTGCAAGACTCGGCGATAGATATCTCGCCATGTTGACCAGTTCAAACCTGGTGCGGCTGGCGGGCGGCGCGGACGAACGGGCAGATCGGCGCATGACCGCCATCCTGGGCACCGGGTGACCCACTACCGGCCACCGCGACCAAGCGAGGGTTGTGATACAACTGATTGCATGCTGTCTGTCGTGCGCATCAAGGGACTCGCGGGCAGACTTTCTCTACTGGCTTCGTGGATCGTGATCGGCTGTAGCAGTGACGGCGGCTCCGCTGCGGTTCGACGCGGCGTTGGCGCGGCATGCAGTGACAACTCGGGGTGTCAGGAGGCCGGCCAGGTGTGCCTTACGCAGTTCAAGGGAGGAATGTGCGGCATCGCAGACTGCACGACGAGTACGGCCTGCCCCGCAGGTTCGGTGTGCGTGTCCGACCCCGATTTAGCGCGGAACTTCTGCCTCCTGGCGTGTGACGTGAAGGCCGACTGCAATGTCCACCGCGCAGTGGATAATGAGGCAAATTGCAGCTCCACGCTGAACGCTATCGACCCTCCGGTCGATGGAGGAGTCGATGGAGGATCGGCGTCGAAGGTTTGTCGGCCTCCGAGTGCCTAAGGTTCAGGGGAGAAGTCATCTCATGCGAAGCAAGCGAACCCCCTTCACAATCTCGGCGACCGTCGCTTTCGTTCTGGTGAGCGTCATCCCCCGGCCCGTTCCGGCGCAGGTCAACGTTCAGGTCCAACTGACGGTCCCCACTATCCGGTTCGAGACCGCGCCGGTGCTGGTTGAGGTCAGCCCGGGTATCCAAGTCGTGCCGGATTACGACCAAGAAGTCTTCTTCGTGGACGGCTGGTACTGGTCGCGTTCGGGCCGGGTGTGGTACCGCACGCGGGACCACCGCGGCGGCTGGGTCGTTGTGCAGGAGAGGGCCATCCCGATGGCTCTGGTCAGGGTTCCCCCCGGCAAGTACAAGCACTACAAGGACAAGCACTACAAGGACAAGGGATCAAAGACGAAGGAAAAAAAAAGAGAAATGGCGGGCGGCGACGGGGGCCACGGCAAGCACAAGAAGTTCAAGGAAAAGAAAAACAAGCGGAAGTAGAGAGCGCGGGGCCCAGTCGGGGCTGGCCGCGTAGGGCGGCGGTCTTAGCGCCGAGTCGCCACTGCGGCTCGGAGGGTGTCGAGATCGAATGGCTTTTCGACGCAGGCGTTCGGAATGCGCTTGAGAAACTTGCTGGCTGCTTCAATGAAGGCTCCGCCCGTCATGAAAACGAACCGCTGGGCCAGCTGCGGCCATCGGCGCTCCACCTCGGCGTGAAGATCCATTCCGGTCATGTCGCCCATCATGAGGTCACATAGGATCACGTCGCACGCCTGATCTCGTTCGAGCAACACCAGCGCATCGCGACCCTTGTCGGCTTTAACCACCGCGTCTCCGCCCAGGGCGCGCTGGATGATACGCAGCAGCGTGCATGCTGGCTGGCAAGGACACGCGCGCGATCGTCGGGATGGATCCGGGCGGACCACCACTCGACGCGCCCGACGACCTCTTCGCGCGCATAGCGGAACACTTCATGGACCGCGTCGTTCCAGACGACTTCGCCGGTCTCGAAGCCCCAGTCCCAGATCACGTCGTTGGTCGCGCGCGCCATCAGCCGGTAGCGCTCTTCGCGGTCGCGCACCGATGCTTCAAGACGAGTCCGATCGGAGATGTCCAGGGCCACCCCGATGACCCTGATGATGCAGTTCTGGTCGCGACATTGCTGGTTGCCGTTTCTGGGAGGGGTGCGGCCTCGGGTTGAAAGTCGTACCTAACGGTGTCAGCGCGGGAGGGACAATTCGGGAGATCGAGCTTGCCAGCGAGCGGCATTCGAACAACCATGCCGACCCTGATCCGCTCCCAAACGAAATATTCATGGCGAACACCCACGACAACGCGACAACGCGACAACGCGACAACACCACAACACCACAACACCACAACGCCACAACGCCACAACGCCACAACGCCACAACGCCACAACGATTGAAGGGACAAGATGCCCAGGCCCAATAGAAACCTATCCTTGACGCCAACTGCCTTTGCTTTGCTTCTGAGCTCCGGGGCGACGGCATTGACAGTGGCTCTGTGCGCAAGCAATGCGGCAGCAGCCACCATCCCCGTCACCACCACCAATATGACCGTCAACGGCAGTGACGGGTGCGCCTTCATGGAGGCGCTGGAGGCGTTGAACACCCGGGCTGCCTTCTCGGATTGTCCGGCCGGAAACGGCAGCGCAGACACAATCACGCTCAAGCCCGACATCGGAATTTATTCATTGCCGGCCACGCGCCTTTATACGTTGGAGATCGAACGCAGCGTGATCATTCGCTCGGCGACCGCCGGGGTCCAGGCCAGCATCAAGTCCAACAATGACACCCGTGAACTGTTCTTCATCTCTTCGAATTCTCTCGCTCCGACAGGGGTCAACGTGGAATTTCGCGACATTGTCCTGCAAGGTCCATCCCCCGGGAGCGAGACGGGCATCTATGCCTTTGGGCCCGGCAACCGCAAGCTGACGTTGCTGCGCTGCCGTATCACCCAATTCGGCGGCAGCGCCGTCATCGTCCAAGGCATGGACCTCGACATCATCGACTCAATCATCGATTTCAACACCTCGACCAACGGAGGAGGGGTGTTCTTCGCGCCCATGACGACCGACACCGCCGCAGTCCTGAACGTGCGCTTCTCCGAGATCTCGAACAACGCGGCATCAGGGGTCGGCGGAGGCATCTACTTTGGAGACGGGGGGGCCTCCACGATAGTCAACTCGACCATAGCGTCGAACTCCGCCTCTTCGGGCGGCGGACTGGAGTTGTTCCTCCCCGGCACGGGGACCTTCAGCATCACGGGCTCGACCATCGGGCTCAACAGCGCCTCCGGTCAGGGAGGCGGCGTGCGGGTAACCGGCGCAGGGAAGGCCATCCTTGCCGAGTCGATCGTCGGAAGCAACAGCGCCTCCCCGGCTCCCGACTGGCACGGCTCGATCTGGACCTGCAACAACTCGCTGGTTCAATCGACGCAGAACACCAACGTCCTCGGCGGAACCAACAACCTGTTCGGACAGGATCCCGGGTTCCTGAACGACCGAACATGGGATGTGGGCGGCGCGTATCACACCGGGGTGCTCGCGCTCGGGTCCGACAGCCCAGCCATCGATTTCAACGCGACCTCCGGTCAGACCGAGGATCAAAGGCACTTCCCGCGCGGCGTGGATGCCATCGCGGACGGAAACAGGTTCGACATCGGCGCTTGCGAGCACGACGCGAACATGCAGACCGAGCTGATGATCGTGTCGTCCAAGTCGTCTGACGTCCATGCCACGTCCGTCGCGCCGCAGTTTTCGAATGGCAAGGGAAGCAATCTGCAGTCAAACGCCGTGGGTGATTTCGTCTCGTACTACGTTCCCATAACCAGGGATGATTGCTCCAGCATCTCGGTGGGCGTGATGAGAACCAGCACATCGGCGAAAGTCCAGCTCATGTTCAACCGACCCGCCTTCGACAACAACTCATGGTCGCCGATTGGGCCGGTACTGGATCTGTGGGCTCGGGACCCGGTCTTCAAGGAGCTGGCGGTTGCAACGAAGGTCAAGATATTCCGCAACACCACGCGATTCCGCTTTGACGTGGTGGGCAGGAACAACGCAAACCGAGACGGCTATCAGATCTTCCCCGACTACATAAAGATCGCCGCGCCGACGAGTTCCGGACCCTGTATGTCGATCTGTCCCACCCCTCCCTGCGCCAAGTTCTCGGACTAGTCGGGTTCACGGCTCCATCGCGTGTGTCCCGCCCCGGGCCAGATCGGGCGAAGCTGGCACGCGCGGCGCCTGACGTATGCGCGTCGGCGAAAGCGGGAGGCTATTCCTCGCCATGACCCGGCAGGGAGCGCGCGTCAGGGACGTTGTGCGGCGGGTCGTCCGATCGGGGCCGGCCGCCGCTTCAAAAAACGAGGCGGCGCGCGCAGAATCACCGCCGGAAGCAGCGCCACCGTCGCCGCGCTGCTGATAACCATCGTAAGGGCCACCAGCGCCCCTAGCAGGACGTGGACCTTGAATCCTGAAAACGCCAGGCACAGGTATCCGCCCGCGACGGCGCTGGCCACGTAAGCGATCGCTTTGCCCGACGTGACGAGCGCGATGGCAGTCGCCTGCCGCAGATCGCCGGTGCGCTCGAATTCCTCGCGGACGCGAAACAAGAAATACACGGCGTAGTCGGCGCCGATACCGATGGCCATCGCGGAGATCGCGGCGGTTCCCATCGACAGCGGAATCCCCGCCCAGCCCATCAGGCCCAAATTCACCAGCGCCGCCGTGCCGAGCGGCAACAAGACAAGAAAACCGCCGGCGATCGAACGCAGGAGCAGCGAGGTGATGACTAAAACCAAAAGCGAGATCTGAATGAGATTGATGGTCTTGCCCCTGACCATGGTCTCGTTCAGCGCGATCGCGTTGGTCACACCACCCCCGACACGGGCTTGCACCGGCAGCCCGGTGAACAACCTGTCGGATTCGGACTGATCGGACACCGTCATGGCTTACATGGCACGAAAGTCGTAGGTGCGCAGATAC